>NZ_JACJFC010000100.1:0-251 GCF_014164385.1 Pseudoalteromonas sp. SG43-3
GGGCGGTGTCCTAGGCCTCTAGACGATGGGGACACATAAATGTGTCACTAGGACAACTGAATTTTTAGACTCGTTTCAGGCGAGCTTTCTTAATAACACTACACTTCCCTATTAAAATAAGTAAGAGGCGTCCCCAAGAGATTAGTACTCTTGATAACGTCGTGCATAGAGAGTGCGGTGTCACACTGCTTTACACAATACTTAAAATAGTAAGTGGCGTCCCCAAGGGGATTCGAACCCCTGTTACCGCC
>NZ_JACJFC010000101.1:0-251 GCF_014164385.1 Pseudoalteromonas sp. SG43-3
AATTGACTGTGCGTTATTATTTTCACTTTTAAAAAAGTAAAATCAAAACAGCTCAAGGCTGAATCTTTTAATAACATATGGTCACTCAGTTTCAATTGAGACTCTAATTTGTTTGCCTCGCTACCGAAGTAGGTTGGCTGTTAGAACTCAATCTGTACGAGTGCCCACACAGATGATTGCTTTATATTGTTAAAGAACGTTTTGAGTCGCTTTAGCGTCTCAAGGGATGCGAATAATACACCCTTTATTTT
>NZ_JACJFC010000102.1:0-249 GCF_014164385.1 Pseudoalteromonas sp. SG43-3
CAGGGCACCAGTAATGAAATTGGTGGCACTGTTACACTCACCATCACCGACAGCGCAGGCGCTGTGCAAACCATTGAGACCCTAGTTGGCAGCGATGGCCACTGGAACATTGAGATTCCAGGTGCCCTTGCACAAGGTGACTTTACTGTAAGCGCGAGTATTACCGATGCGGCAGGCAACGAGAGCACCGCAAACAGCAGTGGTAATGTGGATACTATTACGCCAATCGTCACCGTTGATGCACTGGGC
>NZ_JACJFC010000103.1:0-245 GCF_014164385.1 Pseudoalteromonas sp. SG43-3
AATTGACTGTGCGTTATTATTTTCACTTTTAAAAAAGTAAAATCAAAACAGCTCAAGGCTGAATCTTTTAATAACATATGGTCACTCAGTTTCAATTGAGACTCTAATTTGTTTGCCTCGCTACCTAAGTAGCTTGGCTGTTAGAACTCAATCTGTACGAGTGCCCACACAGATGATTGCTTTATATTGTTAAAGAACGTTTTGAGTCGCTTTAGCGTCTCAAGGGATGCGAATAATACACCCTT
>NZ_JACJFC010000104.1:0-230 GCF_014164385.1 Pseudoalteromonas sp. SG43-3
AAACACTAGAAAGTGAGTTGCCATTTACCCCCGAAGAATTACAAGGTGATGATTTAGACGGTGAGGCGCAGGGAGTCGCTTCCAGCCAAGCTGAGCAGGACTTATCAAATGCGCTTTCTGAAAATGCTAACTTAGATAGCTTAGAAGATGATTTTGATGATGAACTATTAATTGATAATGACTTCTCTGAATCAGAAGCTAAGGTTGAAGACGAGTCGTTTGATGATGAT
>NZ_JACJFC010000105.1:0-224 GCF_014164385.1 Pseudoalteromonas sp. SG43-3
CGAGTGCCCACACAGATGATTGCTTTATATTGTTAAAGAACGTTTTGAGTCGCTTTAGCGTCTCAAGGGATGCGAATAATACACCCTTTATTTTTCGAGTCAACACTTTGTTTTAAACTTTCTTTCGACAATTTAAAACCGAAGTTTTATTTAACTCTCTGAGTAGTTCGTGCCTTGCTATGCTTCAGCGTTTCCCGTCTCAGTGGGGTCGCATTATAGGGAGA
>NZ_JACJFC010000010.1:0-174939 GCF_014164385.1 Pseudoalteromonas sp. SG43-3
ACTTTAATTAAAGTGAGCGGCTTTTTTGTGCCCTGTGATTAACCACGAGACACTTCTACATTAAAACTTGTAGTTATACTGAGCGCCAAGTAATACCGCGTGGCCTTTAGATTCGAAGCCCCACTGGCTGCCCGAGTCATCAGCTTCTGTGAACGTTTGTGTTTTACCACGGATGATACTTACACCAAGATCAACGTTAGAGTTTTGATCAATTGTGTAGTTACCGCCAAACGAGAACCAAAAGCGATCGGTATCAGGAATAGAGATTGATAGGTGCGTTTGTGATACTGGAGACTCATCAAATGCAACACCGGCACGAAGTAGTAAATCTTCGTTGTATTGGTAATCAGCACCTACAGAGTATCTGAAAGAGTCATCAAACTGCTCTTGCTTTTCAAACGCAACAAACTTATCACCAGTTGGTAACGTTACTTGTGCTTCTAGTGATTCAAAGCTGCTCCAACCTGTCCATAATACACTGTAATGTAGGCCTAACTTATCATCTAACTGATGTGAGCCAGAAAACTCAGCAATAGCTGGTAGTGTTAGATCAACAGCTCCTGGTAGCTTAGCGCCGCCTGTACCACCAATAGCTGCTGGTAGATCGTTTGAGAAGTCACCATCAAATGTGATGTCTGTTTCGCTACGATAGTTAAAACCAAAACGGCTGTTATCATCTAGCTGGTACATTAAACCAACGTTTAAACCAAAACCAGTATCATCACCTTGAAGGTTTACAGCATCAGCACCAAAATCAATACCGCTTGCATTAGCACCCACTTTACGAATAACAGTTGCATCAGCATAAATAGCGTTTAAACCAATACCAAAGCTGAATTGCTCAGTTACTTTATAAGCAACGCTTGCATTAAGGTTAACAGTAAAGATTTCTGTTTCGCCAGCAATTTGGCCAGCAACGTATTCGTCGTTAAACTCTGTAGATAAACCAAAGTTAGAAAATGCGCCAAAACCAATCGATACTTTATCGTTGTAAGGCATAGTAAAGTAAACAGCAGGTACTACAGCACTTGGTGCAATGCTGTCGTCATCTAATGCACTTGGGTCAATACCGTTATTAGTACTTTCGCCTTCAATACTTACATCTGGAATTACACCAATAGCAGCAACACTTAGTTGCTTATCTTTAAATAAAGTCATTAGTGCAGGGTTACGTGCAACTACAGACGCATCGTCTGCGATAGAAGCTTCACCAGCGTATGCACGGCCTAAACCCGATGCATTTTGCTCTGATAATTGAAACGCAGCTGCAAAGCTATCAGCTGAAACAAATGCAAGCGAAGCTGCAATAAGAGTTTTAGAAAATTTCATTGTTGAGTCCTTAACCAAACTGACTGTCTGGGTACTATGTGTGTTGTTATTAGGATTTGAAACTTTGCTACACTACCTTAATTTTTTGTAAAAAACTCTATGAATGCGTCAAAAAACAGCAAAAAACATGTTATTTAACGACATTTTAACAACTATTTAAAACTCATCGGATGAGAAATGTGTTATTAGAGTTAAAGCTCTAATTGTAATTAATTATCATTTAGATTGACTTGAAATATATAGCAAATTACACTCACTATAAAATCGCAAAGGAAGTAAAACTGTGATCATTTTATTTATTATTACAGGGCTAATATTTTGTGGGGCGAGTGTATTTTGCTTTTACAAAGCAAACTACTGCGCATGCACTCAAGCAGGACAATGCGATAACCCCGTAAACCATTATTGGTTAGGGGCAATGTTAAATGCGTTGATTTCTTTAGCGCTTTGTTGTTTTGCATTGCATGTAGAGTTAGGTACTTTGCTATGGTTAACACTGATGGGGAGTTGTTTTTTGGGTGCGTTTATTTCTGCAAAACAAACTAAAAAAAGGCAATGCAGTAAAACTAGTTCAACAAATGCTCTTTTAGCAGGCGAGACAAATTAATCTGATAATCAAGAGGCTTAACACTTGCTAGTATTTTCAGCTCTTGGGTGTGCTCACTTAAATCTATGTCTTTAGGTGTAACATGATGATTGTGCTTAGCATTATAAAATAGCTTAATTTTAGGTTTTATAGGATTTAATACGTTCCCCTCAAGCACTAAGGCTAAACGTTCATTCGTTAATTTTACAATAGTTCCTACCGGATGGACCCCTAAACACTTTATAAAGCGCTGAACTAACTCACCATCAAACAAGTGCTTATTGGCTAATAAGTAGCGTAATGCATTAATAGGCTCATCACCCTCTTGGTGCATTCTATCGGCTGTCATAGCATCGTACACATCTACAATTGCCATTATACGCGCCGGGCGACTTAACTTTTCAGCCTGCAGGCCTCGCGGATAACCAGAGCCATCTAAACGCTCATGATGATTTACTATCATATCGAGCATAAGGGGAGTTATACCCTTCTCACCTTTAACTAAACCTAAACCTTGCGCAACATGCTTTTTAATTGCTGCTAGCTCGTTATTACTTAGTTTAGTTGGCTTGGAAAATATACCCTGCGGTAATTTAGCTTGGCCTAAGTCATGAAGTAACGCCCCCATTGCAAGCTCTTGTACAACAGCCTTTTCATACCCTAAGTATTTAGCAAATACAGCAGTAAAAATGGCGCAGTTGATCATATGCCGCCAGTTATAGCTATGTTTGTCTTTTATACGAGTAAGAATAGTCATAGCGTTAGCATTACGAAAAACTGAGCTGACTATCTCGCTGGCAATTTCATCAAGCACTTTTATATTAACACTCAGGCCAGATGTTAAATCGCCATATAATGATTGTAACTTTCTGCCATGCTGATCGTAATTTACAGTCGCTTTAGCAAACTCCTGTTCGATAGAAATAGCTATAGGGGTTTTTTCTACTTTTTTTTGGCTATTAGATGTTTTAGGTGCGCTTTGGGGCTTATATTTAGCAGGAACTGGCGCATCACCTTTAGTAAAATCTATAAGCAGCTCGAGCACCCCTTCAGACACTAAACGCTTAATAATAGATTTGTCGCGCACCAAGCCACTGGTCTTAATTTTTATGCTATTGATCCCCTCGTGTTGCTTAGTAACACTATCAACGTACATACCAGGGGTGAGCTCAGACACAGGCAAAGTAATTAGCATAAAGGTGAGATTTTTTACATTTAAAGTAGATGTACCTTAAATAGCATTAATTAAGCTTAAAAGTCTAGTTTTTGAGTTGTAAGTAGTGATATATAACTACAAAGGATTACTTGCTGTATCACTCTTATTAGCTGTAGTGGGTAACCTTATTTTATGGATAATTAAAACCCTCTTCTATTTTCTTAATAACCTACAGCCACTTAGTACTTAAAAGGCTATTTGGGTATTATTTTTACGCTTTTAAACAAACTTAATTAACCTAATTTGAACATAATGTGGTTTTTCCTCGGTCTAAATATACACAACAGCTATAAAAATTTAAGAGCATCAACGTATATGACAAAATTAAACCACCCCGTATCAAACTTAAGTGTAGCGGCAATAAGCACCGTTTCTCCTTTGAGTCATATACTAAAAATAGCCGCTCCGCTGCTCGATAGCCTATTGGGCATCAATAAGCTGCGTGATATATACCTCTGTAATAATTTATCGGGTTTAGATAAACAAGAGTTTAGTGAAAAGCTGTTAAATGTATTAGGTATTAATGTGCTTGGTGCACAAGGTGTTATTGACAAAATACCAAAGCATGGCCCTTGCATAGTGGTATGTAATCATCCTTATGGCATGATTGAGGGCGTAATTATTGCAAATTTACTCACCCATTATCGTAGCGATACAAAAGTAATGGCTAACGTGGGTTTAAAAATATTTAAAGAAATTAAAGACTATTTTATTTTTGCTAACCCACTAAAACCAAAAGCAGCCATTAATACCAGCGCAATAAAACAGTGTTTTAGTCATGTTAAAAATGATGGCTTACTTGTGGTTTTTCCTGCGGGAAGAGTGTCATTTTTTCAATCAGAAAAACAACGTGTAACTGACGGGCAATGGAATCGCTTAGCCGCTCAACTAGCTTTAAAAACACAAGCTCCTTTATTGCCTGTATTTATTAGCGGTCAGAATAGCTCAACCTTTTATAACTTGGGGCGTGTTTACTACCGATTTAGATTATTAATGCTAATACGCGAATTACTTAAAATTCAAAAAAGCTCTATTAGCTTAAGCGCTGGTAATTTACTTACACCCAAATTATTAAATAAGTTTGAAAAAACTGACGACATAAACGCACTTACACGCTTGCAGTGTTACTTAAACGATGAGCGCTTTGTAACGCCTTGGCAAGAGGATAACCAATCAACACAGCTCAAAGCCATTATGCAGGAAGTTGATAAAACAAAAATGAAAAATGAGCTTGCAAACTTGCCAAGCGAGCAGCATTTAGTCGACTTTAAAGGTTACTCAGTTTATTACGGCTACCAAGAGCAAATACCTAATTGCGTTACTGAAATAACACGCCTCAGAGAAATAACCTTTCGTACATTAAACGAAGGAAGTGGCGAGCCATGCGACACAGATAAGTTTGATGCGACTTACATGCATTTGTTTATTTTTGATCATAAAAATGAAGAAATTATTGGTGCTTATAGAATTGGGCAAACCGATTTATTACAAAAAAATAGCGACGTGAGCGCTCTTTATTTATCGCAAATGTTTAACTTTGAACCTTCTTTTATTAATCAGCAACAGCCGTGCTTAGAAATGGGTCGATCGTTTATAGTTCAAAAGCATCAGGGCAGTTACCATGGTTTATTGCTGCTATTTAAAGGGATTGGTGCGTTTATGGCGCAAAATCCACGCTATAGGACTTTATATGGCACTGTTTCATTAAGTAAACTTTATGACCCTCGTTCTGTTGCAATTATTGGCCATGCAATGGTTAATAATAAACAAGGTGTTAGCGCCAATACGCCTTTTAATAATAAGCTCCACCCAGAGTTTGAAGACTTTATTAATGACCACACGTTAAACATAGGCCATGTATCAGCATTGGTTATGGGAATAGAAGAAGATAAAAAAGACATACCGATTTTATTAAAGCAATACCATAAGCTAGGCGCTCAATTTCATTGCATGGGCATTGATAGCAACTTTAATCACACGCCAGGATTACTTTTAAGTGTGCACCTACCAAGTGCGCCTGAAAAGCTACTTAAGCTCTACCTTGGTGATAAAAAGGATGATTATATAAATCACTCATAATTTTTACCTGCTGTATTAATATAGCAGGTAAAAATTGAGCAAAAAAAGTCGACGCTATTAATTGCGTCGACTTTTTTAGTTATGTAACAGCTATAAAAATATTTAGTTAAGCAGCAGCCACTTTTAAACAACCAATGCTACTAATGAGCTGAGACTGCTTATCAAAATAATTAAAGCGTATAGTGTTACCAACTTTAATATGGCTAATACTGACCGTCATTGCATCTTCCCTTAGCATATTTACGCCATATTGCCCTTGTTCGGCTTTACTGTAATGAAACGCTAAAAACTGCTCACTTTCAGGATGTCTTAAATCAATAAGTTGCTTAAATTGTTGTTTACGCTTTTGTGTCACCGTTTCAAGCTCAACACCTGATGACGTAGCAAGTGGTTCAACTTGGCAGTGGATCAACTGCTTTGCATCCCACCTAACAAAAACCACGTTATTGTTATTTATCGATAGCCCATCCGGAAAAATACATAACTTAAAAGGCGCGTAGCCCGATAAATCCATGTTTTGTAATTGGTACAATGCAGGGGCTTTATTGCTCAGTAAATGAGGGATTAACAAACCTCTACTATGCTTTACCGCAGTTATATCAAATACACTTTGGTAATCGTTTAATAATGCGAGTGTTTGCCCAAAATGCGATACCCCAAGCCAAGTACCTCCTCCTTGCGGATCAATGGGGAAAATTGCATTGCCCTGGTGCTTACTTGGAGCGATTGCCGTTTCTCGTGTTTTTTGCTCATCGCGATTAAAAAATAGCTCGTAGCCATCATCAGTTAAAAAGTAGCTTAACGTGCACATTTTAATTTTGCATCGATTTTGGTTGTGCTGGCTGGCTATTTTCTCTTAAAAAAGTAGCTGTACTTGGTGCTAAACCAAAGCTTTGATCGAGCTGCGACTTTTGAGCAAAAGAAATTTGTGAAATCATCGCGTAATGGTGCACAGCGTGACTGCCTACAAAAATAAGCTCTCGCGCAAGTGATGTGGTTACTGTTTGTACATTTTTGCTTTTAATTGAAACTTCGCTTGAAAGTGATAACGGTTTATTAAAATCATCTGGACTTAGCTGTTCAATCCACGTTGTTATTTCGGCAATTTTTTTTATTGCAGCAGTTGGAGAGTTTTCAATATCTCCTCCTCTTAAGCGGCAATCATAATCTACTTTTTGCGTGCTAAAGCCGGTCATTAAAGATTGATAATGATCGATAATATGTCGCATATGAGCTCCAGCCGAGCTAATAAAGTTAGGAGTGATGACTTGGGAATAGTCCTCTTTAGTTACACCTTCAAGATAAGCGTGTCCTTGAGCTAGTATCTCTAATTGACTATTTAACATTAAATCGGTCTTCCTCATTTATCACTAAAACTTATATGCAAATAATTACAACATGATTTTTGGATGCTAATTTTGCATTGTATAAATAACTAGAAAGCTGTTTTTAAAATTAACTTTCAAAGTTTTTGCAGTAAATGCATTTTTAAATACAAGAGTAATTAATAAGAAGCTAGGTAATATAGAGAGGATAATTAATACATATAAAAGCAAATGGCGCTCTCGGTAGGGATCGAACCTACAACTCAGCCTCCGGAGGGCCACGTGATATCCATTTCACCACGAGAGCACATTTGTTGCCGCCACACCAACTCGCGATATCAGTGCTTTAGCACCCGCAATGATAAAGAGATCTTTAAATAAATACCAGTAAGATCAGCTTATATGCTTATTAATTAAACTCTTTTAAATAAAACACTTCACAAAGGCTTAAAAACACGCTATTTATTCTTATTAGATAAGAAACAGTAACGGTTTAGTAACATTAAAATTATGATTGTCGCTGTGAGGATTAGTTTAATACGAGGAAATAATAATGAGTTTAATGTCTACTGAGCAAGTCGCTGAATTTTTAGGTGTAAAAGTAGAGCGTGTAAAACGTCTCTCTAGAGAAAGTTTATTAATTGCTAAATCTGAAGACGAGAATGGCGAACCACAATTTGATGCGGCCGAAGTAACAAAGTACAAAGAGCTCGCTGAACGCTTTGGTGGTTTGTAACTTTTATAAAAAAGTATTAGTAACAAGTTTATTTAGCTGCGCACGTAACATTATAGATTCACAGGTTATGTTGCGCTCCTCATACCAAGCAATACATAACACCAAAAAAAACAGTTTATAGTAATTTAGCTTATCTATTGATGGGTAAAAAGTGCTTGTTTTATCAACGCTATTTTTATAGTTGTTTAACAATGTACTGTCACTGCTCTCATTAAGATTAAAGCTCACTGCAAGGGCTGCCAAATCAAAATATACATCGTTAGTTTGCGCGTACTCAAAATCAATTAAATACATGCCCGAAGCATTTACAATAATGTTATCTTTTACCAAGTCATTATGACAAAAGCCTTCATCAAATTGCATGGCTGCAACTACTTTGAGTGCCTGCTCTATTTGAGGTTTATATTGCGTATATACGCCGGTGCTTTGATAAAAATGCAGCTCTTTAGCTATATCCATTGGCGCAGTAGACACTTTGTAATTGTGCACTTGAGCAAGTTTATTAATAAAGCTAAGCGTTATATCCGATTGCGCTGTATTACCTTCAATATAATTAAATACCGCACGGCTATTCTTTTTATCGAGCCAAACAGGCGCAGGACATATATTAAGCTCACTTAAAAAACGCTGTGCTTCAAGTCCTATGGCTGGCCAATGGCTTTTATAACACTTTAATAAATACCCTTGTTGTTTGGTACGTATTAAAAAATTATCGTTACTAAAACCATTTAGTAGTCGCTCGCTTGAAGTAACGCTAGTAGGCTCTATAAACGCCCTACACATTTTTACTAGCTGATTATGCTCAATCATTAATTAAAGCTGAGCTAGCGGCTTAGCTTGGCTTTGTTCGTACTCTTCGTACCAAGTTTTAAAGCCCCACGCGGCCATAATGGTATAAAATATAAAGAGCGCAAGCGTTGGGTAATAGCCTTTTTCATAATATAAATACATGGAAGCTGCATCTATTACAATCCAGTACAGCCAGTTTTCGAGGACTTTTTTAGCAACTAAGTAAGTAGTTACTACGGCAAAACACGTTGTGAAACTATCAAGGTAAGCAAAATCGGCATGCGTATAGTTTTGCATAACGTAACCAATTGTAATTGCAGCTACGGTTGTTAAACTAATTAAAACAGCATGACGGTTTATCGACCACGATGTAATATTTAAATTTTCAGCTTTGCCTTTTCTCCATACAACCCATCCAAACACAGCCATATACATATAATAAAAATTAAGTAACGACTCCATGAGCAATGCGCCATTCCAGTACATAATTGTATAAATGAGCGTGCTAAAAAATGCCGCCGGCCAACACCATAAGCTTTCCTTTATTGCCAATAATAAGTACGCCATCGACAATCCTACCGCAATGTATTCCCAATGCGACATTGCTGTAAAACCGCTTAAGGTTTGTGTTAAAAAGTCCATATTATGCAATCACCGTTTAGTTGCGCCATTTGTTATACCAATCTGCTTATATACGAGGTCTATTTAACGTTAAGAAAATCACGCTAAAACTAGGCAAAATTTTTGTATCTAGTTGTTCTAAATAAAAAATTTTAACGACGTTATAGTGCAATTTAATTCGTTAAATTGATCAAATATTTATGCAGATTGGTATTATAGATTATTCAGGCGATAAGTCGCCAAAGAGAAACTTACATACAAAAATAGCTTTACCAAATTCTTCATATGAGCGCTTAATTTCGGTATTTAACACCTGCATTACTAAATCATAATCACCAAAAATTTGCGTTGATAGCGTATTAGTAATCACTTTTAAATTTTCGTATTCGTTTAAGCGGTCAATAAAGCCTTTAATAAACGGAATGTAATCTTGGTGAAGTGGATATTTACTGATCTCTACTGATAATTTCATTTTAAACTCTACTTTTTAATTATTTGATTTAAACAAATCATTCAATGCCAGTTCAATACAGTGTAAAATTATACTAACACTCAATTTAACTGAGCTTATTATGGCACGCAGAATAACGTATACATTTAAAAACCAACCGCGCGAAATTAACTTCGCAAAAGATAAATACCACGACATGTATCAAGCTATTGCTGCTGCCGAGGGTATTGATTTAACAAATTACTTAAATATGGTACGCCAAATAGAAATGACCTCAAAAGGGTCTGCTTCTGTTCGTAACTTTCGCGACCAAGAATTTGCCCGTATGGGCTTTAGCGACATTTACTTTATAAAAGAGTAATTATACCCAATTGGTATACGCTAAAAACTAACTATGGCTGATACTCATAACTTACGCGTGGTGTAATATTACATAATAGCTCGTAAGGAATAGTATCAGCGCACAGTGCTATTTCTTCAACTGGTAGCTCAGGGCCCCACATAGTGACTCTGTCGCCAACTTTAATATTATGCTCATTAGCGCCTATATCAACGCTGATCATGTCCATAGCTACGCTACCTACAATACCATAACGCTGCTCACCAATTATTACCGGTGTCCCCTCTTTAGCATGCCGAGGATAACCATCGCCATAACCCATAGCTACAACAGCTAACTTGGTTGGTTTATCGCTTTTCCAACGACCACCATACCCAACAGCTTCATTAGCAGGCACATCTCGCACTGCAATTACGCGCGTAGTTAAGCGCATAACTGGTTTTAATTTGTGTTGCTGCCCAATACTATTTGCCATTGGCGATACACCATATAACATAAGCCCAGGACGCACCCAATCGCCATGACCGCTCGGCCAGGCAATAATACCAGCCGAATTTGATAAACAATGCGCTTGGTCAATACCATTCACTAAATTATCAAACAACGTAATTTGCTGAACCGTTTTAGCATTATCAACGTCATCAGCACACGAAAAGTGGGTCATTAAATTAACGGTATTTTTAGCGTTAGGTGTTTTTTGCAAGCGGCTATAAAAGGCTTCAAACTGCTCTGGCGCAATACCTAATCGATGCATACCTGTATTTACTTTTAACCAGCATGTTATTGGTGCATCTAGCTTTGCTTTTTCAAGCGCCGCTAATTGGTACTCATCGTGAATAATAGTTTGAAAATTGTTGGCGAGCAGAATAGGTAAGTCGGCTTTGTTAAAAAAGCCTTCTAGTAAAACAATTGGTTTTGTTAAGCCCCCAGCTCGAAGGGCAAGCCCTTCATCTATACGTGCCACAGCAAATGCGTCAGCATTATTTAAATGCTGCGCAATCGTTACTAATCCATGCCCGTAAGCATTTGCTTTTAGCACCGCCATCACTTTGCTGTTAGGTGCAAAGCCCTTAACTTGCGCTAAATTATGCGCAAGTGCCGTTAAGTTAATTTCAGCAGTCGCTAAGCGCATTAGTAATCGTCATCTACCGCTGGTCCCGCGTAATTATCAAAGCGAGAAAATTGACCTTGGAATGTTAAACGCACTTTACCAATTGGGCCGTTACGTTGTTTACCTATGATAATCTCAGCAATACCTTTATCAGTACTGTCTTCGTTGTAAACTTCGTCACGGTAAATAAACATGATTAAATCGGCATCCTGCTCTATCGACCCTGACTCACGTAAATCTGAGTTAATTGGGCGTTTATCGGCACGTTGCTCTAGCGTACGGTTTAGCTGCGAAAGCGCAACAACCGGACATTTTAGCTCTTTTGCTAGTGATTTAAGTGAACGCGAAATTTCAGCAATTTCAAGCGTTCGGTTATCAGCAAGGCTAGGTACGCGCATTAGCTGCAAGTAATCGACCATGATCATACTAATGCCGCCGTGGTCACGCGCAATACGACGTGCACGAGAGCGAACATCGGTAGGTGTTAAGCCCGAGGCATCATCAACATACATTTTGCCTTTTTCCATCAACAAGCCCATTGTTGATGAAAGTCGCGCCCAATCGTCATCATCTAACTGACCTGTACGTACCTTAGTTTGGTTAATACGGCCAAGAGACGCTAACATCCTCATCATAATTTGTTCTGAAGGCATCTCTAGCGAGTAAATTAGCACGGGTTTGTCTTGAGTCATTGCGGCATGTTCTGCAAGATTCATCGCAAAGGTGGTTTTACCCATTGAAGGACGCGCTGCAACAATAATTAAGTCAGACGGTTGCAGGCCCGTCGTCATTTTATCAAGATCGGCATAACCTGTACTTACACCCGTTACACCATCTTGTGGCGATTGATAAAGCTCTTCTATTTTATCAACGGTTTTTTCGAGTATGTTATGAATACTTTGCGGGCCTTCCGTACTTTTTGTACGTTGCTCGGCAATTTTAAATACTTTGCTTTCGGCAAAATCGAGTAGGTCGTGACTAGTACGCCCTTCGGTATTAAAACCCGCTTCGGCTATTTCATTTGCCACGCCAATCATTTCACGTACAACAGCACGCTCACGTACAATGTTTGCGTAGGCATCAATGTTGGCTGCACTTGGCGTATTTTTAGCAATTTCGGCTAAGTAAGCAAAACCCCCAATACCTGCAAGTTTATTATTTTTTTCTAAACTTTCAGAAATAGTGATTAAATCTATCGGATCGCCAATCTCAGCAAGTGCCGTCATCGCCTCAAAAATTAACTTGTGCGTGCGGGTATAAAAATCCTGTGATACAACAAGCTCAGCTACGCGGTCAAAAGCTTGGTTATCAAGCATTAAGCCACCTAAAACAGATTGTTCAGCTTCTATTGAATGGGGAGGAACTTTAAGAGTATCGACTTGCTTATCTGGTTTGGCCATAACTTCACAGTAGTAAAATTGAATGGCTCTATTCTATCGACTTGCAGGGGCTGTGCAAATAGAAAAGCAGGAAATCTTTCCTGCTTTTTGTAATCGTGATGGGGAATGAGTGTTATTTGGTACGAAGCTCTATTCGTCCACTTATGGTATCCATTTCAACATTTGCATTACCGCCATTAATACTAAACTCTAAATCACTGGCTGGGCCATATTTAGCTTTACTGACTTTGTCACTACTGACTTTGTTAATGATTTTACCATTAGCATGGGCTTTAATTTCAAACTTTGCTGATACACTTTGTGGGAAATAAAAGTCGGCATCACCACTTACTGATTCAAAACGTACATCACCGCCTTTTAAAAGCTCGTTAATCTGTACTTCTGCTTCGCCATTGACCGTATTAATACGTAGGTTTTTAATAGCCGATAGCGTAAATTCTATATCGCCATTTACGTTTTCAAGGCGCACATCATTAGCGCTTGAAGTTGATTTAATATCACCATTAACAGCGCTAAAACGCAGCTCACCACTTGATTGCCTATCGTTAATTTCACCATTTACGGTTTCAAACTGAATATTCCCGTTTAAGTTCTCAGCGTTCACATCACCATTTACAGTGGTGAGCTTAATGTTGCCAGTAATATCATCTACCGTAATTTCGCCGTTAACCACATCAACTTCTGCGCCGTTTTTAAGCTCCTTTGCAGTCACCGATACATTAACGCCAGCAAACTCTAAACTACTGCTTTTAGGCATAAATATAGTTAGGTTTGAGCCGTCACCACTATTACCCCAATTTGATTTACGGGGCATTTTTACAATAAACTGTGTTTTATCGCCACTTGTTTTAAGCTCATAACCCTGTGCTTTATCATCAAGCTCGCCAGATACTTTAAATTCGTTTTTATCCCAGCCTGTAATATGTATATCACCGCGTTGGTTTTCAATAAAAATAGTGCCGCCACTTGGTACGTCTATTTGCTTATCTATTTTTTCACCCGCAAATGCCGCCAGTGGAAATAAGCTCAGTCCTAATAAAATCGCTTTCATATCATACTCCTAAATGTGCTGCCAACGTGGCGCGTGCACCTTGTTAATTAAATCAAGTTGTTGTTGATATATTTGCGCTAACATTGTCAGTAGCGCTTGGTTTTGTGGTTCGTTTTCAAGAGCTTGCTTTATTGCTTGCTCAGCATCTTCAAGTTCTTGTAGTTGCGCTTGCCAGTTAGTGGTTAATGCTTCTTTATTTTCGTATTCAACTAACAAACTATTTTTTTGAGCCGAAAAGTAATCACTTATAGCCACTACGGGCTGTGGTTCAGGTGCTATAACAAATATATTAACAGCAATTAAAACAGCCACAGTACACGCTGCTATTGCCGTTAGTTTTGGCCAAATAATAGTGCTGTTTGGGTTCTGCTTATTATTAACAATTGCTCGCTCAATCCCCGCCCATAAATCTTTTTGTGGCGTAATTTCTTTATCAAGCGTGTTTAATGACTTATTTAAGTAGTCGTTAAAGTTTGGTTTACTCATTTTCATACCACTCTTGTAATAACTGCCTAGCACGATGATATTGTGACTTACTTGAACCAACAGCCATACCTAATTGCTCCGCGATTTCCTCGTGCCTGTAACCTTCAATAGCAAATAATACAAATACCATACGTGCGCGCTCAGGAAGCCTTACTATTAACTTATCGAGGCCATTTAAGCCTTTGCAGTCGTTAGCTGATTGCTCATCCATACCGCTGTGTTCAATACTTACTACTTTTTGTAACCAGTTTTTTTGCTTACGCAGGTAACTTATCGCTACATTACTGGCAACACTATATAGCCAAGTAGAAAACTGCGAACGCCCATCAAACAATGCTATTTTATGCCATACCTGTACAAATACCTCTTGGGCGGCGTCTTCAGCGTGTGCTTGGTCTGCTAATAAGCGCAAACATAAACCGTATACTCGTTTTATATGTAACTCATAAAGCGTTGTGTATGCGCCTTGATCACCCGATTTAACTCGCTCAATGAGTGCAGCTTCGCACAAAGGCGCTGGGTCGGGTTTAACGTGTAACATCCGTGATGCCGCCTTTTAATTATTATTGTTGAGTTGCTATTTAAGTGTATTGATAAGTTAGACGTAATGACAGTTCGAAAAGGTTTAAAAGGAATGAAAAAATAATTGAATAAAAAAGGGGCTTATACGAGGCTTTATACCAATTCGCTTAATTAAGTGATCTATTTTGAGGATGGAAAAACGTGTTGATAGCTAGACAAAAAATTCGCTATTTAGTTGTTCTAAATGAGAATTTTTTAACACAGGTAGCGACACGTTTAGCCCCGCAAAATGATTAAGTATTATTGCGGATTGGTATTATTTAACTGTGCCCTCAACTAATGAAGTTAGCCAAATTATAGGCACAAAAAAGCCGTGCTAATAGCACGGCTTTTTTAGCTTAATTAAAAATTAAGCTTCAGCGATTACGATTACTTTGATAGTAGCCGTTACGTCTGAGTGAACTGAAATTGATACGTCAAATTCACCAGTCTCACGGATAGTACCTAGAGGCAAACGAACTTCTGACTTAGCAACTTCAACACCAACAGCTGAGATAGCGTCAGCGATGTCACGAGTACCGATTGAACCGAATAACTTACCTTCGTCACCAGCTTTAGATACTAATGTAACTTCTGCTAATGCTTCTAGTTTTTCAGCGCGTGCTTGTGCAGCAACTAACTGTTCAGCGATTTTCGCTTCAAGTTCTGCACGACGAGCGTCAAACGTTTCAATGTTAGCTTTAGTCGCAGGAACTGCCTTACCTTGCGGGAAAAGGAAGTTACGTGCGAAACCAGATTTAACTACAACCTGTTCACCTAGGCTACCTAGGTTAGCGATCTTATCTAGTAGAATAACTTGCATGTTTCTACACCTTTTAAAAACTGTTAATCCGCTGCTTACTTATGTAAGTCAGTGTATGGAAGAAGGGCTAAGTAGCGAGCACGCTTAATAGCAGTTGCTAGCTGGCGCTGGTATTTAGCGCTAGTACCTGTGATACGGCTAGGTACGATTTTGCCACTTTCTGTAACATAGTTTCTAAGAGTAGCTAGATCTTTGTAATCGATTTGTTGTACGCCTTCCGCTTTAAAGCGGCAGAACTTACGACGTCTGAAATAACGTGCCATGAGATTAATTCCTCAAATAATTCTTTCTATATGCTGAGCATGCAAAACCAATTGGCTAAGGCCGTTACGACCTTCGTGGCGATTTAAAAAACCACTCACTTGCAATGCCTGCCCAACGTGCAAATGTTGAGTCTGTTGTTGCATTTGCTTTCCACTGGCAACTACCTGAAGCCTCACATAACTATTACGGTTAAGGTCTGCTTCGGTTTGCATTGATTTATGTTCTACAACAAAAATACAATGCGGGATGCCAGCAGGGCTTTGGCTAAACTTGGGAGTTTTACAAACTACCCCAGATATAACCAGCTGATTCATATATGGGCTAACCATTATAATAACTGCTGACTACATGCCATGCTAGGACTCAAAACAATTAAGCAGCTGGTGCTTCTTTCTTCTCTTCTCTTGCAAGAGGAGACGCTTCAGTTACAGCATTTTTAGTACGCATAACTAAGTTACGAAGCACTGCATCGTTGTAGCGGAAAGTAGTTTCTAGCTCGCTGATTACTTCAGTAGGTGCTTCAACGTTCATAAGAACATAATGAGCTTTATGAAGCTTGTTGATTGGGTAAGCCAATTGACGACGGCCCCAGTCTTCAAGACGGTGGATAGTACCACCAGCTTCAGTGATAGAACCAGTATAACGTTCGATCATACCAGTTACTTGCTCACTCTGATCAGGGTGAACCATGAATACGATTTCGTAATGACGCATGGATATTCCTTACGGTTAATAGAGCCTTCTACCGTTTCGGCCGGTCGGTTTAAGGCAAGGAATTAATAGTTTAAAAGCCGAAATGAGCGCGCATTTTACGCTTAGACGGATAATTAAGCAAGCAGGTTTTTTAAGCTTTTATAGATAAGAGTTTAAAGGCAATTATTGCGAGCTTCGCTCATCCCGTTAGCAAGCCTTAGGCCTAAAGGAAAAGCTAACCTCGTAGTTTAATATTTATCATATACGCGAAGCTTGCGCGCATAAAAAAGCGCAGCTTTGAATTACTTAAGTCTAACACCTGCCTCAAAATATAAGTATTTACTCAAACTTAAAGCCGTGCAATTATTAAGCAATACATTATTAAATAAGGATATTTATGAAGCTCTTACTATCGCTTGTATTAATACTTACTTTTAGTACACCATTTTTAAGCCACGCAAAAACCAATACAACTGACATAACCGTTGGTAAAAAAGTCATTCTGCAATCAAAAATACTTAACGAAGACAGACCCATTAAAATTTTCATACCTGACACTGTAAAAGACGATCAGCCGCTTTATGTTATTTATTTACTTGATGGTGTTGAGCACTTTCATACGGCGTCTGGTGTTATTAAATCCCTTGTTGATTACGAGCAGATACCTAATGCCTTGCTTGTTGGTATTGATACAACTAACCGTGTTCGTGATTACTTACCTAAAGTAGATGGTGAGCCTAAAACTGAATTTCAAACCTTTGTAAAAAATAAATGGCCTGAAGCGGGGCAAACTGACGAGTTTTTGAAATTTGTTTCTGACGAACTTATGCCATACATAAATTCTAACTACTCAACTAACGGCTACAACACGTTAATTGGCCACTCTAATGCAGGTACTTTAGCGCTTTATACTTTAGTTAATCAGCCTGAGTTATTTAATAACTATATAGCTATAAGCCCAAACAGTTGGTGGAGTGATGAAGAATTAAAAAATAATATTATAAAATACACTAAAAGCCCTAAAGGCGGTCAATCGTTATTTATTAGTGTAGCAACTGAAGGGTCACGCTTTTATACAGGTGTATTAAATACTTTAGTAAATTTAGAACAACAAATGCCAACACAGCTAAAATGGGAATATAAGCATTACCCTACTTTTAGTCATATGGGCACCATACTACCAGCCCTTAGCGATAGCCTAATTCACTTATTTGGCGACCTAATTTTTAGCGTTACTGACGAGCACGGAAGATTTGCTGATGTATCGCTTATTACAGGTTACTACCAAGCACTGAGTGATAAATATGGGTTTGAGCTTAAAATTCCACAAGATGTATATGTAGAATTTGCTCATAGCCAGCAAAAATTTGGTAACACAGCCAAAGCTATTACCACGCTTAAACACTTTACTACCCATTACCCAAATGCAGCCTATTCTCACATGCGCTTATCGCAAGGCTATACTGCAAATAAGCAGTTCAAAGAGGCCGTCACCAGTATGAAACACGCATTAGAACTTGCTAAGCAAAACTCGCGAGATCCAATGTTAATTGATGCGCTCAAGGATATGGTGAATGAAGCACAAAAGAATTTGTAACTGATTTAACGCAAAGTACTTTTTAGCTAACGATAGTAATTACGAGCTAGGCTCGTCGCGTCAGCAAGCTAAACGCCTACAGGTAAAATTAAGCTCAGTGTTAAACTTTGCATATAGACGCTGAGCTTGCTCGCGTGAAAAGCGCAGCTTTTAATATATTTAAAACCTTCATAAAAAAAACCGATGTTTAAATTAAACATCGGTTTTTTTAATCAAGCTCATCGCTTTACTTTATCCGTTGGGTTTCGCTTCGCTCAACCCAACCTACGTTACTTTCCTATCGCTTCTTTAGCGAACAGGTGTTTTATTGGGCCTAAATTATCAACTAATGATAGCCCTACTCCGCGGATAAGTTTTTTAACCGGGTTTGCACCTTCAAATAACTCTTTTAACCCTTGCATCATGGCTATGTGCTTTTGCGCATCGAGCTTACGGGTACGTTCGTAATCGCGAAGTGTGCGCGTGCTTGCAAATTCTTTATTATTACTTGTTAAAAGCTCAATTAAATAAGCGGCATCTTTTAGGCCTAGATTCATACCAAGCCCTGCAAGTGGATGGATTGTATGTGCAGCATCGCCAATGAGTACCACTTTGCCTGAAACCCATTGCTGGGCGTAGCGCATTTTAAGTGGAAAAGCAGCGCGTTTGCTTTGCACTTCACACAGCCCGCATTGGCCATCTATGGCTGCCATTACGGCTTTATTAAAGCTGCTGTCGTCCATTGCAAGCAGCTCATCGCAGTGGTTTGGGCTAGTAGACCATACTATTGAATGGGTATTTGCATCGCTCAGAGGTAAAAATGCCAGCGGCCCGGTTGGTAAAAACACTTGGCGTGCGGTGTTTTCGTGCGGCTCTTTGGTTTTTACGGTTGCGACTAGCGCATGGTGATCGTAATCTTTAAAGCTAAGTGCCATATTAAATTGTTTGCGAATAGCTGAGTTTGCCCCATCAGCGGCCACCAGCAGTTTTGCAATAATTGGCTCGCCACTTTTAAGCGTTATAAATACATCTGATTCGCTTTGATGTATTTGCTGATACTGCGTATCAAACATTAGTGTTGCGCTGCTTTGTTGCTCTAGCTCTTTTATAAGCGCGTAGCGGATAATGTCGTTTTCAACAATATGGCCTAAATGCTCAAGCTCAAGTTGTTTGTTATCAAACGCTATTTTGCCAAAACTGTCGGCATCGCGTACATCCATATGCGTATAAACGCACGCTCGCTGTGTGATAATTTCTGGCCATACATTTAATTGCTCAAGCAAGGTTTGACTTGCAATGCTTAGCGCACTTACGCGCAAACCATATTCGTCAGTTGGCAACGCTTGTGTTGGTGCGCCGTCGAGTACAACGACGCTTATAGAGGCTTTTGCCAATCCAAGTGCTAGTGTTAGCCCTACGCAGCCACCACCTACAATACAAACCTGTGCTTGCTTCATAAACGCCTACCTTGTTTAACTTGCCCCATTAACTGTTTGGCTAATGGCGCTTTTAATGCAGGAAATAAATCCATCGAAAACAACCCAATACTGCGCCCCAATGCGAGCACTCGCGATGAGTTTGAAAAAAGCCTAACAAGTGCATCGGTTAAGCTCATTACGGTTTTTATATCATCACTGCGCTTTTTAGAATATTCACGTGTAAACGCATAGCTGCCTAAACCGTGTTGGCTGTTTGCTATTAAATTACTTAGTACTTGCACGTCGCGAAGGCCTAAATTAAAACCTTGCCCTGCAATAGGATGAATAGCATGTGCGGCATTACCAATAACCACTGTACGGTGCGCAGTCAAAGACTCGACTTGCCCGTAAACGAGCGGGTAACTCGTGCGCATGCCTACTTTAGTAAATTGACCACCGCGATAACCAAACGCACTTTGTAGGGCACTTATAAAGTCTTGTTCATTAAGTGCCATGTGCTGTTCAACCTGATCTTGGCTCATACACCACACCAACGAATAACGGTTATTGCTCATGGGTAATAACGCCATAGGCCCGCTTTGTGTAAAACGCTCAAAGGCATGATTATTATGCCCACCAGCTACTTCTACATTGGCAATAATTGCGCCTTGTTCATAAGGCTGGGTATTAAAGCCAAGCTCAAGTAAATTACGTGTGGGTGATTGTGCACCATCAGCAATAACCAATAGCGCTGCGTTTAATTGCTCGCCGCTTTGCAGGGTAAGTGTATTGCTATGCAGAGTTTGCTCAATGGCAATTACGCTATCAGGGCACAAAAGCGTAATATTTGATTGCGTTAAACGCAGGTGGAGCGCTCGGCCAAAAGGGTTAACTTCTACTACGTAACCAAGTGAAGGCTTAGAAAATTCGTCGCAATTAATGTGCGCTTTGCCAAAGTGGCCTCTATCAGACACGCTCACTTTTTTGATTGCGGCGGTGTAAGGGGCATTTTGTTCAAATAAATTGAGGCTTTGTAAATACTCTACCGATTGCTGAGCAAGTGCAATGCTTCTGTCGTCAAAGCTTGGGTGGTAGTCGCCGGTAACTTGATTAGCTTCTACAACGGCAATATTTAACGCGGGATTAGTTTTAGCCACACTTAACGCGCAGCTTGCTCCCGCTAAACCACCGCCAATAACAACTACATCAAACTGCTTAGCCACTTTACTCTCCGAGCTTTATACGTTTTTAGCACTTTGCATAAGTGCTTCTATATCGCTAATTTTTTTAGGCACGCTTAGGGTCAAGTTTTCATGGCCTGTTTCGGTAACTAGCAAGTTATCTTCAATACGAATACCAATGCCTTTGTATTTTTGCGGTGCGCTTGAGTCTTCGCTGATATAAAGCCCAGGCTCTATGGTGAGTACCATATCGGGCTCAAATGCACGCTCAACGTTATTTACTTTGTAATCGCCAACATCATGTACATCTAAACCAAGCCAATGCCCAAGCCCGTGCATGTAATATTCTTTACATGCCCCTTTTGCCATTAGCTCATCAAAGTCGCCGGTTAAAATACCTAAATCAAGTAAACCTTGGGTCATTACTTCCATTGCTAGTTTATTAGCATGCGACATGTAACCACCGGGTTTTACTTCATCAAAAGCAACTTCTTGCGCTTTAAGAACAATATTATAAAGCGCGGCTTGCTCTTCGCTAAATTGACCATTTACTGGAAAAGTACGGGTAATATCGGCGGCGTAACCTTGTAGCTCACAACCGGAGTCTATAAGTACCAGGTCGCCATTTTTTAATACGTCGCTATTTTGCGTGTAATGTAAAATATTGGCGTTGTCGCCACTACCAACAATTGTGCCGTACGCCGGGTGCGGCGCACCATTCATAGCATAATGATGATGCAGCTCTGCCTCTAGCTGAAATTCAGTAGCTCCGGGGTGTGAAAAACGCATAGCGCGCATGTGCCCTCTCGCACTAATTTCACAACCTTCTCGCATAACATCTATCTCGCTTGTCGATTTAAACAAACGCATTTCATGAATAAGGCCGCGTATTTCTTTTAAAGTACTCGGTGCTTTGAGGCCTTTTCGCGCACCACTTCTAAGTGTACCTAGTAACGTAAACACCTTGGTATCAAATGAAGGATAAGCACCTTGTGCAAAATAAATCGCATCTTTTTCATTTAGTATATCGAGTAGCTTATCGTTTAATTCACTTAGTGGGTAAGCTTCATCAAACAAGTAGTCACTTTTAGCTTTATCAAAGCCAACTCTGCGGCCATGCCAAATTTCTGCAAGCTTGTCTTTATCTAGGCAAAATAAAGTACTGGGTGCATCGCTGTTGTTACATAGTACAAGTACAGCGTCGGGTTCGTTAAAGCCTGTTAAATAGAAAAAGTCGCTATCTTGTCTAAATGCATATTCGGTATCGCGGCTACGCGTCACTTCGCTCGCAGCGGGAATAATAGCAACACTATTTTTATCCATTTGCGCAAGTAAACGCTCACGGCGTGCTTTAAATTCTGACTTTTGTACTTCAACCATTATTAACCAACCCGTTTAACTTTTTAAACTAATGAAGTGTTTTTTTAGTACTTTGCGTGTTTTGCTCTTTACCAAGCTCTGCAAAACAAAGTAGTGCTGATACGCGCACATATTCAATCACTTCGTGCAGCGCTTGGCTGTCTTCTTCGGTTTCTTCAAAAGTGGTATCTAGGCGAGTGATTTCGCTAAAGTCAGTAATAACCTCTTTAACATCGCTTGATAACTTACCGTAATCTTTTTGCTTTAAGCCAAAACCAAGCATAAACCCTGCTACCCATGATACGAGGCCATTAGCCTGATCGATGAGTGTTTCGTCATCGTTTGGTAAAAATAAATCAAACTGAAATTCGTCATCATTAAAGCTCGCAACTACTTGCTTATAAATAGTGCCAAAAAACTGCTTTAAATCGTTACTAAATGATTCACCATCGTTAAACACATCGCTCAAAAGGCCTAAGTATTCTTTGTCGTCAATGGTTAAACCACACGCAAGTAAACCACTAATTACACCATGCGCTTCGGCAGGTGATACAAATATTTCGTTTTTTTCTAAAAGCAGTTGAGCTTTTTCGTAATCGGGTAAATCGTTCATAATCGAATCTTCGCTTTGCAAGTTAAGGCAATGCTACCACTCGATAAAAAGCAACTCCAATTAATTGTATGATCAAGCTCAAAAACCATGCGATAAAGTAA
Organism: Pseudoalteromonas sp. SG43-3; assembly: GCF_014164385.1. Taxonomy (NCBI): domain Bacteria; kingdom Pseudomonadati; phylum Pseudomonadota; class Gammaproteobacteria; order Alteromonadales; family Pseudoalteromonadaceae; genus Pseudoalteromonas; species Pseudoalteromonas sp. SG43-3. The sequence goes on from NZ_JACJFC010000010.1 coordinate 22,110, forward strand.
ATGACGAGTTAAAGGTGCGGGAAAACTAAGCGAACGGTTTAATTTTTTACGTTTAGGGTTTAAGGATTGGATTATGTCTTATATACTTAAATTGTTCCCTGGGGTACCGGAGCTTGGTTAAGTCCCTGAGCCGATAAATTTTATACCAGGATTTCTGTTCGTCTACTATTGTGCAAGCTCGGCATGTACCGAGAAGCCTACGGTAAACCGCAGATTTCCGCCCTGAAACCTTCTGGTTTCAGGACTGAAACCGGGTACCGTATCTTGGGGAACACCTTCTTACTTTTTATACTCCCTCTTATTACTTATTCATTTTTTTGCTATACCTTCGTACATTATTTTTATAATTTTTGGCAAAAAAAAGCTGCAAGCAATTTCTTACTTACAGCTAAATTTTAAATGCTTACGCTTATTTACTTAAACCAACCTTGAAAGCGCTCCATCATCATGTAGTTTATTGGTACTAACAATAAAGTAATAAAGGTCGCAAAAATAATCCCAAACCCTAGACTTACCGCCATAGGTATTAAAAACTGCGCCTGAGTCGCTTTTTCAAATAATAACGGCATTAAGCCAATAAAGGTCGTTAAACTTGTTAGCATTACAGGGCGAAAACGCGATGCACCGGCAAGTTTAACTGCATCTAGTAATTTGCCGCCTTCACTACGCTTTTTATTGATAAAATCAACTAGTACAAGGGAGTCATTTACTACCACCCCAGTTAGGGCGAGCATACCAAGCAAGCTCATAATGGTTAAATCCATGCCCATAATCCAATGCCCGACTACAGCACCTATCATGCCAAATGGAATTACACTCATTACTATAATTGGCTGTAAGTAAGACTTAAGCGGTATCGCTAATAGCGCATAAATTATGAAAAATACAAACACAAGTGCCCAAGCCAATGAGCCAAACGACTCTCGCTGCTCTCTAGCCTCACCTTCTAGTTTGTAATCTACTCCAGGATATTGCTGCATTAATTCATCTAAATACTCCGTTAGGTCAGCCTGAAGTATGGTCATGTTGGTGTTATTTTTTTCGATATCCGCTGTTACATTTAAAGTACGGTAGCGGTCTATTCGGTTAATAGTTGACGGGCTTTGCCCTGCGGTAAGGGTTGCAACATGCGATAACGGCACCGAACCACCAGTAGGTGTATTGATGAGTATATTTTGTAAATCGGCAACTGAGCGGCGCTCGTCTATAGGCAAGCGAACCATTACACGTACATCGTCACGGCCGCGCTGAATACGTTGGACTTGCGAGCCAAAGAACGAGTTACGCACTTGACCTGCAACATTGACTCTATTTAAGCCCAGCGCTAAGCCTTGCTGCGTAAGCTCTATTTGTAACTCTTCTTTACCATCAGACATGCTATCGGCAATATCAAATACCGTTGGGTAGGTCGATAAACGGGTTTTAATGTGATCAGCCACGTCTTGTAAAATAGTCAACGAAGTCCCGCTAAGCTGAACATCAATTGGGTCAGAACTTCGGCCAATTTCAGCTCTAAACGTTAAGCTTTCAGCGCCTGGAATGACACCAATTAAATCGCGCCATTCGCTGGCAAGCTCTCTTGATCCTATGTCTGATTCACGCTTTTCAGCCGGTGTTATTTCAAAGCGTACAGAACCTGAATTAGATACACCACCGCGCCCACCTGTTGTGGCTAATATATTTAAAATAACGCTTTCACCTGTATCTGGGTCGCGGTATTTTTCTTGTAATTGCTGCGCCTTTTGCGACATATCAATTACGTATTTATTAGTGACTTCAAACGGCGTACCTGTTGGTAGTGTTAAGTTAACGCGGACTGTTTCGCTTGGTATACGCGGGAAAAATACAAACTTAGTCCAACCACTAGTGATCATGGTTAAAATTATTATAAACACACCAACAAACAAACTTACCGAAGCCAATTTATGGCGCAGTGCTAAATTTAAAGTGGGTTGGTAGTATTTTAAAATCGCGTTTTCAAATCCATCTGCAAAACGCTGTTGAATAACATCAAACTTTGAAGGTTCACCTTTTTCGTGGCGTAGTTTTATATATTTTAAATGCGCGGGTAGTACAAATTTAGATTCAATCAATGAAAACAATAATACCGGAATAACCACTACCGGTATTTGTGCAAACAAAGCACCGCGCGCCCCTTCAATAAAGGCCAAAGGTAAAAAGGCGGCAACGGTAGTTAATACACCAAATGTTACTGGTGTTGCGACTTCTTGAGTACCTAAAATTGCAGCCTGCTCGCCCGACTTAGCTGTTTTTAAATGGGTATAGACATTTTCGCCAGTAACTATGGCGTCATCAACAACAATCCCAAGTACTAATATAAAGCCAAATAAGCTCATAATATTAAGGGTTACGCCAAATATAGGCATCGCTATAAACGCGCCCATAAACGAAACCGGAATACCAATAAATACCCAAAATGCAATTGCAGGTCGTAAAAACAAAGTAAGCAAAGCAAGTACTAAAATACCGCCTTGTAGGGCATTGGTCGTTAGTGTGGCAATTCGACTTTTAACCAGCTCCGAATCATCATCCCAGTAACTTAGTTCAAATCCTTGTGGAAGGGAGCTTTGTTGCTCTTTTATGTAATTTTTAACTTCGTCAGCAACAGTAATCGCACTTTGCGGACCAATTCGATATACGTCGATAAATGCAGCCTGCTTACCATTAAAGCGAGTACGTACTGGGGTTTCTTCAAAATCGTCTTTAATTATTGCAATATCGCCTAAACGAATAATAGTGCCGTCAGCTTGGTTTTTAACAACAATATTGGCAAATTCATCTTTACGATATGCTTGCCCTTTAGAGCTTATAAGTACGTCCCCACCTTCAGTTTTTAAGTTACCAGCAGAAATATCAGAGCTTGAATTAGCAATGGCACTCGATATTTGTGCCAAACTTAAATCGTACTGGCGAAGAACGTCTTGGCTTACTTCAATGGCAATTTCATAATCACGAACACCACTTAGCTCTACCTGCGTCACATTTGGTAAACGTAGAATTTGATCGCGTACTGTTTCTGCGTATTCACGGGTTTCTTTTTCGCCGTAATCACTTGATACGGTAACCGCGATAACTTCGCGAATTCGTTCCGCAAGCGCGACTATTGGCTTTTCAGCATCGGCTGGAAAGGTGTTAATTGCATCTACACGACTTTTAATATCGGCTAAAAGCTCACGCGGGTCGTAGCCCGTTTCAACTTCAATTGTTACAGAGCCTGAGCCTTCAGAAGAGCGGCTAAATATTTGCTTTATGCCCTCTAAATCTTGTACGGCTTCTTCTATACGAATTGTTACGCCTTGCTCTACATCCTCTGGTGTTGAACCGCGCAAACTTACGTTCACGCTTATCATGTCGGTTTCGAATGAAGGGAATACTTCAAGCGGTATTTTAGTCGATAAACTAAAAAGCCCCGACAGCAGCAGTGTTACTAGCAATAAGTTAGCTGCAACATGGTTTTTGGCAAACCAAGCTATCATGGCTTATCTCCTTGCTTTGCTGGACGGCGTTTTTTTAACTCTTCAACACTAATACCAAGCTCTTTTGCTTTTTGTTCAAGCTGCTCTGGAGTCGGGCGCTTTCCTTTACCTTGCCCATTCGCTCCACGGCTTTTAGGTTGATCTGCGCTTTGTTCACCTAAAATACTTACTTGAGTTCCTGAACTTACTTGACCAAGTGGAGTAATAACAAGCTTATCATTTGCGTTTAAACCGGTTTTTATCATCGCCTGAGTCGCATTTTGCCAAGCTAGTGTGATGTCTTTGCGCTTAAGTACGCCACCTTCAACAATGTAAACGTACGTTCCTTGATAAATTGTACTGTTAGGAATTATAAGTGCGTTAGATACTGTTCTGCCGGTAATTTGCGCTTTTATATACTGCCCAATTTTTATTGGGTACTGGTTATTTGCTGTTGCTTTATACTGGTCATTAATTTTAGCAACTACATAAAGCTGCTGTGCGCCTTCATCTATAGCACCTTCTGTGCGTGCTAATTGACCTTGCCACGTTTGCTCACCTACTAAGTCAGAAGTAAATTTAACAATTGAACCCGCTTGGTTTTTAGCACCATCGCGATACTGCTCTGGTAAATTTACAAATGGGAGATCTTTATTTTTAATTGGTAAGCGAATCTCAACGCTATCGATTGCGTAAATGGTTGCTAACTGTGTGTTGTTAGTAACAACTTGCCCTAAATCAACACTGCGGCTAAGTATACGCCCCGCATATGGCGCCGTTACTTTAGTGCGCTCTAAATCAAGCATCGCTTTTTCAAGTGCTGCCTGAGCCGATAAAACCTCAGCTTCAGCGGCTGCTAGTTGTGGCTCACGTAGTACTAAGCTGCTTGCCTGATTTGAGCCGCCAAGGCGCTTCCAATCGGTAATGGCTTGTTGCCCACGCGCCTTCTCTTCTAGCAAACCTTGCTCTGCGGTTAATAAATTGGCTTGAGCAGATTTAACTTCAGCCTGATGATCTCTGTCGTCTAGTTTTAAAAGTACATCGCCTTTTTCAAAAAAACCGCCTTCTCTAAAGTCATCACTTACTTCAATTATTTGCCCAGATGCCTGAGCCACTAACAAACTTTGTGTACGTGGTTTTACCGTACCGTAGCTGTCTATCATAACTTGATAATTTTGTGGTTTTAGCTCAAGCGCAGCCACACTTATTGATGCCTTCGGAGGTGTCCCAAAGCGTTTAGCCTCTGGTGGATTCCCCTTAATAAACATAACAATTAAAATTGTGGCAACAATAACCACCGCTGGAATAATAATTTTTGCTGTTTTAGTTTTCATCGTTATTGCTCTTTAGTTCACTTGAGGGCTTTGCAAAATCACCACCAAGGGCAATGTGTAGGTTAATTCTATTGGCTATTAATTGGTTTTTAATATCGATTAAGGAGCTTTGCGCGTCAAAAGAACGGTCTTGGGCATCAAGCACTGTCGTGTAAGTTACCAAGCCACTTTGATACTGCTCAAACGACAATTGCTCTGCAGCAAGTGCGTTTTCTTGTGCCTCTAACGTGCTTGTATATTGAGCTTTGAGGGACTGCTGCTGCGAAATTGCATTTTCAACATCACCAAATGCGTCATAAAGCGTTTGTAAATAAAGCTGCTCTTGCTTTTGAGTATTAAGACGCGCTATTTCTTCGTTGGCTTTTAAGCGCCCACCTTCAAAAAGTGGCGCTGAAATACTACCTAACAAAGACCATGCAAGGCTTGATGGAGAAAACAAGTCGCTTACTCTGTCTGTACTATCACTTAATGAAGCTGTTAAATCTAAACTTGGAAAGCGTTGTTTGTGCGCATATGCCAATGATGCGTCGGCTGCTAAAAGCTCATACCAACTTGCACGTAGAGTAGGTTTTCGCGTTATAAGCTCAGAAGGTAATCCTAGAGGAATATCGGTATTAATAACAGGTAAGTCACTACTAGCAGTAATAGCGCCTTTTGGGTATTCACCAAGTAAACGCTCAAGTACACGTGCTGATGCCGATAAACTCGCTTTTTGAGTGGCAATGCGAGAGCGTTCATTATTAAGCTCATTACGCGCTAAATACACATCGAGCGCTTCGTTTATGCCTTGGCGATAGCCAGCTTCAATAATATCGAGATTTTGTTGTGAGTTGGCTTCGCGACGCTTAAATAAATCCAGTAATTGCTGCGCCGTAACCACATCAAACCAACCTGTTACTACATCAGCAACAAGTTGCTGTTTAGCTTGCTCAAACCGTGCCTGCTGAGCTAAATAGTTAAGATTAGCTTCGCGCTTGGCGTCAGAGAGCTTACCCCATAAATCAACCTCGTAAGTTAAGTTTAAACTAGCTGAGCTTGCGTTGTCGTAACTTACAGGGCGGTTGTCTTTACTACGGCTTGTACGTGTTGATAAATCAAGGCTTGGCCAAAGTGCAGCGCCCGAGACTATAAGTTGCTGCTTTTGAATTTCAACATCATAACTCGTTTGCAAAAGCTGTTGGTTATTTTTAAGTGCTTGTTGTACAAATTTATTAAGCGTAGGATTTTGTAATTGTGTAAGCCATTGCTCTTGTACTTTTAATACTGAGCTTGATGCTTCTTGCTGCCATTGCTGAGGCATATTATTAGAGACTTGCATGCGCTGAGACGAGTTTAAATCACTCGCACAGCCGCTGAGCAGCATCACACTAATTGCCAGTAGGGTTGGCTTGCATTGCCAAATCATAATTAAACCTAAATTACTGCTATTTATGAACGTAATTCAAGCACTTTGGCAAATTTTGCTCAACTTACTTTACATAACATTACATAGCTAGCGATGAATTAACATAATAGCCAGTTATACGGTAAAAATGAGTAAATGATCAGCAATTTTTAATACTAAAATTAACTTTTTGCAATGTGTTTAAGAGATTAACTATACAAAAACAAAAAAGCCCCGCTATAAGCGAGGCTTTTAAATAAATGGTGCCGACTAACGAAGTCGAGCGGGTAACTTATACAGACTACTGATTACAAGTTAGTTGCTTTAAGTTACCTAAAATAAATGGTGCCGACTAACCGAGTCGAACGGATAACTTATACAGACTACTGATTACAAGTCAGTTGCTTCAAGTTACCTAAAATAAATGGTGCCGACTAACAGAGTCGAACGGATAACTTATACAGACTACTGATTACAAGTCAGTTGCTTCAAGTTACCTAAAATAAATGGTGCCGACTAACCGAGTCGAACGGTTGACCTACTGATTACAAGTCAGTTGCTCTACCAGCTGAGCTAAGTCGGCACACAAAACTGTGTGCTAAGGCACGTTCAATTTTAAAGATTGAGAACTTTTATAAAGCACTTAAAATAAAAAAACCTTGCATAAGCAAGGCTTTTCAATAAATGGTGCCTCGACGCGGAATCGAACCACGGACACGAGGATTTTCAATCCTCTGCTCTACCGACTGAGCTATCGAGGCACATAAACTGTGCTAGTTACAGATTAACGAAATTAACCTTTAACTTAATAAATGGTGCCGACTAACCGAGTCGACGGGTAATTTGAACAGACTACTGATTACAGTTTTTCTTTTCAAACTACTTTAAATAAATGGTGCCGACTAACCGAGTCGAACGGTTGACCTACTGATTACAAGTCAGTTGCTCTACCAGCTGAGCTAAGTCGGCACACAAAACTGTGTGCTAAGGCACGTTCAATTTTAAAGATTGAGAACTTAAAGTAAATGGTGCCTCGACGCGGAATCGAACCACGGACACGAGGATTTTCAATCCTCTGCTCTACCGACTGAGCTATCGAGGCACATAAACTGTGCTAATTAATTGTTATACTTTACAATTAACTTTATATAAATGGTGCCGACTAACCGAGTCGAACGGTTGACCTACTGATTACAAGTCAGTTGCTCTACCAGCTGAGCTAAGTCGGCACACAAAACTGTGTGCTAAGGCACGCGTAATAATGTTTAAACTGTTGATTAAACACCACTACTTTAATAAATGGTGCCTCGACCCGGAATCGAACCAGGGACACGAGGATTTTCAATCCTCTGCTCTACCAACTGAGCTATCGAGGCACTTAAACAGTGCTAATTAAAAATCTTAAAGTATTTTTAATGCAATTCCCACTCATCTCTACCGACTGAGCTATCTGGGCGTGCGGCGTATTAAACGAGTTTTGCCCTTACAAGTCAACTTTTTTTTTATTCTTTATAACTGTTTGAACGGTTTTCAGACAACTCAGTGTATTTTTTATTAATAACGTTCATTTTTACCACAAATCGAACTATAAATATAAATAAATCAGACTAAAACCGTAGTGAATTATTTTTTGTAAATGTTACGATTAGCTTAGATACGTACGATAGGGACTTATCGTAGTAAAATCACATCAATTGGAAACAATCAATGCAGAGTAAATTTTCATCGCCAGTCAAAGGCTTATTACCTCTTTTTTTAATCATAAATATTGCAGTAACAGCGCTTGCTATTATTGCCCACTCATTTTATTCACAAACTGAAGTTAAGACAGCCCAACCTGCATCATCTGTTAATATTGTAACGCTTGCCGATAGATTAGACTTACCTATGGTTGATGCATTAACTATGTATGGTCAAGGTAAAGTAAGGCAGTTACTTGATTTAACGTCGTTATTAGATGATGACTTTGAATATACTCTATATCGCTTCAATGCTACATCAGATACTCAGTTGGTATATAGCAGCAGTAAACCTGCTATCGCTTCAATTAAAACTGAAAAGCATCTAGTAGAAGAAGGCATCCTACATCACTTACTGCTGTTAAACGATCAACCTATTGGCGAGCTTATTATTAAGCAAAACCTACCAACCGCTCCTTTAAGCGCTCAAAACTCTCAAGTTATTGCCTACATTATTGCGATAGCAAGCGTAGCTGCATTATTTATATTTACTTTAATGTTTAATATGTACATTAATAGTCGCTTACGAAAAAGTACTGACACTCTTACACAAGAGCTGCAGGCAATCACCGAAAATGCTAATTACAATAGTAGTGTTGATGAGCAGCTTGATATTGGTTTAGGTGTAGTGGCAAAAAACATTAACTTACTGCTACAAAAAGTACAGACTGCGATGAGTGAGAATGACGCCGCACAAAAAGAGCTTTATAAATTACAAAATGGCCTAGAAGCCGAAGTGCAAAATCGTACTATAGCGCTTGAGCAAGCCACATTAAAAGCAGAGCGAGCAAGCGAAACCAAAACGACCTTTTTAGCCACAATGAGCCACGAAATAAGAACACCGATGAATGGTGTTATAGGAACTATTGATTTACTGCGCCAGACCGAACTTGATGGCGCTCAACATCGTTTAAGTACAATTATTCGTGAATCAGCATTTTCTTTATTGAGCATTTTAGATGATATCTTAGATTTTTCTAAAATTGAGGCTGGAAAGCTAAATATTGACCCGATCCCATTTTCGGTAACCGATACCATTGAAGAAGTTGCTCGAGTGCTCTCATCAGTTGCTAAAAAACGTGAGCTTGATTTAGAACTAGCAATAGCACCAGATATTCCAGTCAACCTTACCGGTGATAGTGTGCGTGTACGTCAGGTGCTTTATAACCTATGTAGCAACGCAATTAAATTCACTAGCACTGATGAAAAAACCCAAGGCCATGTAAAAATATCAGTAGAGGTGGTTCATAATACGACTGATCACTTTACCTTACGCTTTTGCGTCACTGATAACGGTAAAGGCATGTCGCAGACGCAACTTCGCGAAATATTTAATCCATTTATTCAGGCCGAAAACTCAATTACCCGAGAATATGGTGGCACCGGTTTAGGTCTTTCTATTTGTAAAAGCTTAACTGAGCTTATGCTAGGTACTATTCATGTAACTAGTCATACCGGAATTGGCAGTGAGTTTACAGTAGAGTTGCCGTTTAGCACATCGGGTAAAATTAAGTACGCACATAAAGGTGCATTAAATGGTAAGCAAATTGTTGTAGTTAGTAATCACCTAGAACGTGAAAAAACAATGTACCGTTATTTATCGTTCATGGGCGCTAAAATAATATATGCACACACAGAAGAAGAAATTGAAGAGCACCAGCATTCACAAGATATTATTTGGGTAGCTGATGGCATAGACAATATGGATAAAACTAATGCGCTGCTAAGACGTTTATTTTATTCATTAGAGGATTATAACCAACAAGTTGTTGTACTAAGTAAGCTTGATGAAGCAGCTATAAATCATAAAAACATTTTTTATATTAATGCCTCTCCTCTATGTAAATCTAACTTTATGCTTTCTATATTGGTGGCTGCAGGGTTACATACACCTAAGCAAATTAAAAAAACCAAAACACTTAATAACTATTTAAATGTTGAGCAGGCACGTAATTCAAACAAATTGGTTCTACTTGTTGAAGATAACCTTCTAAACCAACAAGTCCTCACCGATCAACTACATATACTGGGCTTTGGCGTTGAAATAGCTAACAACGGTGAAGAAGGTCTAGATATGTGGAGAAAAGGTGATTACTCACTTATTTTAACCGACTTACACATGCCTAAAATGTCGGGTTACGATATGGTCGAAAAAATCCGTAATGAAGCAGAGTTATTAGAATCGATTGATGCACAGCCTTACATTATTGCAGTAACAGCAAACGCACTTAAAGGCGAAAAAGAGCGCTGTTTAGCAGTAGGTATTAACGACTTCATTACCAAACCTATAGAGCTAAACGCGTTAGAAGAAACTCTAAAACGTTGGAGCGATAAACAAAGCCAAAACCCAAATGTAGTTATTCATCAAACTATGGCACTACCTATTGATATGGAAGCTGTTGCTAAATATGTAAACGGTGATGACGCTAAGCAAATTCGTTTTTTCAAAATGTATTTAGAACAAAGCCAAGGCTTAATTAAGAGTATTAATTCCGGCGTTATGGTTAACGATTTAAATGAGATTATTGAAGGGTGTCATCAATTAAAATCGATCTCCAAGACAATTGGTGCCCAAACGGTGGCAGAACTTTCAAGTGCATTTGAAGATAAATGTAAAGAAGGTGAACTCACAACCGATGAATTAATAGAGTTAAGAGATAAGCTGGAAATTGAATACTCTAAAGCTGCTCAATTTTTAAAGGAACAAATTAAAATATCTGAGCAAGAAGATGAGTTAAATGAATAAATAAACATAAAAAAAGGGCTTAATAGCCCTTTTTTTTATTTAAAACATTACTTTTCAGGCGGTCGATAACCTTCAATTTCTACATCTTTATTTTCAAACAAAAAACCAACCATTTGCTCTTCTAAAAATGTGCGGTGTTCTGGGTCCATCATATTTAAATGCTTTTCGTTAATAAGCATTGTTTGTTTATGTTGCCACTGAGCCCACGCTTCTTTAGAGATGTTATTAAAAATCTTTTCACCAATTTCACCAGGGTATAACTGAAAGCCAAGCCCTTCGGCTTCTTTTTGTAACTTTTGACAAAATACTGTACGTGCCATGATTGATTCTCTCTAACGCTAAATATGGGGCTATTCTATACTATTGCTGTAATTTGTTTAACCAACTTTTTAGTTGGTGCTGCTAGGCCAACCTCTATTGATTGATCAAGCGGATACCAGATTAATTGCTTATCGTTTACCACATCAGGAGTTTTCTTAACATTAAGCACATGTGAGTTAATCCTCAATTCAAAATGTGAAAACACATGAATAAACGCTTCAAGCTCTACTAAGTCGGCTTCTAGGCCTTGCTGAGCTAAAAATATTTGAAGCTCTTCGTACTCATTAAATTCAAAAAAGCCAAACAATCCGCCCCAAATACCGCTGTTAGGACGTTTTTCCATAAGCACTTTATCACCACACTGAATAATTAACTGATGACAACTCTTTTTAGGAACTGCTTTTTTAGGTTTTGAATGTGGAAACTCTTTTACTTTACCTGCATTAAAAGCACCACAGCCTGAGTTTAATGGGCAAGCCTCACAATCAAACCGGCTGCGTGAGCAAACGCTCGACCCTAAATCCATCATAGCTTGATTAAACTCAGTAACATTATCTTTAGGCGTTAACTGCTCTGATAAATGCCAAAGCTGGTTTTCGACCTTTTTAACGCCGTACCAGCCCTCAATCATAAAATAGCGCGCTAAAACTCGCTTCACGTTCCCATCTAAAATAGGGTGATGCTGCCCAAGCGACAATGATAAAACAGCCCCTGCAGTAGAGCGCCCTATTCCAGGTAAATCCATTACTTCATCGAGTGTTTTCGGAAACTCACCTTGGTATTTGTCACGCACTATTTTAGCTGTTTTGTGTAAGTTACGCGCACGAGCGTAATACCCTAAGCCAGTCCAGTGATGCAAAACTAAGTCTTCATCCGCATCAGCTAAAGCGATAATATCTGGAAAGCTTTGCATAAACTTTTCAAAGTATGGAATAACAGTAATAACTTGGGTTTGCTGCAGCATCACTTCAGACACCCACACTTTATAAGGTGTTTTACCTAGCTGCCACGGGAGTGTTTTACGCCCATGAAGGTGATACCAATCAACAACTTGATTAGAAAACCAGTGTGACTGTTCTTTATTTAAATCCAACATTTTTAACTTTTACTGATGCCCAATGGCGGCTCAGTCTATTGCAGTTAACAAAAAGATCAAGCTATACGGGGTGTAAAACCAGCTAATACTTGTGATTGCGGCCTCGGTCAGGGATAATATGCAACCATTTTTAAACACATTGTTTTTGTCAGGCCAATAATATGAGTGAATCAAGCAACACTAACCTTGAGCAAGCTAAGCAAGAAGGTAAATACATCCGCACCATTCGCAGTTTTGTAAAACGCGAAGGTCGATTAACCAAAGGCCAAGCCGCTGCAATCGAAAAATGCTGGCCAACAATGGGCCTAGAGCATAAAAACGGTATGCTTGATTTAAGCGAAGTTTTTGGCAACAACAACGATGTAGTAGTAGAAATTGGTTTTGGTATGGGTAAGTCGCTTGTCGAAATGGCAACAAATGCCCCTCACCTAAACTTTATCGGTATTGAAGTACACCGCCCAGGCGTTGGTGCTTGTTTAATGGATGCCGATGAAGCAGGCATTACCAACTTACGTATTTTTGAACACGATGCAGTTGAAGTACTTGCAGATTGCATACCTAATGAAAGCTTAACAACACTACAACTATTTTTCCCTGACCCTTGGCATAAAAAGCGTCACCACAAACGCCGTATTGTACAAACTGAGTTTGTTGAAAAGCTAAGAGCCCAACTTAAAATGGGTGGCGTTTTTCATATGGCAACAGACTGGGAAAACTATGCAGAGCACATGCTCGAAGTAATGAACGTAGCTCCTGGTTTCAAAAACCAATCAGAAACAAATGATTATGTTCCACGTCCAGATTTACGCCCGCTTACTAAGTTTGAGCAGCGCGGACATCGCCTAGGTCATGGCGTGTGGGATTTAATGTTTGAGCGCACAGAATAATTAAATTTAATTACTCACTTTTACTTTTATAAAACTAAATATACTGTAAGGCAAAGCCATTTATGAGCGTACTAACCAACCCAAGTTTACTGTTACTTCGTAATAGCGAGGCACTAACGGGAAAATCTATCTTGGTGGTCAACTTTGTTCAAGATGGCTTTTTAACAGAGCTTAAAAGACTTAATCCGCAAAGCAAAGTAACTGCGTTTAGCTACAACCATGCTAACGGAGAGTTTGCTAAAAACACCAAAGATGTTGATGTTCATGTAAGCCACACAATACCTGGTAACGACTACGATTTAGTTATTCTTTACTACCCTAAATCAAAACCAGAGTTATTAATGGCACTTGATAATATTCGATCTGCTATTACTGATGATGCCGAACTATTAGTAGTAGGTGAAAACAAAAGTGGTGTTAAGTCAATTGAAAAGCAATTAGCTGGTAAGGCTGAGTTTAGTAACAAGATTGATTCAGCTAAGCACTGCGTTCTTTACTCATTTGCTGAAATTTCTAAGCACCCTCACTTTGATATTACGACTTACCATAAAAAGTTTGTTGTTAATGTTGCCGACACTGAATTTACAGCTATTAGTGTTCCTGGAGTGTTTAATCACGGTAGTTTAGATATAGGAACGAAAGTTCTACTGGAAAACGCACCGACAATTAAGCAAGGCAAAGTTCTCGACTTTGGTTGTGGAGCTGGTTTAATAGCAACTTTTTTAGGGCTTCATAATCCAGCACTTGAGTTTGTGTGTAGTGATGTAAGTGCGCTGGCAACTTATGCAACACAGCAAACCCTAAAGCTTAACAACATCAATGGTGAGGCTATATTAAGTGACGGCCTTAAAAGCATTAATGGCAAGTTTGATTTAATTATTAGCAATCCACCTTTTCATACTGGTATTGCAACCGACTACACAGTAGCAGAAACATTTTTAGCTAATGCAAAACAGCATTTAACTAAATTAGGGAAGCTAAATATTGTTGCTAACAGCTTTTTAAAGTACCCGCCTATTTTAGAAACTCAGTTTGAAAGCTATCAAACTGTATTTAAGAACAATAAATTTGCTGTATATAGCAGCTAATTTAAATTTGTAAAATGATTGAGCACAAACGTGCTCAAGCTAACTTTCGAATAAATATAAGAATTAATTTAGTTTTTTTCCTTCATTTTTCCACGTCTTTGCTAAACTAAAACTCTAAATAATTAAAATTAACTCAGGCGATAATGAAATAATGCCTAAAAAAGTTCATCAAAGTAGCATTCGAAAAGCACTCATTAATTTGATCATGCTTATTACAGCTATTTGCTTATCGTTATCTATTTCTATCTCTACGTATTTAAGCGTGAAAGAACAAAAGCAATTAATAGTTAATAAGCTTGTTATTCTTTCTGAAATTGTAGCTTTTGATGCTGGGCAATCGGTAATTGAAGATGATCGTAAAACAGAAGAAAAACGCCTCAAGTCATTTGAAAAGATCCCTCTTGTAAAAAACATACATATTTACTCAATAGAAAAAGCATCCCAAAAGCCTGTTTTCTTTATTAGCTTTAATGCTAAAAAAACACCTCCTGTGCCACTGAGAATAGACAGTGTAGAAGAGCTAAAAACACCACGAATTACGAGTGACCATATTGAGCTAACCCGCCCTATTTACGATAACGAACAAGTAGTAGGTTATGTGTATATGCGAGGAAGCCTCGAGAGTTTAGAGGTTTATATTGAGAGAAAAATATTAATAGACGTGTTATTAACATTATTAATTCTGGCGGTTGTTTACTTTATTGCTATTAAAGTTCAACGACGTATAGCTAAGCCAATAGAGCAATTAAGCATGTTATTGCAGGATGTGTCTAAAAATCATAACTACGATGCACGCGCACCAGTAACTGATGTAAAAGAAATAAGTGCTCTTTCAAATAGTTTAAATATCATGCTTACGCGTACAAAAAAACAACTTGAACGCCACGAAAAAGATAAGCAAGAAATCAAACAACTAAACCTAAGCCTTGAAGAAAAAGTAAACCAACGAACAATCGCCCTTAGAGAGGCAAATCAAGAGCTTTTATCAACTCTTGAGCGGATGCATCAATACCAAACACAAATTGTTGAAAACGAAAAAATGGCATCTTTAGGGCAAATGGTTGCAGGTGTTGCCCATGAAGTTAACACACCAATAGGGCTAGGTATTACCGGTTCTACGTTACTTAGAGATAAACTAGCAGACATACAGCAAAGCTTTGATGACAAAAAACTTACCTCAAGCCATCTAAAACGCTTTATAGATGAAGGTATTGAAAACTTAGATTTAATTTACCGCAACTTAAATCGTGCAGCTGACCTTATATCTAACTTTAAAAAAGTAGCGGTTATTCAAGATGACGGTGTAAATACCTATATTAATGTGCACAAATTAATAAGTGATGTTTTAACATCGATTCAATCTGAATTATTGCCCAAAAAGCCTGTTGTAACTATCAACTGTCCGACCGACTTGGCTATTCATAGTAAGTCTGAACCTCTACAACAAGTTTTTCAGCAGTTACTTATGAACTCTGTAATTCATGGATTTATAGGTAAAGAAAACAATGAAATTCGCTTTGACGTAGAACTCGTCGGGAAAAAATTAACAATCGTTTATTCTGACAATGGTCAGGGCGTTGACAAAAACATTAAAAATAGAATTTTTGACCCATTCGTAACTTCAAAGCGCGGGCAAGGCGCAAGTGGCTTAGGCATGCACTTAGTTTATAACCTAGTAACACAAGCACTTGGCGGAAGAGTGATGTTTGATCTTGAAGAAAAACGCGGTGCTCGCTTTATAATTACTATTCCTTAAATAAAGATCATTAAAAAGTGCATATATTTAAAATTTATCCTTGAATTAGCATTTAATGACCTCATTAATGAGGCATGTGATAAGTGCGTAACATTATTTAATTGCTTTAAATAAATATTACCAAGCGATTTATGAACTTTTTTATCTTTGCTGTATCACATACATTGATGAAAGGTTAAAAGGTTAAAAAGTGATATAGTTTTGCTTTGAATTAGTCTGATTATTTTAAGTACCTTGTTTAATTGAATGATATGTCAATTATCAAAGGAAAATGGCTTCGACTTTATGATTCAAATAGCTACATCCATGTATATATCAATTAAACAGTAGTTTTTGCACTGCCCTTTTTTAGTAGACTTTGGACACCCTACTGTTTTATTTTTATCCAATTTGTTTTTTCCTTGTTAACAAATGGGTATAATCCTATAATCTCTAGTAATCGGTTATAAATTAGTCACCGATTTTTTATAAATAATATATTCCAAAAGGTTAATTAATAATGCAAACGCCAGTCATTCTAATCGTAGAAGATGAAGACGTAACTCGACTGAACCTAGTTAGTTTATTTGAAGCTGAAGGGTACAAAGTTATTGAAGCCATTGATGGCGATGATATGCATGACAAGCTTACAAATAACGATGACGTTAATCTTGTAGTTATGGATATCAACCTTCCTGGTAAAAACGGTCTTATTTTAGCCCGTGAATTACGCCAAAAGCGTAAAGTAGGTCTTATATTCCTAACAGGTCGTGACAACGATGTTGACCGTATTTTAGGTCTTGAAATTGGCGCAGATGACTACGTTACTAAACCATTCAACCCGCGTGAATTAACGATCAGAGCTCGCAACCTTATTACTCGTACTGCCTTAGGTGGTGAAGAGTCAGCACTAGAAACAAATGGTGTTATTACGTTTAATGGTTGGGAACTTGATGAAAACAGCCGTTGTCTTACTTCTCCAAATGGCGACGCTAAACGTTTACCTAAAGGTGAGTACAGAGCACTTCGTTTAATGCTTGATTCTCCAGGTCGCATTTTTAGCCGTGAGCAATTAATTAAGCATATGACAGGCCGTGAGCTTCGCGCAAATGACCGTACTGTTGACGTTACTATTCGTCGCATTCGTAAGCATTTTGAAAGTGATAACTCAACGTCTGAGTTAATCAGCACCATCCATGGTGAAGGTTACCGTTTCATTGGTAAAATTGACGCTTAATTAGAGCTAATTAGTTTCACTCTAATTGCTGTAAAAATAAATGAAGGGCTTTCTGTCCTTCATTTATTTTATCTGCCAGAATATCTAACCACTGCTTTAACACCTCATCAGATTCATCAATAGCACCATGTTCCATTATTTTGGCATGAAGCTGCACATCATTAAGACCTACTGAGCCAGCCGCCCCTTTGAGTTTATGCGCTACTGATTCATATTCTTCTCTATCACCAGTATTTAATGAAGTAAGTAACTCTTGCTGATATTGTGGACTTAGCTTTTCGAATAGCTGACTACTGCGTCTAAACACAACTAAGCCCATCGAATTGACAAAGTCTTCTATTGTTTCCATATCTAATAAGTGTGCATCAATGCCTTTAAGGGCTTCTTCACTTACTTTTAACAGCGGCTCTGTGCATTCACTTTGCTTAATTCCAAATAAATCAGCCAGCATTTTATCAAGCTTCACCGTGTTAATTGGTTTAGCAAGCGCCCCTTGTATTGATATGCCTTCAAGCTCTTCTTCAGCACTACGAACATTGGCCGTTAGCGCTACAATGGGTAGTTTATCAAAGTGACTATCTGAGCGTATTTGCTTGGCAACTACGTCACCATTTATATCAGGCAATTGCATATCAAGTAATACTAAATCTAAGTCATCTTCGGTTTCGACAAACGAGAGTGCATCTTCACCGGTTTCAGCCCACAACACCTCATGCCCGCGTTGCTCTAATAAGTTTGTAGCAATTTCGGCGTTAAGAGGTACATCTTCTACTAGTAAAATATACAAACCACGACCAACATAACTTTGCTCTGTTGGTGCTACACATAAATTAAGCGGTATTTGAACTGTAAAGCAACTTCCTTCGCCCTCAGTACTATTTACTGTAATTATCCCTTTCATCGCACTTACAAGTGCCTTAGTTACAGCCAAACCAATACCGGAACCTATTGCGTTAGTCCCTTTTAAATCTGGCGCTTTGTAATACATATCAAATATATGAGCAAGCTGCTCTGGCGGAATACCCTGGCCGGTATCCGATACTTTCATAACTAACCATGGGCCTTCAACTCTGTTTTCTCGGCTACATTCAAGTGTTACCTTCCCTTGCTGTGTAAACTTAACGGCGTTATTAATTAAGTTCCAAACAACTTGGCGTAAGCGAGTTGGGTCGAGCTGTGCGTAAATATCCAGCACCCCATTGCGCTTAATATCAAACTCTAGCTCTTTTTGCTCCGCGATTAAGCCCGCAAAGTTAACAACGTCATTTATAAAGTCTGATACGTTAATAGAGTTGGTCACTATATCGAGCTGATCTCTATCTATTTTGTCTAAATCAATAATATCGTTAAAAATATTGCCGAGCGTTTCAGCACTCGAAAATATAGTATTACCCCAACTACGCTGCTGTTTGTTTAAGTCAGTATCAAGCAGCATTCGTGTTAAACCAACAATACCATTGAGCGGTGTACGTAGTTCATGGCTTAATGTGGCAATAAACTTACCTTTGTCTTTATAGGCCGTTTCGAGCGCTTGAGCGGCCTCCTTACGACTTGTGATATCACGACCAAAGCCCAGTAGACCAATGTAATCACCTTCATCATTTATAAAAGGTAATTTACGCAGCTCAAACCAACGCGTTTCGCCATTTACCTCATAACCCACATCAATGGTTAGTGCTTTATGGCTTTGCTCTACTTCTTTATCGGTTTTCAAAACTTCAGATAAAAAGTGGCTAGGAAATATCTGCTCAACCGTTTTGCCAATTAGTTCGCTACTTGATTTGCCCATTACTTCTTCAAACATTTTATTACAACCAGCAAACACGCCATTGTTATCGCGGTAATAAAATAAATCAGGAGATGAATCAACTATTGAGCGCTGCAGCATGCTTTGTTGAGCAAGTTCTTGTTGTGTTTTTTTACGCTCAGCAATTTCTCGTCGTAGTTCTTCGATAGCGCGGTGCTTGGCATGAAATGCCATTTTACGCTCATCAATTTCGATGTTTAGACGGTTAATGTTATCTTTTAGGGTTTGATTTAAAAGCTTTTCTTGCTTGGTGGCGCTGTCTAAATAAGCATATGAGGCATCTAGTTGTCGAATTGAATTAAGCAACACACTTATAATTAAAGGAGAAACCACAGCCGTAAAAAATACCACGGCTAAAATATCAACCAGGTGTAATTCGCCTATCGCCACATAATAAAACATGCTCGATAAAATAAGAGATACAGTTAAAAATAAAGTGTAACAAATAGCAGCGGTTTTAAATTCACCAAATCGCGTTATTGAGCTGGAAAGTACCCGAGCCCAAGGGCTCAAAGAATAATCGGTCATACGTAATTTTATCTCTTAGCTGTGTACTTAATATAAAGAAGGCAATGCGTATGTATAAACATACCATTTTCCCAGATTTTAGCATTTTTCTCCTACCACTACTCACGTTGTGCGATAAAAACAGAATTTTTCATGTTTGATTTAGCTCATCTATTAAACTCATCATTTCAGCAATAAATTATTTAGTGTAAAATGCCCCGCTTTATTATCCCCAAAATACGAGTAGCGCACATGCAAACCAATATGCCAGATATAGCAGACACTGCACCCGCTTTACAAACAGGTAAATTAGACTGGGTTGGCATGGGCGAAATAGAACTGCCATTTATTTTTGAATCCCGAGACTTATCTCCAGTTACAGTAAACGCCAAAGCTCGTGCATTTGTAAATTTACATAAAGAAGATGCCAAAGGCATTCATATGTCACGTCTATTTTTGGCACTTGATCTGCTTTCAACCGAGCAGCAAGTCAATCCGCAAACGATAGCGCAGGCACTCGATACCTTTATAACTAGCCACGAAGGGCTGAGCGATAAAGCACAAATTGAATTTAAATTTGAATTACCGCTACGCCGTAAGTCACTATTAAGTGGTAAAGCGGGCTGGAAAAGCTACCCAGTTGTACTTACCAGCACAATTGAAAATAACGTTATTAGCTACGAGCTAACCGTAGATGTAACTTATTCTTCAACGTGCCCATGCTCTGCTGCACTTGCGCGCCAGCTTATACAAAACGCGTTTAACGAAAAGTTTAACCAAGAAACGTTAAGCCAAAAAGATGTGCACGAATGGCTAGGCACTACACAAGGCATTGTAGCTACTCCTCACTCGCAGCGCTCTATTACCAACGTAAAAGTAAAGCTTGATAGCAACATTCAAGAATTTGACGTAGTTACGCTAATTAACACTCTTGAAGCTGAGCTTAAAACACCAGTACAAGCAGCAGTAAAACGTGAAGATGAGCAAGAATTTGCCCGTTTGAATGGTCAAAACCTTATGTTTTGTGAAGATGCAGCGCGTAAAATTAAAGCATTGCTAGAGGCAAACAATTACAGTGATTATTGGCTGCAAATAAACCACTATGAATCACTGCATGCGCACGATGCTGTAGCTATTGCAGTAAAAGGTATTAAAGGAGGCTACAAAGCTTAATCGCTGTGTAGCTATTGCTTGTAAACCAGCCGGTAATTATTTTATAACCCATACTTTTTAGGCACGTAAATTGCTTTGTTTGAGCAGTGTCAATTTGTTGTTATGGAGTTACCGTATGGAATTCGCTTTATTATTAATCCTAGTATTAGTTGTCGGGGCCTCTGTTGTTGCGTCAAAATTTAATGACGATGGCGGAAACCCGTATCCTTTTACTCGCAAGCAAACTGTTTTTACGCAGGTTGAAGGCGCTTTTTTAAATCTTCTCGAGCGTGCTGTTGGCGATCAATATAAAATTGTTAGTCGCGTTAAGTTAATCGACGTTATTGACTGTAAGCAAGGCCTTTCAGTAAAGTCTAAACGTGCTGCTTTAGCTAAAGCTAAAAATAAGCAACTCGACTTTGTATTAATCGATAAAGAAAAACTAACAATCATTGCTGCTGTTGACCTAGTTAACAATGCCAACAAAGATGGCCACAAAGCTCAACGCGACTGGTTTGTAAACGGTGCACTAGAGTCTGCGGGCATTCCACATATTCGTATGAAAGTTAAATCGGGCTACCGCCCTTCTGAAGTACGCGATGCAATTATGTTTAAACTTGGTAAGCCTGCAGCAACACAAACTCAGCGCCCTGTTCGTAATCGCTCACACAAGCCAGCGGTACTTTCACCTTCTCAAGCTAAAGCGCAAACTACCGCGTTAGCTGAAATTTAAAAAACGAATTAAATACTCTCCTAAAAAGTATTTAAAGCGAGCTCATAAACAAGCTCGCTTTTTTGTTTTTTATTGCTAACTTCACGTATAATAAAGTGATTCAAACTCAGGAATTAAACTTTATGAATGTTGGTATTATTGGCGCAATGGAGCCAGAAGTTAAAATTTTACGTGAAGCTATGCAAAACCCACAAATTTTAACTAAAGCAGGTTTCACTTTTTATACTGGCGAGTTGGCTGGTAACACGGTGACACTTGTTCAATCTGGTATTGGTAAAGTCGCATCAACTATTGCAACTACCTTACTGATCGATAACTTCAAACCTGATTGCATAATTAACACAGGCTCAGCCGGTGGATTCGATCCTTCTCTTAGTGTTGGCGATGTAGTAATTTCGTCAGAAGTACGTCACCACGATGTAGACGTAACTGCTTTTGGCTACGAAATTGGCCAAGTACCACAAATGCCGGCAGGCTTTGCAGCACACCCTAAATTAGTTGAAGCAGCACAGCAAACTATCGAACAAATCAGTGATGTTAAAACACTCGTTGGCTTAATTTGTACTGGTGACACATTTATGTGTGACCCTATACGCATTGATAAAGCACGTAGTGATTTTCCTACAATGCTTGCTGTTGAAATGGAAGGCGCTTCAATTGCACAAACGTGTTTTACGCTAAACACACCATTTGTTGTAATTCGCTCAATGTCTGATATTGCTGGTAAAGAGTCACCACAATCATTTGAAGAATACCTAGAAACAGCATCAATCAACTCATCTAAAATGGTTGTTGCACTTTTAGAAAAGCTTACAGCAGTATCTCTGTAAATGCTTAGCAATATTGTTCAAAATCACTTGGACTTTATTGCCTTTATACTAGCGCTTCTTGCTGAGCGCTTTATTCCCCTTATTAGCTGGTATCATCCTAATACGGCGTTAAATGCTGTTTTTAGTGCTATTGGCAAACGTATATACAAAAGCAAAGAACCTAAAAGCTATCAATATTTGGCAGCTATACTCGCAAGCTCACTTATTTTAAGTGTCATTCTCATTATTGTAGTGTTGCTACTCGAGTTTGCTTTTTATCCTGAATTACTCGCTGGCCTTATTTTATACTTATGCTTAGAAAGTAAGAGCATTGATAAAAAAGCACTTCGCATTGCAAAGCTAACTAAACAAAATCAAAAATCCACAGCGCGCGAATTACTAAAGCCACTGCTTGCCCGTGAAGTTAATAGACTTTCATCTGCTGGTATTATCAAAGCATTAATTGAGAGCTTAATACTGCGCACCGCTCGATACTATTTCGTGGTCATATTTATATTTTTAGCATTTGGCCCTATAGCTGCCCTTGCCTATCGGTTACTTACCTTAATACAACAAGCATGGCGTAGTGATATCCCCCCAAATAGTTACTTTTTAAAACCGCTTAAAACACCCTTGTTTATTATTGAATATATTCCGATGCGCTTACTCGCTTTAACTATTGCAGCAAGTCGAGCAAGCAAACAAAGCATGCATTATATAAAGCATTATGGCAGGCATTTTTATCAAACAAATACAGGCTGGCTCTTAAGCACATGTTCTGCATCACTTGGCGTTCAGCTGGGCGGGCCTGCAGTTTATTTAGGTACTCGCTTTAATAAAATGCGTATTGGTACTGATAGACTACCTACACCCGAGGATGTACCTGTAATAATTAATAGGTTAAATCAGGCCCGTGTATTTTGGTTGTTAGTAATAGCCAGTATTGAAATATTAAAATTGATTTAAAGGGCTCAAAATACGAGCACAAAAAAACCAGCCGAGGCTGGTTTTTTAGTTTTTAAACTGTGCTTAAGCTACAGTGATGTTTGCAAACTTACGTTTACCTACTTGGTAAATAGCCGTTGTGCCTTTTGCTATTTCAAGTTTGGTATCAGTGATTTTATCTTCACCGTTAAGTTTAACTGCACCTTGCTTAATCATACGCATTGCTTCTGATGTACTTACTACTAAATTTGCTTCTTTAAGCAAGTTAGCAATTAAAATAGTATCTTCTGCAATAGTGATTGTTAGCTCTGGGATTTCATCTGGTAACGCTTTTTTCTGAAAACGCTGAATAAAATCATCATGTGCACCTTGTGCATCAGCTTCACTATGAAAACGAGCAATTAGCTCTTTAGCTAGTTCAATTTTAATATCGCGCGGATTCGTACCTTGCTCAACACGTTCTTTTTGAGCTGCAATTTCTTCAATAGAAAGCGCACTTAATAAGTCGTAGTAACGCCACATTAGCACATCACTAATTGACATTATTTTACCAAACATATCGTTAGGTGCATCAGTAATACCAATGTAGTTACCAAGCGACTTAGACATTTTTTGAACGCCGTCAGTACCTTCAAGTAATGGCATCATTAATACTGTTTGCGGCTTTTGACCTTCTACTTTTTGTAGCTCACGGCCCATTAACAAATTAAAGCGCTGATCAGTACCACCTAGTTCAACATCTGACTCTAGTGCAACCGAATCCCAACCTTGTACCAGTGGATATAAAAACTCATGAATTGCAATTGGTTGGCCGCTTCCATAACGCTTTTTAAAGTCATCACGTTCAAGCATACGTGCTACGGTTTGGTTTGCAGCAAGTTTAATCATGCCTGCAGCGCCTAACTTTTCCATCCAAGTAGAGTTAAATGCAACAGTGGTTTTAGCAGGATCTAGAATTTTGAATACTTGTTCTTTATATGTTTCGGCATTGGCTAGTACGTCTTCACGAGTAAGTGGTTTACGCGTTACGTTTTTCCCCGTTGGGTCACCAATCATGCCAGTAAAGTCACCAATTAAGAAAATAACCTCATGACCTAAATCCTGAAAGGTTTTCATTTTATTAATTAGTACAGTGTGTCCTAAGTGTAAATCAGGCGCTGTAGGATCAAAGCCTGCTTTTATTTTTAGCTTCTTGCCCGACTTTAGTTTTTCAACTAGTTCGTCTTCAATTAATATTTCTTCTGCACCGCGTTTTATCTCTGCTAGAGCGGTTTGTAAATCCACTGTGTATTACTCCAAAATTCTGCCGACGAAGGGGCGACTAGTTACTTGCGTAGTCACGGTTTAATAAAGGTTTAAACCGAATAAATAGATGTAGCTAACATAACAAATTTCTACCTAATTAAAACAACTTTTTAAGTGATTCATGCAACTAAACTAAATCAATTGAGTCTTAGCTAGGTAGAGCGTTAAAAAAGGCTTTCTAAGCCCGATTTTAGCGTAGTTTAAGGTCAGTTTAAATCTACAAAACACTAGTATTCGTACATTATTAAGTATATCCTGCAATATTATGTATTTATTATCTTGACAGCAGAAAAAGGCACGTTATGGTTCACGTGGTTCACACGCTCCCCAAAAAACACAAATTGCTTATTCTAGGTTTGGTTTCTGCTATTGTTGGCTTAGCCTTTCTTCCTTCTGAAAAAGCCACTGCATCCAAAGACAATAGTGCAAATGCACTAGAAATTGGTAAGCGCTATGAGTTACAAGTTAAAGTTGATAACAACGAAAAATTAACTGAGTTAAATTCAGAGCAAGCAGCAGAAAAGTTACCAGAATACGACTTTGTCGATCATAAAGTTAAAAATGGCGACAATTTAGCAATTATCTTTAAGCGTGCTGGTTTTTCGGCTCAAACGCTTCATAAACTAATTAACACTAATGCTGAGACTCGCAAGCTGACTAAAATTCACCCAGGTGAAATACTTAGTTTTGCGACAGCTGAAGATGGCTCCTTAGCTCAACTGCGCTATGTGATTTCAAAAACAGATACTTTATTTGTTACCTTAAACGAAGAAGGTAATTACGATACAGCTATTGATAGCAAAGAAATTGAAACGCTAACCAAAACCGCTGGCGGCGAAATATCTAACAATTTTTGGACTTCAGCAATTGCAGCAGGTTTAAGCGAACGCCAAATAATGAACTTTGCTGACATATTTGGTTGGGATGTTGATTTTGCAAACGACATTCGTAAAGGCGATGTATTTGGCTTAATTTACGAGTCTCACTATGTTGATGGCGAGTTTATTGGTACTGGTAAAATTATTGCAGCTGAATTTGTAAACCAAGGTCAGCGCTTTGCAGCTATTCGCCATACCGACGGCAATTTTTATACGCCTGAAGGGCGTAGCATGAAAAAAGCATTTTTACGTGCGCCTGTAAGCTTTAAGTATATTAGTTCGAGCTTTAACCCTAAGCGATTACACCCTGTTACGGGGCAAGTTAGAGCGCACCGTGGTATCGACTTTGCAGCACGCACTGGCACACCTGTTGTTGCATCTGGTAACGGTAAAGTAATTAAAGCCGGTTACAGCAAGTACAACGGTAACTATGTATTTATTAGCCATGGCACGCAATATGTAACTAAGTACTTACACCTAAATAAGAAGCTAGTTAAAACGGGCCAAAAAGTTAAACAGGGCCAACAAATTGGTACTGTAGGTTCTACAGGTCGTGTTACTGGTGCACATTTGCACTATGAATTTTTAGTAAATGGCGTTCACCGTAATCCTAAAACTGTAAAACTTCCTAAGTCAGAGCCATTACCTCGCTCAGAACTTGCCAAGTTTAAACCTATTGCTGATAACTTTATTGCCCAGCTTGAGCGCAATCGCGAGCTACAGTTAGCACTTAAATAAAGTTTATCAATAAACATTAAAAAAGCCTTTGCAGGTTTAACCTGCAAAGGCTTTTTTGTATACGCTATAAACCATTAGTACATCAGTACATAAATGAGCTGAATAACTAAAGACACCATCACTAATGGCCAAATATATTTACTGTATTTGGTTGCGCCGTTGAGCCCTATTTTACTTTGATACTTTTCAAGCAAGGGTATAAGTATCGCCAGCGCAACAAACAAACCAATTAAAATAACGAATATGTTCATATTAACGCCCTACTTATGGTAATTCGTGGCCTTTAGCGCTTACATAAAGTGCATACCAATGCTCACGAGTTAGCTCTACGTTTACAGCATCACAAGAGGCTTTAATCCGTTTAGCATTAGTTGTTCCAATAATTGGCTGAATAGATGCGGGATGGCGAAGCAACCATGCAAGTACAATTGCCTCAGCAGAGGTTTCATAAAGTGCAGCCAGCTTATTAACTAAAAGACTGGTGTTTATATCTGCCTGAGATGCGTTTGATAAATCACTACCGCTGTACAAGCCTTGGCATAAACTACCCCAGCTTTGAATTTGGATTTCAAAATGTCGACAGTACTCAATACTACCTGGTGTAAAATTAAGATCTTTACCGTCACTGTTACCGGCATATACACCTTCATCAACAAACTGATGTTTTTGTAAACTAGCCTCAATTTGGTTAGCCACAATCGGCATATCAAGTGCGTGCTGTAAAAAGTTCATTTGGTGCTGCTGCATATTCGATACTGCAAAATTGCGCACTTTACCGCTTTCTTTTAAGCAACTAAATATACGAGCAATTTCGTTAACTTCCATGAGTGGATCAGGGCGATGCAGCATAAGTACGTCTAAATAGTCTGTATTTAATCGTTTTAATGATGCTTCAACTGATTGCTCAATCCACTTTGGGGAAAAATCATAGCGCTTTGGCCCTAAGTCATCTTCAAATCGAATCCCACACTTAGATTGAATATACATGTGCTCTCTAAGCTCTGGCCGCTCACTTAATGCTTTACCAAAAACCTGCTCTGCTTTACCAAAAGTATAAATATCAGCATGGTCAAAAAAATTAATACCGCCTTCAATGGCGTTATCTATACACTCATGAGCTTGCTTAACATGTGCATCAGTGATTGCGTCTTTATTCCAACCGCCGCCAAGACCCATACATCCAAATACAAGTTTACTAACGTGAGGCAAGTGCTTTGCTAAAGGCGTGTGAAGCATGATAACTATCCTTAAAATGTTGAAGAGCTGTTACTGTAAACAAAAAGTGCTGAACAAGAAACCATTTAGCGGTGAACAAATTAAGAACAAAAAAAAGCGCAGTAAACTGCGCTTAATGGTTAATCTATTTTAAATTACATTTTTAGCCAACAAGTGCTAATAAAATACCCGCAGCAACTGCACTACCAAGTACACCCGCTACGTTGGGTCCCATTGCATGCATAAGTAAAAAGTTATGTGGGTTACTTTCAAGGCCAACTTTATTAACTACTCGTGCCGCCATTGGCACAGCCGATACACCTGCCGCCCCAATTAATGGATTTATAGGCGTTTTAGATATTCGGTTAAGTCCTTTTGCCATAAATACGCCAGATGCCGTACCAATTGCAAAAGCCAGTGCGCCAAGCACTAAAATACCAATCGTCTCAACAGTTAAAAACTTATCTGCAGCAAGCTTTGAACCAACAGCTAAGCCTAAAAATATAGTTGTAACATTGATGATTTCGTTTTGAGCACTGTTACTTAATCTATCAACAACACCCGACTCTCGCATTAAGTTACCTAAACAAAACATACCTACCAGAGGTATAGCAGCCGGTAAAAACATAGCCGTTAAACTAAGCACCATAAGTGGAAAAATAATCTTTTCCTTTTTAGATACTTTGCGAAGCTCTGGCATTTTTATTTTACGCTCTTCTGGGGTTGTTAGTGCACGCATAATTGGCGGCTGAATAATTGGCACAAGTGCCATATATGAATACGCAGCTACTGCTATTGCGCCTAGTAAATCAGGTGCCAGTTTTGATGCTAAAAATATTGCTGTTGGCCCATCGGCACCACCTATAATGGCTATAGCCGATGCGTCCTGTAGAGTAAATTCAAAACCTGGCACATAGTTAAGTAATATAGCGCCAAACAATGTAGCAAAAATACCAAACTGTGCAGCCGCACCTAATAACAACATACGTGGGTTTGCAATAAGTGCGCTAAAGTCGGTCAGCGCCCCTACTCCCATAAATATCAACAGCGGAAAAATCCCCGTATCAATACCCACATAATAAACGTAGTACAAAAGCCCACCTGGGTCTGACAAACCTGCCACTGGTACATTTGTTAAAATTGCACCAAAACCAATAGGTAGTAATAATAGTGGTTCAAAGCCTTTAGCTATCGCTAAAAACAGTAATAAACACCCTACCGCAATCATTATTAACGATGGGATTGTAAAGTTAGCAATGCCTGTCGCATTCCAGAGGTTTAAAATACCTTCCATCCTCTATTTACTCCTAAGCTAATGCAATTATAGCGTCGCCGGTAGTTACAGCATCGCCTTCACTAACTAACACTTCAGCAATTGTTCCGGTATGCGTAGCGCGTATTTCAGTTTCCATTTTCATGGCTTCCATAATAATCACTACATCGCCTTCGTTAACAACTTGCCCAGCTTTTACTTTAATCTTAAAAATATTACCGGCTAGAGGCGCGTTAAGTGTTTCACCTGATGCAACCGAAGCAGATTGAGGAATGTGCTCAGAGTCTTTTAATGTTACTTCTTTAAGTTCACCACCTTGCGCTACGACTACGTCATAAACTTTACCATCTACTTTTACACTGTACTGCTCAGCCTTCACTTTGTTACTATTTGAAACTGATTTAGAAGGTGCTTTACTGCTTTTATCTTCAACAGAAGGTACTGGCTCAAATGCATCTGGGTTGTTGCGGTTTTTAATAAACTTCAAACCAACTTGTGGGAATAATGCATAAGTTAATACGTCATCAATTTGATCATCAGCAAGTGTTAAACCTTGCTCTTGTGCTTCTTTTAATAACTCAGCTTCAAGCGTTGCAAGCTCAGGTGCAATGTTATCAGCAGGGCGACAAGTAATAACTTCCGCTCCATCAAGCACGCGCTCTTGTAGCTCTTTATTCATTGGTGCTGGTGTTAAGCCATATTCACCTTTTAATACGCCAGCAGTTTCTTTAGTAATTGTTTTATAACGCTCACCCGTTAGCACATTAAGTACCGCTTGAGTGCCAACAATTTGCGACGTTGGTGTTACTAAAGGTAAAAAGCCAAGATCTTCACGTACACGTGGGATCTCAAGTAAAACCTCATTAAGCTTATCGGCTGCGCCTTGCTCTTTAAGTTGGTTTTCCATGTTTGTAAGCATGCCACCAGGTACTTGAGCTAATAAAATGCGCCCATCAACCCCTTTTAAGCTACCTTCAAATGCCGCATATTTTTTACGTACATCTCTAAAGTAAGCAGCAATTTCTTCTAGGTGGTTTAAATCAAGCTCAGTATCACGCTCAGTCCCTTCAACTATCGATACAATAGTTTCAGTTGCAGAATGTCCATAAGTCATACTCATTGATGAAATAGCGGTATCGAGCATATCAATACCAGCATCAATTGCTTTTTGGTAAGTAGCAGTACTTAAACCTGTTGTAGCGTGGCACTGCATAGCAATTGGAATAGATACAGTTTCTTTAAGTGCTTTAATTAGTTTTTCAGCATCGTACGGCTTTAATAAACCCGCCATATCTTTAATACAAATTGAGTGACAACCCATATCTTCAAGCTGCTTTGCAAGAGTTAGCCACATATCAAGTGTATGAACTGGGCTAACTGTGTACGAAATAGTACCTTGAGCGTGAGCGCCTACTTTTACAGCCGCTTTAATAGCTGTTTCTAGATTGCGAACATCGTTCATTGCATCAAATATACGAAATACGTCAACGCCATTTCTATGTGCACGTTCTACAAATTTTTCAACTACGTCATCAGCGTAATGGCGGTAACCTAATAAGTTTTGACCGCGTAATAGCATTTGCTGTTTAGTATTAGGCATCGCTTTTTTTAGTGCACGAATACGCTCCCAAGGATCTTCGCCTAAATAACGAATACACGAGTCAAATGTAGCACCGCCCCACGATTCAATAGACCAATAACCCGCATCGTCTAATTTGCTAGCAATCGGTAGCATATCGTCTAGGCGCATACGCGTTGCTAATAATGATTGGTGAGCATCGCGTAATACCAATTCTGTTAGTTTTAATTTAGCCATGTGTGTGCCCCTTATTTATTATTTGATTTGTACTGAGCAATGGCAGCACTAATAGCAGCGATGTGCTCATTAGGCACACCTTGAGATTTAAAAGATGGTGATTTAACTGGTGTCGCCACGTCAGGTTCGCTAAAGCGCGTCACCAAATTAGACATAAGCGTTACTGCACCAATTAATATCGACAGAAATACAAACACCCCAACCATGCCAGTAAGCATTAAGTTACCAGCCGTTGTGAGTAGAGCACCTATATCCATTTTTCTCCCCTTGAAACCCATATCGAAAATAAAAAATCGATTTAATTAAATATTTATTCACTGGATAATAACAAAACTAATCGCTTTGTCTACATCTTGTAAATTGGTAAAACCAATCAAACAATAAATAACATAACACTCAATTAATTTACATGCCATAACTCAGCAATCACGCGCTCTACAATACATACAAGAAATAACGACTATAGCTAATAGTTATATGGAAGTTGTTAATTAACTATCAAGCTAAGTAAAAATAAACACTAATTCTTAATATAAAATGCAAAGCCACACACCAATTGTTAATTGGTCTTACCAAAATAAGTTTATTTAGTGAACATTTAGCAGTTATTTGCAACAGTGTGAATAACTTACATAACAAAGCGTAAAAGTTACTAACCAACTAATAACTAGAATAACAGCAAAAACCCATAACTAATTGATATTTATGCCAAATAAATTTTGGCATATAACTGGCATTAGTTATTATGAGCAAATTTGATAACCAAGGAGAAAACAATGTTACGCTGGACAATTACATTTTTAGTTATTGCTTTAATCGCTGCAGTGTTAGGTTTTGGTGGCATCGCAGGTGCCGCAGCTGGTATAGCAAAAATTATATTTTTTATCTTTTTAGTACTTTTAGTGATTTCATTAGTTTCAGGTGCACTACGTGGTAAATCACCCAGGTAGATAAAGCATTCAACTAACAAACACTAAAATTTAATTAATACTTACAAGGAATTACACTATGAACTCTACAACTTTAAAAGCAGCACTAATCGCAGTATTTGCAGGTTTTTTCATGATGGGTTGTGAAGACAACCATGCAGAAGATGCTGGCGAACGTATCGACGAAGCAGTAACTGATGTGCAAAACTCTGTTGAAGATGCATGTGAAAATGTTAAAGAAGGCGTGAACGCTGAAGAAACTAACTGTTAATTCTTCTTGTACCGCTAAAAAAACGGCTTTCGAGCCGTTTTTTTGTGCCAGTAATAAAATCACTGACTATAAAGCTGCTCATTTAGCAGTTAGCTTGTTAAAATAAAAAAAACGATATTTAAAGCAAGGCAAAATGGCATTCACAACCACCTACACATTAGATAAACCCTACTTTTACGAGTGTTTTGATGAGTCACTCCCTTATAGTAAGCGTGCAAAACCTAAATACTTTTTACTTGTGTTGTTAGTTGCGCTTGGTCTATTTGGCATTTATGTTTTAAACGATCATTACTTAGGATCGTTTATGATCATGTTAGCGGTACTCGAATGCGTCGCTTTTTACTATCGCAGACCATGGTGGGTAACCAGACAAATGCTCAGCAGAGCATCAGGCTCTGAGGTAACACTTACCTTTGATGAAGAAGGTATTAAATCTTCTAATCATTACAAAAGCTATCAATTAGAATGGCAAAATATAAGCGAAGTAATAGACACCCAGCAAGGTATTATTATTAAAAATAAAAGTGGTATGCAGTACATATCAAAACAAATACTTAATCCTGAAACACTCGCTTTTATAAACAAAAAAGCCACTCAGTGAGTGGCTTTTAGTCTAGTTGAGTTAATTACTCAACTACGTATACGTGTTGATTAAGCATTGCCCGGATTAGGGTTCGACTTTTCAGCTTGTATGCGCATGTAAATCTCTTCACGATGCACTGATACGTCTTTTGGTGCATTAACACCGATTCGAACTTGATTTCCTTTAACACCTAGAACAGTAACTGTTACTTCGTCACCAATCATTAGGGTTTCACCTACTCTACGAGTTAGTATTAGCATTCTCTTGCTCCCATGTTCCAATAAAAATTATAAGATTCCGCTTAAACATACTAATGAAAATTAGACTGAAAAGTAAGTAAAAACTCGCAATCTATCCATTTTCTGTTAAAAATGCCTTGTGTAATGCACGAACAGCCAACTCTAAGTACTTTTCATCTATTAAAACTGAAATTTTAATCTCTGAAGTCGAGACTAAAACCACATTAATATTTTCCTGCGCTAATGCATCAAAAAATAAACTAGCGACACCAGAATGTGATTTCATACCCATGCCAACAGCAGAAACTTTAGCTACCGCTTGCAATCCGCTTATATTTTGAGCACTGAGCTGAGCTTGATCTTCACTCAATAATTCAAGTGCTTGCAGATAATCATTCGAGTGCACAGTAAAAGCATAGTCTATTTTTTCAAAGTTATGATTAACTTGATTAATCATATCTATTTCGATGCCATTTTCGGCAAAAAGTTTCAATATTTTTGAAAGATATTGCGTGCCCGTTGGCACACCTTGTACCTTAATTAAACATTCGTCACGATTAAACGCAATCCCCGATACAACCTTGCTTGGCATATCGTTCTCCTCAAAACTTATTAATGTACCTTCATCGGGATTAAAGCTCGAAAGCACCCTAAGTGGCACATTATGTTTTCCTGCGGCTTCTACTGAGCGAATATGCAAAACTTTCGCCCCTAAACTTGCCAGTTCTAGCATTTCGGCAAAGGTAACTTGGCTCATTCTGCGCGCGTTAGGTTCAACACGAGGATCTGTAGTATATACGCCGTCAACGTCTGTATAGATCTGGCATTCGTCAGCTTTTATAGCCGCAGCTATTTCCACAGCCGATGTATCGGTGCCGCCGCGCCCAAGCGTTGTAATGTTGCCCTCAACATCACGCCCCTGAAACCCAGCAATAATAGCAATACGATTATGCTCAAGCTCATGCTTTAAACGCGTAGCAGCAACCTCTGCAATACGAGCTTTACCAAACATGTTATCGGTTAAAATATTGACTTGATCGGCTAATAAGCTCACAGCAGAGTGGCCACGTTTTATAATAGCCATAGCAAGTAGTGATACAGAAACCTGCTCTCCGGTACTAATAAGTACATCTAGTTCACGGCTACTCGGGCGAGTATCAATTTGTTTGGCGAGATTAATTAAGCGGTTGGTTTCTCCCGACATAGCCGAGAGCACCACAACCACTTGATGTCCTTGTTGTCTGGTTTTTACAACAAGGTCGGCGACCGCTTCAATTCTCTCTATTGAGCCGACCGAAGTGCCACCGAATTTTTGAACAATAAGCGCCACTTAGGCTTAAGTACGCTCAGTTAACCAAGCTGTAACGCTATCTAGTGCAGCAGCAAGGTTTTGTGGCTCACTACCACCAGCTTGTGCCATATCTGGACGACCGCCACCTTTACCACCTACTTGGCCTGCCATGTGGTTAACTAACTCACCGGCTTTTACTTTGCCTGTTAAGTCTTTAGTTACACCAGCAATTAGGCTTACTTTGTCGCCACTGGCAACACCCAGTGCAATAACACCTGAGCCAATTTTGTTTTTAAGGTCATCAACCATACCGCGAAGTGCTTTAGATTCAGTACCTTCAACATTTGCTACAAGTAGCTTAACGCCGTTAATTTCAACAATCGAATCAAGTAAAGATGCACCCGCTGCACTTGCTAACTTATCGTTAAGTTGCGCAATTTGCTTTTCAAGGCCTTTAGATTTTTCAAGCAACGCAGTTACTTTTTCAAGTACCGATGCGCTATCGCCTTTAACTAAAGCAGCTACATCATGTAATTGTTGCTCTTGCTCGCTAACATAAGCAACTGCATCAGCACCAGTTACCGCTTCAATACGGCGAACGCCTGCTGCAATACCGCTTTCAGATACAATTTTGAATAAACCAATATCACCAGCGCGCTCAACGTGAGTACCACCACAAAGCTCAATAGAGTAGTCGCCAATAGTAACTACACGTACTTCGTCATCATACTTTTCGCCAAACAACGCCATAGCACCTTTCGCTTTAGCATCATCAATAGCCATAAGCTCAGTATTAAGTGCGAAGTTACGACGAATTTCGTCATTAACTACACGCTCAATTTCACGTAGCTCATCTTTAGTAACCGCTTCAAAGTGCGAAAAGTCAAAACGTAAACGATCAGGCTGAACAAGTGAGCCTTTTTGGCCTACATGGTCGCCTAATAATTGGCGTAGTGCTTCGTGTAAAATATGTGTAGCTGTGTGGTTTTTCTTAATGCTATCGCGGCGTGCATCATCAATAGTCGCATCCACTTTATCGTTAACACCAATGCGACCTTGCACAGTACCGTGGTGAGCAAAAGCATTACCAAGTTTAGTGGTATTAGTAACATTAAATTCGCCACCAGCAACTGTAATAGTACCCGTGTCGCCCGTTTGGCCGCCTGATTCAGCGTAAAACGGTGTGCGGTCTAATACTACAATACCTTGTTGACCATCTTCTAATAACTGAACAGCTTCGCCACCGGCAAAAATTTCTACCACTGTCGCGCTATGGTGCGTGCTGTCGTAGCCTTTAAACTCAGTAAGCTTTTCTGATTTTAATTGCTCATTGTAATCAGCACCAAACTTACCCGCTTGTTGCGCTGTTTTACGTTGTACAGCCATGCACTCTTCAAAACCTTGATGATCAATCGTCATCTGGCGCTCACGCGCAACATCGGCCGTTAAATCAGCTGGAAAGCCATACGTATCGTAAAGTTTAAATACTAAGTCGCCCGGTATAATATCGCCTTTAAGGTCACTTAAGCTTTCTTCTAAAATAGCTAAGCCACGCTCAAGTGTTTTACCAAACTGTTCTTCTTCAATGCGTAATACTTTTTCGATAATTTCTTGTTGCTTAGCAAGCTCTGGGTACGCTTGACCCATTTGCTCAATTAGCGCAGCAACTAACTTATAGAAAAACGAACCTTGCGCACCTAACTTATTACCGTGGCGCACAGCACGACGAATAATACGACGTAGTACATAACCACGACCTTCGTTAGATGGCATAACACCGTCAGAGATTAAAAACGCACACGAACGAATATGATCCGCCACTACGCGTAGTGACTTATCGTCCATATCTTGCGCGTTAGTTACACTTGCAGCTGCTGCAATTAAGCCTTGGAATAAATCGATTTCGTAGTTTGAATGCACACCCTGCAAAATTGCAGAAATACGCTCAAGGCCCATTCCCGTATCAACAGATTGCTTAGGTAGAGGCAACATAGTACCGTCGCTTTGACGGTTGTATTGCATAAATACAAGGTTCCAAATTTCGATGAAACGGTCGCCGTCTTCCTCGGGAGTGCCCGGAGGTCCGCCCCAAATATGCTCGCCGTGGTCATAAAATATTTCAGAACACGGACCACATGGACCAGTATCGCCCATAGACCAAAAGTTGTCAGAGGTCGCAATACGAATAATACGATCTTCACTTAAGCCAATATCTTTTGACCAATACTCAAACGCTTCTTCATCATCGTGATAAATAGTAACAAGCAGTTTTTCTTGAGGTAATTTAACAACCTCAGTTAAAAACTCCCACGCAAACTTAATCGCGTCTTGCTTAAAGTAATCGCCAAAGCTGAAGTTACCTAACATTTCAAAAAATGTATGGTGGCGAGCAGTGTAGCCTACGTTTTCTAAATCGTTATGCTTACCGCCAGCACGTACACAGCGCTGCGAACTTGTCGCACGTGTATAAGGGCGGCTTTCTGCGCCTAAAAATACATCTTTAAATTGCACCATGCCGGCATTATTAAATAACAACGTGGCATCGTTACCCGGTATAAGCGAGCTAGAAGGTACTATTTGATGTTGCTTGCTGGCAAAAAAGTCTAAAAACTGTTGCCTAATTTGTGCGGTAGTCATGTGCTGCATTTGAAAGTCTCACCTGTATTTACTGTGCTTGCATTGCAAAATTAATTTCATCGTAGCTAAAACCCCGATACATTAAGTAGCGCACGCGCTTAGCTTTATCTTTGTAATCGAGATCTGGCGGTGTATTCGAATATTTTTTATTGTACGCATCCTGCGCAAGCTCAAACCAATCTATTTCAAGCTCTTCAACTACCATTTCAAGTAGCGAACGATCAATCCCTTTGCCCATAGCTTCGCTTTGTATTCGCTTAAGCCCGTGGCATTTAAATATGTGTTTTCTTACAAAGCCTTCACAGTATCGCTGCTCGTTAATAAAATTGTGCTTTTCGCACCAATCAAGCAGCGTTTCAATAAACTCTTCTGTCGCTTCTTTTTGCTGTAATTTGAGCGTTAACTCACGACGCGAATATTCTTGGCGCCCTAGTAACCAAAGTACATAGTTTTTTAGTTTTTGCTTTAATTTATCATCCATTAAGCGTCAAAACGTCCGCTTGTTTCACTGCTAAGTGGCTTAACATTAATGTCGTCACTTAATGGTACAACAGGCATAAAAATGGCTTGATAAGATACAAAAAAGCTAATGTAGCAAATCGGCATTAAAATCAACAGTGGTAAGAACGATAAGAACATCGAAAGCGCCATAAATAATGCGCAAATAAGGCCAAAAACGCCAAGTGGCAAAATGTTATGATAAAACACCATTAACGATTTTTTAAGCGCCGTTAAAATGCGTGTTTCTTTACTAAAATAAACAAGTGGCACAGCGTACGCAAATGCCGTTAAATAAATTAGCATTGCCATAAAAAATAAAATTACATTCGCGCCCGAAATACTCTCAAGCATTTGTTCTAGCGCCACGTTTGGATCAAGTCCTGGTTGGCTCATAACAGCCACTGCATCGGCAAATAAGCCATTAGCAAGTAACGCCATTAAAATACCCGCACCCATTTGGTAAAGTGCTAAGCGTAATAACCCTAAACGATTTCCTTTAGCCGTAAATGGCTTGAGAATATCGGCTAGCATAATTTTTCCGCCCTGTTGCTTACTAAGCACCGCTTGGTAAAACCCTGCGGTTAAAAATGGCGTAGCGAGTGCTGCTACTACTTGCAGCAGCGGTAAAAATAAAGACAGCAGCCCTACAATACCAATAAATAAATGCATAAAAATAAAGGTTGCTGGCTGGGTTTTAAAAATAAGCCATCCGGCTTTTAACCACTTTAGCCCTGCATCGGCTTTAAAAATTCGTAATTGTGTAGACATACTTGCTCTTAATTTAAAACGAAACACGCCAAGTATAACTTGGCGTAAGGGGGGATTAATAGACGAAACGTAATTAAATGATTAAGGTTTTTTAATTTTCTTAATATCTAACATATGCGCGCCATGCTTAATTTTTGTTTCTAGGTACGATTTATTACCCGCAACACCCGCTTTTATGTGCGCATGTGTGCCCACAACCGAGTCAACATTAATACCGGCATCTTTTAATGCATTAAGCTTTTTAGGATTATTAGTCATTAATTTAACGTGACTTAAATTAAGCGCATTGAGCATTAATACCGCATCCGAAAAGTCACGCAAATCATCAGCAAAGCCTAAATGATTATTAGCTTCGTAGGTGTTCATACCTTGCGATTGCAATACGTAAGCGTCTATTTTGTTGTATAAACCAATGCCACGGCCTTCTTGGCGTAAATACAATAAAATACCGCCTTGCTCGTGCATCATTTCAATACATTCATTTAGCTGCTCGCCGCAATCACAACGCGATGAGTAAAATACATCGCCCGTTAGGCATTCTGAATGCATACGAATTAGCGGTACATCTTGCTCTGTATCGGCGTTGTTAAACACCATAGCAATATGTTCTTTACCATCTTTTAAATCAGTAAATGAGATTATTTCTGCAGGGATATCACTATTTCTGCCAACTTTAAGCTGGACTCTTGCTCTTACTTGCGCCACGACAAATCCAAATATTTAAATAACTACGACACGACAATAAAGTGATAGTATCACAAAATAGGATAAATACACCGTAGTACAAGACTGTTTATGGCAAATATATGGCGACGACAGGCGTTATTTTCAATGATTTTTAAGCAATAAATTAATACAAATAACCGCCAATATTATTTACGTTGATTTACCTTAATCAGTGACACCTGCAGGCACGTTTGGTATTTTGTATTTTAAACAACGATAGGGATTATTATGAAACGTCAGCAACTCGCTTTATTTATAGGTTTAAGTTTGTCTGCTTTAAGCGCAACAACTTTAAGCACTACAGCATTCGCCAGCCAAGCAAGCGATCCTCAAACGGTATTTAACCAAGCATACCAAGGCTATTTAGCAGCAGTTAAAGCAGACGAAAACGTACAACAAGCTGCCAAACTTGCTTACAAATCAGGTAAAGCCGTTTACGGTAAAAGCGACGACAATACTGCTAACTTAGCTATTAACTACGCTAAAGCTATTAAAGGCTACGGCGATGAGCTATACGAACAACGTTTTGCACTTTATGATGAAGCACATACTATTTTAGCGGCTAATCACGGCAAACAATCAATAGAAACAGTTGATGCACTGCTCGGAAAAGCTAACTACACAACATCAGCTTACAAAGCAGCTAACTTTTTAGAAGAAGTAATAGGTATAGCTAAAACACAAAATAACCCTAAGTTTGTAGCCGACATGAAACTTGAAGCTGCAACGCTACTGGCTAAAAAGTTTAGTTCTAAAAAATATCGTGAGGCTAAAAACTACCTAGAAGAAGCCGACGAATACTACCAAGAAAACTTACCTGAAAACTCACTAGAGCGCATAAAAGCCGATTTTTTAATGGCCTCATTCGCAGAGGGTCGTAAAAGATACAATCAAGCGATTGAAAGGCTAAACTGTATAGTTACTGTATTCGATAGTAACTTAAACTTTGATCACAGTGCAGAGCTAACAGCTCATTCAAAGCTTGTAGGCCTGTACGAAAAACAAGGTAAAAGCGAAGAAGCAACTAAACATTGCCTAGCTATCGCTCAAATGGTGCCATGGAAAGAATCGCAAGAGCAAACACCACTCTATCGTGTTAATCCTAAATACCCAGTTAACAAAGCCAGATTTAGTACCGATGGTAGCGTTGTTATGGAGTTTGAGGTAGACGCAGCTGGCTTTGTAAAAAACCCAAAAGTACTTAGCTCAGAAGGTGGCAGCGCATTTGAAAAATCAGCCAAAGCAGCGCTTGAGCAATGGCGTTACGCGCCAAAGTTTGAAAATGGCAAACCTGTTAGCGCTATTTCTCAGGTACAACTCGACTTTAAAATTAACCGCCACTAAAAGCGGCTCATTAAAAAAGGCGCTTTAAGCGTCTTTTTTAATACCAACTAATACAAATTCTACGTAGTTAAAATTCATAACTTACGCTAATTCCGCCATCGGCTCTTTTTTCATTGCTATCGCTTGCTTTACCGTAGCCCACCTCTAGCTCTAATCTAAAACCAGCGCTGTTCAATCCATTAAAGTTGTAGTTGTACGTAAGCCCTATACCATTTGTTGTTTCTTCATCAAAAATACCGCCAATTACACAACCTAGCGTATTAGCAAAGTCAGTTGCTACATCATTAGTTGAACTTTCGCACTCTTGGTCTGTATCTCTTGCACCAATAGCGCCCACAAGTACGCCAAAAGCATGTTTTTTATTATCGCTAACTGCTTGTTCAAAACCGGCAGAAAACCCATCATCAAGGCCTAGTTTATAGTTTGCATACCAGCGCTGTGTGTCGTCGTTAGCCGACAAAGACACTTCAGGAATAACTAAATAAGGATAGCCACCCCCAATCGAAAAACTAACATCGTTAGCAAAAGTAGAACAAGAAGCGATAGATAAAGTGAGTAGTAATATTTTTATTTTCATAAAGTTCCCTTTGAGCAAGTATAAAATGTACTCACTTTAGGAACGCCATGCAATACGACAAAAAGCTCGTTAAATTTAGCTTTAGTAATAAAATAGGGATTAAATTTTAGCGAGTATTTTATCGCTAGCCGCTTCTATTAAATCGAGCACATTTTCAAAGCCATCATCGCCGCCGTAATAGGGATCGGGAATAGCGCTTTGGGCTTGCTCGCCATATTCTAAAAATAGCGCCAGCTTATAGCGTAAATGCTCAGGGCATTGCGCTGTTAAATCAGCTAAATTTTGTGTATCGGCCGCTAAAATTAAATCGAACTCAGTAAAGTCGCTTGTACGCACTTTACGTGAATAAATACCTTTAAAGCTGTAACCGCGCCTCTCCCCTGCTGCCATTGAGCGACTATCAGGCGTTTTACCTTCGTGATAGCCAATAGTGCCCGCCGAATCTACTTTAACGTTAACGCCTAGCTTTTTAGCGCGGGCTTTTAATACCACCTCTGCGGTTGGCGAGCGGCAAATATTACCTAAACACACTATGAGTACTTTCTTCATTAAGGATCCTCTAACTAATTTAAAAACCTAAGCTTTAAAACTGTTTTAAAATGCTTTCATCGTAATCTTCAACATTAAGCGTTACGTTATGTTGCGCTGCAACAGATTCGAGCTCAGCTTGTTTAATGGCTAAATCGTCCATGGTGATTAGATTATCGTCTAGCTGCCACAATAACCGAGAGCCCGCGTAGCTATAATGAATCGCTAATAACGCATCGGCATTACCTTCACGGCCAGCGGCTTTTAACTTAGCCATTTTACGGGTTATTTTATTAAGTGCTTTTTTAAGCTCCCACACATAAACAACTTCAGTCATAAAGCTATGTGTACGGTATTTATTAAGTAACCACGCAAGCCCAACGCTTGTAATAGCAACGCCTATTAAGTTCCAATGAAAGTGGCTACCACTTTCATCAGGAAATAAAGCAATCAGCGTTTGCGATATAGCCAAGCTGCCTACAGCTAAACCAATACCGCATCCTGCAATAACACGGTTTAAATGTTTACGGTAACGCGCTTTATTTATTTCAATGAGTTGCATAACAGCCTAAAAAGTTAATAAGTAAAAGAATGCGAATGGCTATTGTAACTAAACCCCACATTTTTTATAAAATTATTTCACCCCTTTTTGATTTGCCACCCGTTATAGCTTTGAAAACACCCTAATTGTAGTGGTCAATAAAATTTGGAGCGGCTTATGCACACACTTGAAGTACCTAACAACCCAGTATTTATTAAAACATCGACTGCCGTTATCGGCGGCGCCGCAATGACCTTTGCAGCTTTTGCGTTTATGCAATATTTAATAAGTGGCGAGCAACGCGCACCGGTTAAACCAGGGGGCGATATTATAGTAGAGATTTTTCAAGCACCTGAGGATTCAAAAGTCAGGCATATACAAAAAATACAGCCGCCACCGCCAATGCCTAAAGTGCCGCAAAAAGCTCCACCGCTTGATGCATCAGCGGATCCTGTGTTGGCAATTAGCGACCTTACGCCAGTTACAATTGACGATTTTGGTGGCGACATTAACAATACCATTAATCGCCCTACAGGGGATGCAACACCCATAGTGCGCATAAACCCTAAATACCCAACTACAGCCGCGCGCGATGGTATTGAAGGTTGGGTGCAACTAAGCTTTAGTATTTCGCCCACCGGTGAAGTAATCGACCCGGTAGTTATTAACGCCGAGCCAAAACGCACCTTTGACCGCGAAGCAATAAGAGCTATTAAACGCTGGAAATATCGCCCCAAAGTAATTGAAGGTGTGGCACAATTACAAACAGGTCAAACTGTACAGCTCGATTTTAAATTACAACAATAAAAGCGATGAGCCTATGCTACTAAGTATTAAGTCATGGTTATTTGAAACGCCAAGCAAGGACTGCTTGGCAAGTTACGCAAAAAGTGGCGACAATCGTTACTTAGAGCAGCTTATTGCCCTCTACAGTAACGACTTATACCACTACCTTGTTACACAATCTAATACGCATTTAGCATACGACGTAAGCCAACAAACATGGCTAAAAGTAATCGAAAAACGCCACCTTTACCAAGCCCAAACCACACCAAAAGCATGGTTGTTTAAACTTGCCCGCAACACACTCATTGACGAATACCGCAGGCAACAGCACTTTGTAGAGCTTGACGAAAACACGCATTTAGCAGCACAAAATGATAAAAGCGAAAACAACTTAAATAGTGGTGACTTAACTAGCAAAGACTCGCATATAGGAAGCTCAAACATAAGTTACGAAGCGTTCGACGCCGCCCTAAAACAACTCAGCTTTGTACAGCGTGAAGCCATAACATTACAACAAGAAGGCTTTTCGCTCACCGACATAGAACTTATAACGCAAAGCAGCCTCGAGACCATTAAAACAAGGCTGCGCTATGCCAAGCAAAACCTTAAACGTTTATTAGGAGCAAACAATGAACAAGCCTGATGAGCCGCTTGATCAAAAGCTCACACAACATTACAAAGAGCGAAAAGCGCGCACTACACTTACAAGCACTCAGCAAAAAGCGCTACTTAAAAAGGCCACGCACACAAAGCCTAAAAAGTTCGGCTTTACGCTGCAGCTAACCAGCCTTGCCTGCGCACTGGGTGTATTTTCTTTTATTGTGTTTGATAATAACGATAGCATTAACCACGCGCCAAAAACCGTGCTTAACAGCGTATTTAACACTATAGACATTCACGACTATTCAATTATTAAAACACACGAAATAAACCAAGCTGGTAGCTACGCAAGCTCCATCACAGAACA
The DNA here is from genome assembly GCF_014164385.1 of Pseudoalteromonas sp. SG43-3. Taxonomy (NCBI): domain Bacteria; kingdom Pseudomonadati; phylum Pseudomonadota; class Gammaproteobacteria; order Alteromonadales; family Pseudoalteromonadaceae; genus Pseudoalteromonas; species Pseudoalteromonas sp. SG43-3. The sequence goes on from NZ_JACJFC010000010.1 coordinate 65,019, forward strand.
AAAACACGCACTCGACAGCCAATTAGCTAACGATTTACACCGCCACCAACAACGCCACATAGAATACGGTACGCTCCTAAAGGTAGATAACGACTGGTACATAGCCAGCTGTAATGATGAAGTACTCGTGCAAATTAAGCATTCACTGTTGAGTGATTTAAAAGGTAAACACGCGGTTGAAAACGATATAAATACGGGTGATATGCTCGCTATGGCGCATAACGGTAAAGGGCAAATTATTGCGCTAAAACATGCAGGTGCTGGGGTTAGGCAGTGTGGGGCTTAGATATATTTTAGTCTAACCTAAATTTTAGCTAAGATTAAACTAATTACACGGAGTAATCGAAATGGAATTAAATTACATAATAGAAATAAGTAAAGTAGTCGCTGTACTGTTTACTGGATGCTCATTTCTTTTTGGTATTTATATTTATATAGTTAACTCAAGAAAAGAGAGAATCAAATCAACCTTAGAGTATTGGGGGAAGTTTCATCAAGAAGTTATCCCGTATCTTGTTAAGTTTAATAATAAATACCCAGGTAAGCTCCATGCTAATGAGGTCAGGGAAGTCGTAAATTTATCCGATACTAAAGAAACTCTTCACCATATCCTGAATAAATATGAGCAGCTAGCTACAGGAGTGGATTTAAAGGCATATGAAATAAAAGCATTAAACTCACTATCAGGTCAGGAGATAATTAATAGTTACCATAGGTACGAAGCATATATTTTCTATCGTCGAGCTCACAAAGAGAACCCTGAAATATGGTTACAATATGAGAAATTAGTAAAACTACTGATTAAACTAAGGAGATAGGATAAGGCTTTAGAGCAATATCGTGGAATTGGATTTCGTATCACTCAACCTTAGCTACCGGCCGCTTAGATTAATAAACAAGTATATCTAAGCCTTTATTGGCGACCAAATTTAACAGCTTTAAGGAAGCACCATTTGGGGACTTGCCACCTTGCTCCCAAGCTCTAACTGTTGAAGCACTGGTATTTAAATAAGCGGCGAATACCGCTTGGCTAACATGAGCGTGCTCACGAATTGCTTTAATATGCGCGGCATCATATTGCTCGACTTCAGGCAGACACATTGCATCAAACTTCCGCATAGTTTGTCTATCCATAACACCGGCATCATTTAGCCCTTTAGCTGTATCATGCATTACGCCTAAAATACTATTACTCATGATTTTTTACCTCTATTAGCTCGCCTTCATTAATAGCTATTTTGAGTTGCTGCTGTGAATAACTTAGTAACTCTTTCGCCATTAACTTTAGTGCCTTTAATTCTTTTTTATCGATATTGTCTCGTTGGTTTTTAGAAAAGCCAAACATAAAAAATGCTTTATCCGCAACTTTAAAAGCAACTATGGTTCTATAGCCACCTCGTTTACCCTGTCTTTCGCTGGTGCTCGCTTTTTATAAACATGAGCACCTAAGTCCCCATCGTTAAGTCCGTTTTCTAAATCTCTAACAGCATCAATTAACACCTTGTCAGGTAAGCCCTCTTTTGCAGCCCACTTGTTAAACCATTTTGATTTAAATATACCCATAAATATCACACCACCAACTATGACACTTAGTATTATAGTTCACCAGAATTAATGTACTAAAAACTTGAAAGCAACTCTCAGCACATTTAGAAATACACAATATTAGTTCTTTAAGGCTCAGCCCTATAAAGCTATAATTTAACTTAATTTTCATAGAGCTATTAGTTTAAATTTAAGGAAGAAATATGACAAAACTACTTATATTCGTTTTTGCTATTTATACATTTTGCTGCTCATTTGTGCAGGCTGAGACTTTAGTAAATAACGAATTTGTAGTACCGATTGAAAAGCACTTTGAAAATTTCACCTTAGTTAAGGTAAACCCTAAGTACACAAAACTTGATTACAAAGCGCTTATGTCTGCTCGCGAGTTTATTCAAATTAGCTTAGGCACCACATGGCCTGCTGATGACTTTACTTTGCAAGAAAACACGCAATCATTGGAAAGTGACTTAATCGCATTTAATAATAAAGAATCTTTTACTTTTCATGTAATGAATAACGATAAAACGAAGGTGATTGGCTGTATTTATATTACAGGTACGGTTGATAGTGAATTTGATGCCACTGTATTTAGCTGGGTTGCTAAAGAGCACCTTTCTACACCGCTTTTTGATGAGCTTAAAACAAACGTTAAAACATGGGTTAAAAACGAATGGCCTTTTACAAACGTTGATTACCCGTTTAACAGTTAAATAGCATATTAAATCATTCACTTCCAAACAAAAGGCCTGCGATTAAGCAGGCTTTTGAGTGTTTAAAAAATATACGTACAAAACAATAATTCTTGAAATAAAGTAAGCAAAAAATAAAGCTAACACCCGACGCGCTAACAAGCTAAGCGCCTACAAAAACAATGCATATATTTAACGTTAAAGCTGCAAAGTGGATTGGAGATCCGTTGGGTTTCGTGTCACTCAACCTAACCTACGCAGCTATGAACATGAGCCTAGCGCTAAATAAATCACTGTTAATGATTACTGCTTTAAAAGTCGCTTTTCTGGGTTATTTAAGTACTTTAAGCCAATGGTAACTATGCGTGTATGTACCATTGTTATAACGCGTATTTGCACATTACCAATAACAACTATAGCGCCTTTACTGACTTCACCTGAAAGCTTTTGATTAATTACTTCTTCCAAGCTTATCTCTTCTGGGGCGTCTATTTGCATGTGGTAAGAGTAAAATATATCGCCTACCAACGTTACCCCTTTCACTTTGAGTTCGTTGTGGGCTAAGTGGCTATCTTGATGGTTTGTTTTATCGGTTGCTGTAAAAACTAAATCAACAAAAGGTCTGTTATCTGGTTTTAAAACAACAAATAAATGATCGTTTGGTTTTAACTTAGTTGAGCCTCGTGGCGGTATGATTGACGGGCCTCGTGTGATCATAGCAACAACCACACTCTCAGGAAGTGCAGCATGTGACAAGCTACGCCCAGAAACCCGAGAAACGTCACTTAAAGTGTACTCTACAATTTCTATATCAATATCGTTTAGTGCTGTGATTTCGAGCGTTGCAGCAGCCAAATCAGGTGGCGGCTCTACTAAATTTAGTTTTTTAGCCATCCACGGCATTGTTGAGCCCTGTAACGTGGCTGAAATTAACACTACGAAAAAAACAACATTAAAAATAAGCTCAGCCCCTGAAAGACCAAATAATAATGGGAATATAGCTAAAATAATGGGCACTGAGCCTCTAAGGCCAACCCAAGATACAAATAAGGTTTCGCGATTATTAAAGCCAAACAGTTTTAAAATAGGCGCTACAGCTAATGGGCGAGCAACAAAAATGAGTGCCAATGCAATAAGCAGTCCTTCTAACCATACATCAACCAATGACGACGGATTTATAAGGAGGCCTAATACAACAAACATGGTTATTTGCCCAAGCCATGCTAAGCCGTCATGAAACAGAAAAATACCGCGTTTATATACAAATTTGCTGTTACCTAAAATAACACCCGTTATAAATACAGCTAAAAATCCACTGCCGCCGAGCGTTGCAGAAAGGCCAAAAGAAAGCAGTCCAAATGCTGTTACCATCACTAAATACAAACCCGATGCATTTAGTTTAATTCGATTAATAAACCAAACCGATATTTTACCAATTAAAAGACCACAAATAGCGCCAGCACCCATTTGTTGAGCAAATAACTGTAGTAAACCCAGCCCTACTGGCATGTCATTAACGAGCATTTCGAGCAAACCAACCGTTAGAAAAATAGCCATTGGATCGTTCGAGGCGCTTTCTATTTCAAGGGTCGATTTAAGCTTTTTATTTAAGTGAATACCCGCACTTCGTAAAAGTGCAAACACGGCTGCGGCATCTGTAGAGCCAACAATGGCGCCCAGTAATACACCTTGTAATATGGGCAGGTCTAAAATATAAGTGGCCACAAGGCCTGTAATTACAGCGGTAAATAACACCCCGATGGTTGCTAAAGCAGACGCGGGTTTCCACACTTGTTTAATAGAACTGGTGGGCGTTTGTAAGCCACCATCAAATAGAATAATAGCAAGCGCTAGAGTACCCAGAGCATGTGCGGCCTCTGCGTTGTCGAATGAAATACCTGCAATACCATCTTCACCTGCGAGCATACCTACAAGTAAAAATAGCACCAGCACCGGTAAGCCAACGCGTGCAGATAACTTGCTCGAGATCACTCCAAGTAAAATTAAAATGGCACTAACGAGAATGATATTATCAATTACAAACATAGTGTGGGTTTACAGCCTTATATGAGTTAAAAAGTAAGAATTTATAGCTACCAAAAAGCTTAAAGCTCATGCTATACAATAACCTAAAAAATATAAATACGGGTACATAAGTCAATATTTAAATTGTTTATTTAATAGCTAGAGCGTCGTTAAGCTTGGTATTACTAGCCTCGGTCTTAATTTAAAAACAAAAAAGCCTGCAATAAGCAGGCTTTTGACTATTTAAGCAATCGTATTTTATAAAACAATAATGCTTGTTATTAAGTACGCTAAAAACGTAAGGCCACCACCAAATAAGGCATACGGTAGCTGCGTTTTAACGTGGGTGAGTAAGTCACACCCCGATGCAATAGCCGATACAGCGCTGGTGTCGGATATAGGCGAGCAATGATCGCCAAATATACCACCACCCAAAATAGCACCAACAACAAGCGACGGCGGTAAACCTAGCGCTTGAATAAGTGGCACACCAATTGGGATTAATATAGCAAAAGTACCCCACGATGTACCTGTAGTAAACGACATTACCGCGCCAGTTAAAAACAGCACCGGTACTATTAAGTAAATAGGTAAGTAGTCGCCAACAAGTGACGCTACAAATACGCCAGTGCCAAGCTCTTTAAGACTTGCGCCGAGTGTAAGCGAAAGCAGTACAATGGCGACCAATGGCATTAATTCGCCCATACCTTTAAAGCCTGTATCAACTAATTGATGGTGCGTAAATTTACGCGAACCAATCATTAAAAAGTAAGCCACAACAATGGCTAAAACCGTTGCGTATAATACTGATTTAGAACCGCTGCCCTCGGCAAGTACACCATTACCGGTGTAATACATAAAGCCAACCATGCTGGTAATTAGCGTAATAAGCGGGATTAACATGTAACGCGCTTTAGAGGCTTTTATTTCTTCTTTTAAGTCAGTTGTTTGAAGCTCTAGTTTTTCTTCGGCTTCTTTCATTGGGCCATGCACTTTATCGAACGCGATTGTGTAAAAAACAATGGCAAGGGTAATTATGGCGTAAAAGTTATACCCTACACTGCCCCACAATACCGATACAGCCGACTCACCTAGCTCGTAGTTACCTAACAAACCAAGTACAAATGCACCCCAGCCGTTAAGTAGTATTAAAATACACACTGGCGCACTGGTGCTGTCAATAATGTAAGCTAGACGAGCTCGGCTCATTTTAAATTTGTCGAATAAGCCACGCGATAGAATACCTGAGGTAAGTACGCTCAAGTTAGATTCTATAAACACCGCAATGCCGGTAAACATGGTTAAAAAGCCCACTTGGCGTTTACTTTTTGCAATACCTTTATTCATTAGCATATTGACAGTTGCTGCAACGCCGCCAGATTCGCGAATGTAGGCAAGCAATGCACCAATTAAAATACTAAATATTAGTATGCGTGTATTACCTGGCGAACTAGCTACCGAAATAATGCGTTCAATGGTATTTAAAAAAGTATCAAACAAGCTATTACCTTCGCCCTGAAGGGCAAGTAAAAACTCAGAAGAAGCAACGGCAACAAGTAGTGCCATAATCACTTCTTTTCGCCAAAACACGATAGCAATCGCAATTAGCGGCGGTAAAATAGAATACCAATGCATAAAAAGTTAACCTTAGTTATTAGCGAGTAAACCTCGCTTTGTACGCGTTTTAACGCTTATTTGTTAAGCCTAACAACATAAACCGGCTTAGTTTTATAGACCGCTTAGCTTAATGGATTGGCTTACTCAAGTCACCTGTAAATAAATCACTTAAGGTGGCACAGTTAGTACGTTTTAACCTATACGATAGCTTATTGATTTAGTAACGCTTCGTAAATAAGCGAGACGACCGATCCGTACTGCGCGGTTTCAAATTGTTTGCCTGTAAATTCGTAACGTTTTAGCGAGCCTTTAATTGCGCTATGGCGAGCATTAGTAAGTAAAACAATAGCCAAGTCGTAAGCGGGGTCTATTACGGTTACTGTGCCTGTCCAACCGGTGTGGCCATAAGCCTGCGCGCTTGCATAAGGGCCAAAGTGCCAACGCCTTGCTTGGTTATTACCGGCAAGCCTAAAGCCAAGCCCGTAGGTTTCATCGCTTGATTGCGGCGTTAAAAATTGCGCTAAAGCGCTTGCACTAAATAATTGTTGATCGCCGTAGCCGCCATTATTTAGTAATAGCTGGCAAAGCACGGCTAAGTCGTGAGCGTTACTAAACAACCCTGCATGCCCTGCTACGCCATCAAGTGAGTAGTAAGCGCGCTCATCATGCACTTGGCCTTGTAAAACAGTGGTACGAACATTATCAAACTTAATGCGCCCGTCTCGTGTGTTGCCGCTAAGCTCAGTGGCTGCAAATTGCTGCGGCTTAAAGCCTTTTTTAAGTGGATTAAATAACGTGTTAGTTAGTTTTAGTGGCGCATACACTTGCTGCTCTAGGTATTCGTCAAGGGGCTGCCCAGTTATGCGCTCAATGAGTACGCCTAAAATCATGTAATCAATATCTGAGTAAACATGCTGCCCAGATGATTTACTACTAAAAGGCACGCTGGTAAGTAATAGCTGTTTGGTGGTTTTACTGTTTTGCGAATAAAACGCGTCACCGTAGCTGCCATCTTTACGATGAAAGTCAAATACTGGCGGGTATCCGGCGCTGTGTGTGAGTAAGTCTTTTACTGTGCGCTTTGCTCGCCCTTCACCTTTATATTCGCTTAGGTAGCTTTGCACGGGTTTATTAATATTTAATAGCCCTTCGCTTACTAGTTTCATAAGTGCAAAGTTGGTGGCAAATATTTTGGTGTTTGAGGCCAAATCAAACAAGGTATTAGTTTGCATTGGTTCTGGGCGAAGTAGCATTAAGTCACTTTGCTGATATTGTTTTGCATCGCCATAGGCGGTTAACTTTATTAGCTCGCCATTTTTAACAACAGCCAATACAGCCCCAGGAAAACCTGCTTTTACATCGCGTTCAATTAATGTGTCTACTTCAGTAAAATCTATATGCTTTTTTGGTTCATCACTTAAAGTAGGAAATGCAAAACGCAGTGTTAAGCTTGCGCCAGCAGGGAGAATATTTTCAACTTTAAAGGTATTAACACCGTTGTGAGTATTTTTTGCCAAACTGTAATTATATAAGGTGTTGGCGCTTAGTTGGTTAACGTCGAGCTTTTTATTATTAATGTAAATATCGGCGCTTTGTGCGTTGTGGTTTTGTATTAATAATTGCCCGCGCCCTTTGTAAGCTTTAAACGTTCCTCGGTTATTTACATAAAACCGGCTACTTGGATTTACCTCAGGAAACGTTACAACCACTTGTGCATTAGGCAGCTCTACAAGTTGGCTCTTTGTAAGTGGTAGCACCGAGCTAATAGGCTCCGGTGGTGTACTACAACCCACAATAATAAAGCTCAATGCCGCTATAAATGCTTGTTTGATATAACCACACCTTTGATTTTTTACAGCAATAAACATGCTTAGCCCTTATTTATATAACAAGTAAGGCGCTCTTTGCGCTTTAAATTGCGCAAGCCCCGCCTGCCAGCTTTGTTTTATTTGCGCTTCTGATTGCCCTGCTTCAATAGCTAAGCGCAATTTATTAGTACCCGCTAGTTTATCCATAAAGTCAGCGCGCTCAAAAAGCGAGATGTTATTTTTACTAAGCTTCGTGTACGCATTTATTAAGTAAGTTAAATTTAAACCTGTGATATTTGCTTGTCTTAAATCGAGCCCTTGCACGGTTTGGTTTTTAAATTTAGGGTTTAAAGCAGCGCCTTTAATTGCGCGCGGTGTAAAATTAAAATCACCTAATGCTACTGGCGAATAGCCAATTACTTGAAATGCAAAGTCGGTGCCTCTACCAATGCTAATAGGCGTTGCTTCAAAAAAGCAAAGTGATGGGTAAAGCGCAATGGCTTGATCGTTAGGTAAGTTAGGGCTGGGTTTTACAGGCAAGCTGTAAGTACTTTTGCGAGTGTAATGATCAACAGGGTTCACCGTTAATTTTAAATCGGCCGCTTTATTGATCCAACCCTCGCCCTTGATCATTTTGGCAAGTTCGCCAACGGTCATGCCGTGTAAAACAGGAATTGGGTGCATGCCTACAAACGATTTAAATTCTGACTCTAATATTGGCCCATCAACGTAGGCAATATTTGGATTGGGCCTATCGAGTACTAAAAATTCTATCCCCTGCTCTGCAGCGGCTTCCATCATGTAGTGCATAGAGCTTATGTAGGTATAAAAACGCACTCCCACATCTTGAATGTCAAAAATAATTACATCAACATCGGCTAAAGCAGCTTGGCTTGGTTTTTTATTTTTACCGTAAATAGAAATAAGCGGAATACCAGTTTTACCATCAACAGCATTTTTCACATGGGCGCCCGCATCGTGATCGCCACGAAAGCCATGCTCAGGTGCAAAAATTTTAGTTATGTTTATGTTTTTAGTCAGTAGAGTATCTACTAAGTGAGTTTCCCCTACGCTTGATGTTTGATTAACGACTAGCCCTACACGTTTATTTTTTAACTGCGGTAAATATTTAGCATATTGCTGCGCACCTACTACAAGTGAGTTATTAGCTTCGTTGGCTTGCACACTTGCAATAAAAATGGCGCTAAAAATAAAAAACAACGTAATAAATAGGGTTTTAAACATACTGCAATATCCTTTTAAACAAGGCGTTTAAAATAACATAGGTAATAATAAAGAGCAGCTTTAGAAAAGGGTTAAGTGGGCTTGAGTAGATATAGTGATTAGAAGCTGTCGCTTCTCACGCGAGCAGGCTCAGTGTCTACAACGGATAAATAAACTCGGAGTTTGGATTTAAAGATTGGGTTGGTTTTACTTTTAGGCGTGCAGCTTGCTGACGCGACGAACGAAGCTCGTAAATAAAGTATCAGTTATATCGGTGGTAAGTAATTAGAAGCTGGCGCTTCTCACGCGAGCAAGCTCTGCGGCTACAGGAGGGGAGTTTACATTTCACTTTATTTTAGGCACAAAAAAACCGACTTAATGTCGGCTTGTTTATGAAAGTGGTGGGCGCAGGACGTATCTTGTAAGAGTGAACCTCCGACTGCTTGGTTCTCAATTCGCCTAAACCTACACTTCACTTCACTTCACTTCACTTTATTTTAGGCACAAAAAAACCGACTTAATGTCGGCTTGTTTATGAAAGTGGTGGGCGCAGGAGGATTCGAACCTCCGACCGCTCGGTTCGTAGCCGAGTACTCTATCCAGCTGAGCTATGCACCCACTTTCATAGATTGCTTATTTAAACTCTAAGCAGAGCGTATTAATTCAGGCATAAAAAAACCGATTTCCATCGGTTTATTTTTCTTACACTTAAAAGTGTATGAAAACATGAAAGTGGTGGGCGCAGGAGGATTCGAACCTCCGACCGCTCGGTTCGTAGCCGAGTACTCTATCCAGCTGAGCTATGCACCCGCTTTCATTTTTACTATTACTTGTTTTTACTCTAAGTGAGAGTCTATAAAGTGGTGGGCGCAGGACGTATCTTGTAAGAATGAACCTCCGACCGTTTGGCTTTAGCCAACACTTTACTTTTTTATACTCTAAGTATGAGTCTATAAAGTGGTGGGCGCAGGAGGATTCGAACCTCCGACCGCTCGGTTCGTAGCCGAGTACTCTATCCAGCTGAGCTATGCACCCACTTTATAGTTTGCTTATTTAGACTCTAAGCGAGTTATTAAAGTATGGTGGGCGCAGGAGGATTCGAACCTCCGACCGCTCGGTTCGTAGCCGAGTACTCTATCCAGCTGAGCTATGCACCCATACTTTAAAATTTTACAAAACACGCCATTAAAAGAAATGGTGGAGAGGGAGGGATTCGAACCCTCGATAGAGCTACAAACTCTATACTCCCTTAGCAGGGGAGCTCCTTCGGCCACTCGGACACCTCTCCGTCTTGTGGGGCGTATAATAAAGATTTCAGAAAATATGTCAAACACTTTTCTACCAAAAACGACTATATGGTTACAGATTGCACATATGCTTGGTTTAAAAGTGTAATTAGTTTGAAATTTAAGCGGGTTACGTATTTTTATTTGAAGGATTAACACCTAGCACGGGAACTAAGTCATCAGTTAACTGAGCCAAATACTGTTCTTGGTAACCTAATTGTTGAAATTCAGCGATACAAGCACGGTAGTAAGCGTTTCGTTCTTGCTCTGATGTGCACTCTTCTGATAAATCATCTACTCGTTTGTCTTTCATACTATTATTCTAAGTCCTTTAAGAATCTATATTTAACTGCTAAATACCAGCAGTGTAAATTTCGTGCGTATTCTAGCTAAAACCTTTGTATAAACACAACATATGTTTAAAAAACAATCATACTAAAAAGTTATAGCACTGTTAGTTTTAATATTAAAAACTTCCAATAACAATAAGTTAGTGAAGCTGAATTGCACATTAATCAGCACTAATAATTACCTTTAATTTTTAGTGTAGTACTTATTAATTAAAACACTAATTATAAGCAAAAAAACGCCGCTATTAAGCGGCGTTTATTAACTTACTTTGTTCTACTAAAGATTAGTCAGCTTGTGGACGCATATGCGGGAACAAAATAACGTCTTTAATTGTTGATGAATCAGTAAACAACATTACTAAACGGTCAATACCAATACCTTCACCAGCCGTTGGCGGTAAGCCGTACTCTAGTGCGCGTATGTAGTCTTCGTCGTAGTGCATTGCTTCATCATCGCCTGCGTCTTTCTCTTCAACTTGACGAGTAAAGCGCTCAGCTTGGTCCTGTGCATCGTTAAGCTCAGAGAAACCATTTGCAAGTTCACGGCCGCCAACAAAAAACTCAAAACGGTCGGTAACAAATGGGTTTTCGTCGTTACGGCGTGCAAGTGGTGATACTTCCCACGGGTAACCAGTAATAAACGTTGGTTGAATAAGCATGTGCTCTGCTGTTTCTTCAAATATTTCACAAAGAAACTTACCTGGACCCCAAACACAGTTTTCAGGAATTTTAACGTGCACTTGTTTAGCGTACGCTTTTAACTCTTCAAAATGGTTTTCTGGGTCGTTAAATACCGCAGCATCAAACTCAGGGTTATATTTTAAGATAGCATCCGCCATACTTAAACGTGTAAACGGTTGGCCAAAGTCGTATTCAACTGAATCGATAACTTCGCCGTTTTCGTCCTTAGTTGTATTAACTACAATTGCACTACCTAGTACGTTTTCTGCAACAGTACGTAGCATGTCTTCGGTAATGTTCATCAGGTCGATGTAATCAGCGTATGCTTGGTAAAATTCAATCATTGTAAATTCTGGGTTGTGGCGTGTAGATAACCCTTCGTTACGGAAGTTACGGTTAATTTCAAATACACGATCAAAACCACCTACCACTAAGCGCTTTAGGTAAAGCTCTGGCGCTATACGAAGGTACATGTCGATATCAAGCGCGTTATGGTGAGTTACAAACGGACGCGCAGATGCACCACCAGGTATAACCTGTAGCATAGGTGTTTCTACTTCCATAAAGTCACGGTCTGCTAAAAAGCGACGAATACCTTCAACTACTTGTGAGCGAATGCGGAATGTTTCGCGCGTTGCTTCGTTAGTAATTAAGTCAACATAACGTTGGCGGTACTTTGTTTCTTGATCTGATAAGCCATGGAATTTTTCAGGTAACGGGCGAAGTGACTTAGTTAGTAATTGATACTCAGTCATTTCTACGTATAAATCGCCTTTGCCCGATTTATTTAGCGCGCCTTTAACACCTATAATATCGCCAGTGTCTAGCTGACCATATTTTTCTTTAAGGTCTTTTTGAACATCTTTAGATGCATACGCTTGTACGCGACCTTTCATGTCTTGAATTACAAAAAACGGTCCACGCTTTGCTAAAATACGTCCAGCAATAGACACAACTTCTTGTAGTTCAACTAATTCTTCTTTGCTCTTATCACCAAACTGGGCTTGCAAATCAGCCGTGTAATGCTCACGACGGAATTGGTTTGGATGACCGTTGGCTGGGCAATTTTCGCGTATCGCGTCTAACTTGCCACGACGCTCAGCGATTAACTTGTTTTCGTCTTGGATTTTATCAGTCATTTTTTAGCTCTTTATTAGCTTGGTGGTTATAGGCCAGATTTAAGGCTGGCTTCAATAAATTTATCTAAGTTACCGTCAAGTACCGATTGGGTATTGCGGTTTTCAACGCCTGTACGTAAATCTTTAATACGTGCGTCATCAAGTACGTATGAACGTATTTGGCTACCCCAACCTATATCAGATTTAGCGTCTTCTTGCGTTTGTTTTTCAGCATTTTGCTGCTGTAGCTCAAGCTCAAATAATTTAGCTTTTAACTGCTTCATCGCTTGGGCTTTATTTTTATGCTGTGAACGCTCGTTTTGACACTGCACTACGGTATTGGTTGGTACGTGAGTAATACGAACCGCCGATTCGGTGGTATTAACGTGCTGACCACCCGCGCCTGATGCACGGTAAACGTCTATACGTAGGTCTGACGGATTAATATCAATTTCAATATTATCGTCAATCTCTGGGTATACAAACGCAGAAGCAAATGAGGTATGACGACGACCACTTGAGTCAAACGGGCTTTTACGCACTAAACGGTGAACGCCTGTTTCTGTACGTAACCAACCGTAAGCGTATTCGCCAACAAAGCGAACTGTTGCGCCTTTAATACCGGCAACATCACCGTCGGTTGCTTCAACTAGCTCAACTTTAAAGCCTTTAGCCTCGCCCCAACGTAAATACATACGAAGTAGAATATTACACCAGTCTTGTGCTTCAGTGCCGCCAGAACCCGATTGTAAATCAAGGTACGCATCGTTTGAGTCATGAGGACCTGAAAACATACGACGAAACTCTAAACCTTCTAACTGCTCGTTTAGATCGCTAAGTTCGCTTTGTGCTTCATCAAAGGTATCTTGATCTTCGGCTTCTACAGCAAGTTCAAGTAGACCTTCAACGTCGTCAGTACCGGCTACAAGGTTGTCGATTGTTTCAACAACAGCCTCTAATGCTGATTTTTCACGGCCAAGCGCTTGTGCGCGTTCAGGCTCATTCCATACGGCTGAATCTTCAAGTTCGGCGTTAACTTCTTCTAGGCGTTCTTGTTTAAGAGCGTAGTCAAAGGTACCCCCGAAGCAATTCAGTACGTTCGCGAATTTCCTTGATTTGGTTAATCACAGGATTCACTTCAAACATGTACATCACTCCAAAATGGCTAGGTAATTGCGCCCCTTTACATGGGATTTTCGCAACAAATTATCGTCAAATGATAAAAACGCCCGATTTTAACAAAAAACCGCGCGCTTTATTAGCCTTTTATGCATGATTTGTGCATATTTTTTAGTGCACTTTTTCAAGCTCTCTAACTATTAATTGCAGCGTAAATTTACCTCTAAACTCATTTATATCGAGTTGATAGGCTACTTTTACAAACTTCGCTTCTGTGTCGGGCCATTCTTTTACATCAATACCAAAGGCAATGGCGTCAACTAATCGCCCTGATTGATGCTTTAATACAAGCTTTAAATGCTTTTCGCCGACTATGCGCTGCTGTATTACTTCAAATGTGTGCTCAAACACCGGCTCAGGAAATTGCTGCCCCCAAGGGCCCGATTGCTTTAATAGCTGGGCAAACTCCATCGTAAAACAGTCGTTTGGCAGCTCGCCGTCGGTAAATACAATGCAGCGTTTACTTTCTTCACTCAGTTGCGCACTCACGGCAGCATCAAATGCTTTTTTAAAGTCATTAAAGTGTTGCTCGTTAATACTTAAACCAGCAGCCATTGCGTGGCCACCAAATTTATTAATTAAGTGTGGCTCAGCAGTATTAAGCCCTTCGAGTAAGTCGCGCATGTGCAACCCTTCTATAGAGCGGCACGAACCTTTTATTTCACCATTTTCGCCACCAGCAAATATAACGGTTGGTCGGTGGTATTTTTCTTTTAAGCGACCAGCCAAAATGCCAATAACACCTTGATGCCAATCATCTTGAAACAAGCAGATTGCGTCAGGGACGTTATCGTCGCTAAATGCGAGTCTATCAAGCACGGCTTGCGCCTCGGCTTGCATGCCTTGTTCTATTTCGCGCCTTGCAAAGTTTAAGCTATCGAGCTCGCTGGCAATACTACGTGCTTGGTTTATATCGGTGCTAAGTAGGCATGCTATACCCAAACTCATGTCGTCTAATCGCCCTGCTGCATTTAAACGCGGCGCAAGTGAAAAGCCAAAGTCGCTTGCGCTTAAGCGCGCAGCATTGCGGTTAGCCACTTCAATAAGCGCGGTAATGCCTGGGCGTGTTTTACCACTGCGAATACGTGCTAAACCTTGATGTACTAAGGTGCGATTATTTGCATCAAGTGCGACCACGTCAGCAACCGTACCAAGCGCTACAATGTCGAGCAAGTTAGCTAAATTAGGCGGCGGTTGCTGCTCAAAATAACCAAGGTCTCGCATTACGCTTCTCAGTGCTATTAGTAAGTAAAAAGCAACGCCAACGCCTGCTATAGATTTAGACGGGAAGTTACATTCGTGCCTATTTGGATTTACTATTGCATCGGCATTTGGCAGCTGCTCACCTTGTAAGTGATGATCTGTTACCAGCACTTTTATACCAACCGCTTTTAAAATATCAATACCAGCAATACACGATATGCCGTTATCTACGGTGATCACTAAATCAGGCTTTATTTGTACTATTTGCTCTGCAAGTGCGGGGCTTAAACCATAACCTAAGCTAAACCGGTCAGGAATTAAGTAATCTAAATGCTTAAAGCCAAACATCTCAAGGCCTTGCATTAATGTTGCAGTGCTTGTTGCGCCATCAGCATCAAAATCGCCGACTATTAATATTTGGCTTTGCGTCTTTAATGCTTCAATTAATAAATCGCTGGCTTTGTCGATATCTTTAAACAACTTAAAGTCGTGAAGCGTAGCTACGCTGTTATTTAGCTCGTCGGCATTAAATACATTGCGGTTAGCATAAATTTGTTTAATTACAGGGTGTAAATTACTCGGTAGATGCGAGTCGTCAACGTTTTCACGCGCAATGATCAATTTTTTCATGCAGAGTTTTAACTTATTGGGTCGTATTAAAAAGACAAAAAAAGGCCATTAAGGCCTTTTTATTAGCTATAAAACGTATTACGACGCTTTGTTAGCATCTAATGCTGCTTTTAGTGCTGCTGCTGGCTGGTAACCTGGGATCATCGTACCATCTTCTAAAATAATGGCAGGTGTGCCGCTAATACCAAAGCTTTGACCAAGCTGGTAATGCTCTGCAACCGGTGCGCTACAGCCTGCAACTACTTTAGTGCTTGTACCCGACTTAGCTTCTGTTAGTGCTTCTTGCTGATCGCGTGCACACCATACGTTCATTAAATCGGCGTAGCCTGAACCTTGTAAGCCACCACGTGGAAACGCAAGGTACTTAACGGTAATACCCGCATCAAGTAAATCGTCTAACTCGCGATGTAATTTACGACAGTAACCACAGCTAATGTCGGTAAATACGGTAATACTGTGTTTTTCGTTTGGTGCTTTGTACACAATCATCGAATCTTCGTATTCTTTAATGCCCTCAACACGCACGCCGTTTAATGCTTGCTCTGTTAAGTTGTTACGATTATTTAAATCGATTAACGTACCTTGCATTAAAAATTGACCATCTGGACTTGCGTAAAGCACGCCCTTATTAGTGATCAACTCTTTTAAACCCGCTACTGGGCTTGGGTTAATTTGCTTTACAGTTACACCAAGCTCGGCAAATTTAGTAATAATAGGATCATTAGCATCTGGTGTTACAGCAACGCCATTTGCAAATGCACTAATACTTGTGCACAACATGGCACCTGCTAACATTAATTTTTTCATAACTTCTCTCTATCCTAAAAATACTTAATATATTGACCGGCTTAATAATATTTACTTTCAAACTTACGCTCGCGGATGATGCTCTGCGTGTACCGACTTTAACCGTTCATTGGCAACATGGGTATAAATTTGCGTCGTTGATAAATCGCTATGGCCCAACATCATTTGTACCACACGTAAATCTGCCCCATGATTTAATAAGTGCGTAGCAAAAGCATGGCGCATGGTATGGGGCGATAATGGAGACTCAACTGATGCCAAAATAGCATAGTGTTTAATTCTATGCCAAAAGGTTTGTCGCGTCATGCCTACTCCGCGCTTAGATGGGAACACAAAATCGGTGGCGTGTTTTATCATTTGTGCACGCCCACCCTTTAAAAACTGCTCCAGCCAATACATGGCTTCTTCACCCAATGGCACTAAGCGCTCTTTGTTACCCTTGCCTTTTACAAACACAACCGCTTGGCGCAAATTAATTTGCTCCATACGAAGCCCAACAAGCTCACTTACACGCAACCCCGTTGCATAAAGTAGCTCTAGCATGGCTTTGTCGCGCAGTCCCATCGCTTCTTCTGTGTTGGGCGCATTTAACAATGCCTCAACTTCAGCTTCTGAGAGTGTTTTAGGTAACGACTGTCCGGCTTTTGGTTGAGCTATGTTTAGCATGGGCGAATCACTAATTATTTTTTCGCGTACAAAGTACTGATAAAAACGCTTTAGCGCACTAATGCTACGTGCTGTACTGCGTGGTTTTAAACCTAAATCAACTCGATGCGCTAAGTAGCTTTCTATGTCTAGCCCCGTTACCGTCATTAAATTTTCGCCCTTTAAAAATAGGCAAAACTTATCTAAATCACTGCGATAAGCGCTTAATGTATTTTCGCTTACGCCTTGTTCTAAGTACAGGCTATCTAAAAAGGTTTCTAGGTAGTCGCTATTACTGCTCATACTGCTGTTATTTTCAAAAGAATCGTCAGATAGCGTTGTCACATTATGCTCTCATGCTTTGCTAAGGTATCAATTAAAAATACCTTACGGTAAACTTGAGCCTATCATATCAGGCAATTACACAGTGATAAATACGATGCAAATTGGTTTATTTTTTGGTTCTACTACGTGCTACACCGAAATGGCAGCAGAAAAGATTCGCGACATTATTGGTGCCGATATAGTTACCCTGCACAATATTAAAGACGAGCCACTAAAAAATGCAGAGCAGTACGACTTTATCATCTTTGGTATTTCAACATGGGATTTTGGTGAAATACAAGAAGACTGGGAGTCAAAGTGGGACGACATAGCCGACGTAAACCTAAATGGTAAAACCATTGCTTTATTTGGCATGGGCGATCAACAAGGTTACGGGCAGTGGTTTCAAGATGCACTAGGCATGCTACACGATGAAATAAATACGCAAACATTTACTCAACTTGGTTTTTGGCCAAATGACAGTAGCTACGAGTTTGAAGCTTCAAAAGCATTAACGCCTGATGGTAAACAGTTTGTAGGACTCGCGCTCGACGAAGACAGTCAATACGAGCTAAGCGATGAGCGTATTGCAACATGGGTTGAACAGGTAATGACTGAATATAGCGAAACGCTTTAATTAGCTAATAAGTAAAAAGCCCGCAACTAGTTTAGTTGCGGGCTTTTTAACTAGGGTCTGTTGATCTTTTAAGGTTAAATTTGCAGCAGTCTGTTTGGTATTTAGGCAAGGCAGAGCCTATGCAGTGTGATTATTCCCCATAAATGGGCGATAACGTAGCATTAATGCCAAACAGGCGCTGCCCAAAGGGTTCTTCCTAGGGGCGATCAACTCTTTGTTGCCTACATGGATGTAGGTAAGGGGCGTGAGCAGGACGCGGAAGCTTTGCTCGGTTTTTACTTAGCCCACTAGGTTACAAATCTCGCGCCGCGATTAAATAGCCCCTAGTTTGAACAAATTTTAATCCGCAAAGTTCAACAGACCCTAATAATATGAGTAATTTATTGAAACGTCATAACATTGGTCGTTTGTGGGTAATATCCATCAGCCATTACAATGTACGGCAATAAATTACTTAACCATTTTTGCTGCACGCTTTCGCTATAATTTAAGTAAAGCTTACCTTCGTGAATATAAAATGCTTCTGGATCTATCCCTACGGCATTCCCCTCATCAGCCATTGCATAAGCGCACCAGCCACCGTATTGCGGTGCATAACGCTTTGGGTTTTCTGCAAATGCCGTTTTGTTTTCTTCACTCGAAAAATGCCAGTCGGCACCTAAATAACTAAACGTATATTTGTCGCTGCCTTTAACGGCTTTATTTTGGGTAAAATAAGCAACACTGTCATACCCTTTAATAGCCGTGTTATTAAACCAGCCCGTGTTTACCGCATCATCCTTTGCGTTTGCCCCACCGCTTATTAACAGTGTGCTAAGCATTATTAAAGCAACTATGTACTTAATCATATTTTACCCTCTTATTTACTCAAAATTTTATGCCAATTAAATATGGCAGGCTTAGTGAGTAAGAAAGGCAAAGCGCAAAAATGATTTCAGTTAATGCTTAATTATTTAACGTTTAGTAATTAAGTAAGTAGTTAAACTTACTCAACTCTTAGCCAATATTGGTTTCGGTAAAAAAAGCCAATGTAACCGCGCACTTCGAGCTTTTTACCTTCATCTTGCGGGGTTAATTG
The DNA here is from genome assembly GCF_014164385.1 of Pseudoalteromonas sp. SG43-3. NCBI lineage: Bacteria > Pseudomonadati > Pseudomonadota > Gammaproteobacteria > Alteromonadales > Pseudoalteromonadaceae > Pseudoalteromonas > Pseudoalteromonas sp. SG43-3. The sequence goes on from NZ_JACJFC010000010.1 coordinate 83,868, forward strand.
TAAGGTGTAGGTTTTACCATTTGTTGGGTCGAGTATTTCACCGTCTCCCCATACGCCATCATCTTGTGCTTTTACACCCGTGATTATGGTCATTCCTAAAATAGGCTGATCTTTTAGCTCATCATCACACTTACTGCATATATCATTTTGTTTTGCAGGGTTAAGAATGGTTTCAACTTTGCCGCTTAATACACCGTTGGTTTGGGTAATACGTACATACGACTTAGCTTGGTTTGTATCCTCATCAATCGTTTTCCAAAGGCCTACTGGCGTAATAGCAGCAAGCACACTTTGGCTTGCAAAAATGGTGGCTGCTAACGTGCTAAGTAATGCTATTTTATTTAACTTTTTCATTGTGTTGTCTTTAAATCAAGTAACTAATGACTTAATCATAACAGGTGATTTATAAACACACTACCAAAGCGCCCCACCTAAAATAACAACAAACCTAAACTAATAATCATTAGTTTAGGTTTAAGGATCTGTAGCATAAAAAACAAAGCAACGTATTACCTTACTTTAAAAACAACATCCCCTATTTTTAGATTTGAATATTCAGGCTCAACTAAAGATAATTCGTTATTATCAATCATGCTTTTAAGGTATCTAATCTCTTCAGGATTTTCGACATTCATATACTTTGAGCGCCACTTACCCATGTCGAATAACCAGAAATATGCGGATATATTTTCATTACTTTCGTCAATCACTATAAAATCGAGTTCATCATCTTTGTTTAAATCCATGCCAATGAAATAGTAAGTATGTTCTTTTAAAGAGTTACGATCGTAAAAATGTTGTTCAGAAAATACTGCCTCTATTAAACCTTGAGGTATTAGCACTTGTGATGGCCAAAATACACTGCGCTCAATAAAATCATCGACTGTGTGTTCAAGCGTTAAAGCAAACTCATTATTTACATACATCCTATCGATGATAGCGTATTGCTCTGGGTGACTCGTTTCAATTTTCTGTTTTAATAACTGCATAGCTAAATAACCTTGGCGACCTAAGCTGTGCTCAAAATAGTAATAGTCAAACTTTTCTATTGTTACTTTATCTGCATCTAAACGCGCTATTTGGCTGTTTGTAGATAAGCTTTGAAAATTTAATAAAGGGGAGTTAACAGCAAGCATACTAACGAGCACCACCCACCCCATCACAATATTTATTTTGCTAAGCGGCTCTAGCCAATTGTCTCGCTTTGTTATAATTCCAACAAGATAACTAAACGAAAAACACGCCAATAAAAACCAAATTAAAATGCCCCAACAACGATCTACTGTTAGCCCATGCTGCTCTACCCGTAAGTAAATTCCATAGGCAGAAATAACACTATAAACTGGAAGTAACGCAACGCTTATAAAAACGAGTCGGTGCAAGAGCATGTGATAAGGGCGAACTGATGAGTCATCTTTATAAACAGTGTTAACAAAAAACAACGTGAGCACCTGCAGCCACATTACTAATAAACTGCCACTTCCGGTCTCCCATAATTTATTGAGTCCGGTAAAAGGAAGTGTTGCTAAAAAACCGAGAGAAATAACTGATAAAACAGGCAATAAAAACTTAATTAAAGTTTGTAGTAAAAAAGCAATATTATCTTCAATGTTCAAAAGCTTTCTAAATATGACACTCGCAAAGGCAAATGCGAGCGTTAAGGTTGGGATCCAAAACCATTCATTTCTTAGTAGCTCAGAGAAAAATTCTATATCTAAAATATCAAATAAAGCCGCACCTAAATTTAGAATTCCCCAAAAAATAAGTACAAACAGCCAGCATTCTCCAAATATTATAAAATTACGCCAAGAGAGCTTAAATAAACGACTGTAACTAACATTTTCTGAGCTACCAAATTGTTGTATGTACATAAGGCCTTTAAAGCCAGCTATTAAACTAGTAAAAATAAAAACTGACATTAAAGTGTTATTACTTACGTACTCTTGAGGCTCTTGCTGAAAGCCAACATACGCCCCCAATAAAGATAACAACAAGGAAAAAGGAAGGATTAAAAGCAACGACGTTTTTATATTATTTTTATTAACGGTCATTAGCATTAATAAAGGAAAGCTCATAGAAAATGTAATAAGTGAGACTAACAATGTAGGGCTTGTTGCTGGCCACACATTATTTTCTATACTGCTATACAAAAGGGTAAGAGCAATAGCCTGTAATACGGCAAGTATAATTATAAAAGATTTTGGTAACTGACTATCCATATCTGTTCTCAACAATAGGTTTTAGTCAGTTTGCGTTATTCGTTCCTATTTTACAATTGCTTTACATTTTCAAATAAAATGCTTTGCATAGGGCTATATAATCAGCGGTGTAGGTATTATCTAAGTTTCTAATACACAGAATTGACGTTTCTAAATCGCTTTTTACGTAGCTAAATGCCATTAAACTGCGGCTAATATCTTTATTGGGCGTGGCTTTTACTTGGCAATGAGTATTTAAATAAAGCCCATTTTGAGTAGCAAGCTCAATAAATAATGCACCTTCAACGCTTGGGAGTATTAAGCTAAAGCGAGAGCGGCTATGGCTTAAACGTTTAAACGCATTTATTAACTCTTCAAAACTTAAGCCGTCGGTATGGCGTGCGGTATTACGCGCAGCATTATCGCCTTTTAAACTGTGATTAAAATACGGTGGATTAGAGATAACAACATCAAACTTAACTTCGCTACTAAAGCTTTGAATAGTTTGGTGCTTAATACTTATTGTTGGCCACGGACTATTAGCTACATTTTGTAATGCTTGGGTATAGGCGCTTTTGTCAATTTCTACCGCAGTTATATCAAGCTCATTACTGCGCTGCTTACACATTAATGCTAGTAAGCCGGTGCCAGTGCCTATATCAAGTAATGACTTTGCACCGCTTAAATTAGCCCATGCGCCAAGCAAAATGCCATCGGTAGAAACTTTCATTGCACAGTGGTCGTGTTCAACTTTAAATTGTTTAAATACAAAACCAGACATTTTTTCACCTTTTCATTCACCAAGCGCAGCATAGCGCGTATAATCAGGGTAATTGTCCCTTATTTTAGACACTCTATGCAATTTTCTGAATTTGATCTTGATAACAAGCTACTCGATGCCATTAATAAAATGGGCTACGAGACGCCAACCAGCATTCAACAACAAGCTATTCCTGAAGCACTACAGGGGCGCGATATTTTAGCATCTGCGCCTACTGGTACAGGTAAAACAGCGGCATTTTTAATTCCGGCTATTCAGTACTTACTGGATTTCCCACGTCGTGATCCTGGTTTTGCGCGCGTCCTCGTTATGACCCCGACTCGTGAGTTGGCTTATCAAATTCATGAACAATGTGAACTGTTAGCTAAACGCACACACCTAAAAATTGGTGTAGTAACAGGCGGTATTAACTACGGCACGCATAAAGAAATTTTCGAAAAAAATAACGATATTTTAATCGCCACACCAGGTCGATTAATGGAATACCTAGAAACCGAAAACTTTCATGCTGAACACGTAGAAATGCTTATTATCGATGAAGCAGATCGCATGTTAGACATGGGTTTCAAAAAAGAAATGAGCCGTATTTGTGACGAAGCTAAAAATCGTCGCCAATGTTTTTTATTCTCAGCAACACTCGAAGGTGACAGCGTAGAAAGGTTTGCTGAAAAAACATTAAACGACCCTGCACTGCTTGAAGCTGAATCGTCACGTAAAGAAAAAGCTAAAATTCACCAGTGGGTACATTTAGCCGATGACTATCATCATAAACTAGAGCTTTTAGTAAATACCTTAAATGGTCCAGACGTGACTAAAGCAATTGTGTTTGTTAAAACCCGTGAGCGTTTAGAAACACTGATTGGCGAGCTAACCAATAACGGCGTTAAAGCAGCTTGGTTACGCGGCGAAATGCCACAAGACAAACGTATGAAAGCCATGGAAAACTTTCACAGTGGCAAAACACGTATCTTAATTGCGACCGATGTAGCCGCACGTGGTATTGACGTATCTGACATTAGCCACGTTATTAACTTTGATATGCCGCGCACTGCCGACGTATACGTACACCGTATTGGTCGTACTGGCCGTGCTGGTAAAAAAGGGATTGCAATATCGTTAGTTGAAGCACATGACATTGGTATTTTGTATAAAGTAGAGCGCTACGTTGAACAAAAACTAAAACGCCGTGTAATTAAAGGTGTTGAGCCACAGCATAAAGAAGCTAAGCCGCCGGCTAAAAAGCGTAAAGATCCAGTAAAAATGAAAGCCAAGAAAAAGGCCAAGGTTAAAAAGAAAAAGTAACCTAACATATTTTTATTCTAAGCCGACTTTTGTCGGCTTTTTTAATGCAAGCCTTACAGGCTCTGCTGTTTGTACCTGTTACATATGTAACCCAAGCATGTAACTCATACTCATTTAAATGTAATTTTTGCCCACCTTAATTTCCACTTAATAAAATTATCTTATATTTCATAGCGTTAATATTGGCACCGAAATTGTAACTACAAAGATAACCTAGCCGATGGAATTTCCATTTTGTGGCTGCACTATTCACCGTAATGTAAGGATTAAGTTATGAACCGCTTCAAGTTAACTATCGCTTTAGTATCATTTTGTTGTTTATTTTTATTAGCTTGCGCTACAAAGGTAAGTGCAGCAACCAATATGGCCGTAGTAAGCAGTGTAGCCACTCAACCTAACCTACAACAAACTATCACCAACACCCTACGAACTAACCCTAACCTGGCGTTAAGTGATATTCGTGTGCAGGTAAAAAATGGTGAAGTAGATTTATACGGTGAAGCACAAACTGGTTTTCAGCGCGCACTAGCTCAAAAGTTTTTAGAAAATATAGATGGGGTTAAAATCATTCGTAACAAAATTAGCGTTATTTAATACGCACCACAAAACCTATTTGTATAACTAATTCATAAGCGCGGCTTGTTACTCCAACACAAGCTGCGCTTTTTTATATTCAGTTTAAGGCAAATTTTGCTGCTGTAAAAGAGATAAAATAAAGCCTAAGCAATACGATTATTCCTCCCCTTAAAACGATAGCTCACACTTATACTTATGAAGATAAATTTAGAATTGATGCTAGCGTGTTTGTCTTTGCTCTTTTAACCCTTAAGTTAACCCAATTGATACTGAAAAAGCTTACACAGATTCTTTAGCCGACCTAACGGGCTTAAAAAGGATGATTTAGTTATTGAAATAGATGAGGGCGTTATTTCAGAGTGTGCAGCAAAGGCAGTAAAAAAATCGTTAGGTAAACACTACTTTTACTTGTTAATACTCCCATGACCAAACGCAACTAATTAGAATTGATATTCAATAAACACAAAACTAGGTATTTAAACTTTTAGCTAATAATCCATTTATAAAAAAGCGCAATTTTACTCTGTAAAATTGCGCTGTTGGTAAGTAACTATTTCCCAATGCTTTTGCCTAATGAGTTTTAACTAAATTACTCACTTTGGCTAGAGTCAGCACCGTCGCTACTGTCTTTATTGGATGACTGCTGGCTTATTTTATCGCTTATCATGGCATCGAGTTTCTCACCGCCTTTAATACCAAAATCTAAAGTACGAATTGGGAAAGGAATACTAATATCAGCTTCGTCTAATGCTTGCTTAACGGCAACAACACCTTTGTGGCGTACCGTCATAAAGTCAGGCTCGCCTGGGTATTTAATCCAAAACCACACCAGTAAGTTAATGCTGCTGTCGCCAAAACCTTCAGCGTATACAGCGGTTTCGTCTTTACGTATTACAAAGTCAAATTCGTTAATTTTATCGACTATAACGTCTTTTGCTTTTTCTATGTCGTCGCCATACGAAATACCTACGGGTACTTCTATACGTCTTATACCTAGCGTGGTGTAATTTTTTAGTACATTTCTAAATAAGACTTTGTTTGGTACAAGTATTAGTTGCCCGTAAAAGCTCTCTATTAGCGTGTTACGTAGGTTTATAGAATGCACCGAACCAAACACATCATCGGTTTCTATTACATCACCTGTTTTAAATGGCTTACGTACACCCATTGCTATACCTGCAATTAGGTTTTCGGTCATGTCTTGAAACGCAAAACCAATGGCTAAACCCACAATACCCGCACCAGCAAGTAGCGAAGTAACAGTGCCTTTTAAGCCAACAAAATCGAGCGCTATAAATAAACCTATGCACAACACAATAACTTTAAATATTGACGCCATTAAGTCGGCAATTTGCGTTGAATCGAGAGAGCGGCGCAACACGTTTTTCATCAGCTTGCCAGCAAAGCGCGCCAATATTGAAAATACTATGGCAATTACAATTGCCACTATAAAATTAGGGATATGGCTGATAACAACATCAAACCACCCTCCGAGCTTTTCCTCTATTAGTTTTTCGGCTTCGCCAACTGACGGAATACTGATCATTTTGTTTGCACCTATTTAATTAATAATCTCATTAATATTAGATATAGTTGCAAATATAACGCCAGTATCAAAAAAGCCATGCAATGCATGGCTTTTCAATTGTTTATTTAAGCTTATGACCTAATTTTGTTCGTCACGCATAAATACCGGCTCAAGCTCTTTAACTGTTGCCTCAGGGCTAAAGTAATAACCCGCCACAGTAAACTCTTTAAGCTGACTTAATTGCGTTACTTTATTTTCGATAATGTAGCGCGCCATCATGCCGCGTGCTTTTTTAGCGTAAAAGCTAATTACCTTATATTGACCGTTTTTACAGTCTTTAAAGTGTGGGGTAATAATTTGTGCATTTAATGCTTTTTTATCTACCGCTTTAAAGTACTCGTTTGAAGCAAGGTTAACTAAGTATTGCGCGTCTTGTGCTTTTAATACGTCGTTTAGTTTGTTCGCTATTACGCTGCCCCAAAACTCGTATAAGTTTTTGCCACGCGAGTTTTCAAGCTTGGTGCCCATTTCAAGACGGTAAGCTTGCATTAAATCAAGTGGTTTTAATAAGCCGTATAAACCCGAGAGAATACGCAAATGGTTTTGTGCGTAATCAAGCTCGCTAGCTTTAAGCGTGCTTGCATCTAAACCGCCGTATACATCGCCATTAAAGGCAAGCACTGCTTGTTTAGCATTACTTTGTGTAAACGGCTGTGCCCACTCACTAAAGCGTGCTGCGTTAAGCCCAGATAGCTTATCGCTAATTTTCATTAAACTGCCAATTTGCGCTGGTGTTAGTTCACGGCATACTTTCATGAGCTCTTCGCTGTGCTCTAGTAATTCAGGCTGAGTGAACTTGTCTGTTGCGGGTGGCGTTTCGTAATCAAGATTTTTTGCAGGTGAAATAACAGTGATCATAGTTAGCTATTGACTTGTAATTTATTTAGTGTCAATTTCAACATTAAATGAAACGAAAAGCACGTTTTGTTTAAATAAATCCTCTCTTAATAACCCATGCATTGCCGTTTTTCTATTGATAAGGACATAAGACCTATCAAGCATTGTCACACTGTTGCAGTATGGATTGTATATATTAAGAGTGATTAGATTTTTCTTTTAACTTGCTTGGAATGAGGAAAGCAAATGACTTCAGCTCTACAAAGGCTAAAACAACATTCATCTATCGTAGCCGACACTGGTGATATTGAAGCTATTAAAAAGCATCAACCAGAAGATGCAACTACAAACCCGTCGCTTTTATTAAAAGCGAGCGAGATTGAAGCATATAAGCCTTACCTAGATAAAGCTTGGAGCTATGCAAAAGAAACCGAGCAAGAGCCAGCTAAACAGCTTGAACTAGCATGTGATTACTTTGCCGTGTTACTTGGTAAAGAAATTAGTGAGATTGTACCTGGTTATATTTCTACTGAAGTAGATGCACGCCTTTCGTTTAATACGCAAGCGACTATTGATAAAGCACATACTCTACTTAGCCTTTACGAAAAAGAAGGTGTAAGCAAAGATAAAATTTTAATCAAAGTAGCGTCTACGTGGGAAGGCATTAAAGCCGCTGAGCAGCTAGAAAAAGAAGGTACTAAATGTAACCTTACTTTACTATTTAGCGATGCCCAAGCTCGCGCATGTGCCGATGCAAACGTATTTCTAATTTCGCCATTTGTTGGTCGTATTTTAGATTGGCATGTTGCTAACGGTATGGAAAAACCAACCGATCCGCTACAAGATCCAGGTGTTCAGTCTGTACGCAGCATTTTTGAATTTTACAAACGCCATGATTACAAAACAGTTGTGATGGGTGCAAGTTTCCGTAATACAGGCGAAATTATTGCTCTTACTGGTTGCGACAAGCTAACTATTAGCCCTAATCTTTTAGAAGATTTAGGTAACCTTGAAGGCGCACAGGAATACTTGCTAGAAACAGATATTCCTAAAGAGCCAAAACCAGAGCCACTTACAGAAGCGCAGTTCCGTTGGTTACATAACCAAGATGCTATGGCTACTGAAAAACTGGCTGAAGGTATTCGCTCTTTTGCTGATGCACAAGAACAACTAGAAGCGCGTTTTAAAGCAATGTAATTTGCTATAATCGTGTTTTAGAAAACGTCGCAATAGCGGCGTTTTTTTATGCCTAAAATTGGCTACTTCTCTATTTAACCTTCATATAATCTTCGTATAAACCTTCATCAATTAATCACACTTATGTAACATAACTGTCACTTTTTTATTCTATTTTAACTAGGCCTGTGGTATAGGTATTCTTGAGGTAAATAAAATCAATAGGAGAAGTTCATGGATAGCCTAAACGATATATTAGAGATATTAGAAGGACCAGATACAACAAGAAAAACCTCTCAAAAAAATAAAAAAAGAAAATGGCGTGAAATAGAAGCAATAAAAGACAAACAGCGCCTACGTAAAGAACTACAAGAACTAGACTACTTTACAGACAGTATTGCAATTGATGAGCTCGATTTTTAATTCAATACGCCCCAACTAAACAAAAAGGCTTCCAGAATCTGGAAGCCTTTTTTAATGGTTTAAACAATTTGAGTTCTTTGGAATAAATTAGATTTGCCAGTTAATTGGCTTATCTTTTTGGGCTTGCAATAACTCATTCGTTTGTGAGAAATGCTGACAGCCAAAAAAGCCTCTATGCGCCGAAAGTGGCGATGGGTGCGGCCCTTTTAAAACATGATGGCGAGCGCTATCTATGCCTTTACCTTTTTTTTGTGCATGTGCCCCCCATAAAATAAATACCACACCTTCGCAGTGCTTATTAATATGGGCAATTACATTATCGGTAAATAGCTCCCATCCTAAATGCTTATGTGAATGCGCTTGCCCTTGCTCAACGGTCAATACTGTATTGAGTAAAAACACGCCCTGATCTGCCCAGCTTTGCAGGTAACCATGCTCAGGAATAATAAACCCGCTGATATCGACAGCTAACTCTTTGTACATATTTTTAAGCGACGGTGGCAGTTTTTTTACATCAGGCAATACCGAAAAACACAAGCCATGCGCTTGCCCTTCCCCGTGGTATGGGTCTTGTCCTAAAATTACGACGCGGATGTCATTAAGTGCGGTGGCATCAAAAGCACTAAATACTTGAGCTTCAGGCGGGTAAACAGCAACACCTTCATTGCGGCGATTAGCCACATACTCTAACGTTTGCTGCATGTAAGGTTGCTGTAATTCACTTTCTAAAAATGTAGCCCAATTGCTCATTGCGTACTCTTAATCTGTTTACGTGATGCGTCTATTTTAACACACATATCCGCGAGTCCATCTAGCATGCGCGGGGTAAAACGATGTAATAAATCGGCATTTACGCTAATAAATTGATCATTTTTAACTGCTGGTACTTCTGGCCACTTTTGCCAATTAACAACCGGCTGTGGTGTTTTTGATTTTTCATCAGGGATAATAATAACTTGTGGCTTAGTAACAATAACATTTTCGATACTAATTTGCGGGTAATCTGTAACGCTCTGTGCAAATACATTGCTTACATGGCATGTTTCAATCAGCTGATTTATCCATGTGTTTTTACCTACCGTCATCATAGGCTCAGCCCATAACTGATAAAATCCGGTAATATTTTTTTTATCTTGCTGGCTTTTAATAATCGCGTTTAGTTTTTGTGTAAATGCATTTGCCGCTTGCTGGCTTTGCTCAATATTCCCTGTAAATTCACCAAAAGTAAGTAACTCGTCGGCTACACCAGCGATTGTGACGGGGTTACTCAAATACACTTTTATACCTAAACGCTCTATTTGGGCTAAATCTTCGCTTTGATTTCCGCTTTTCCACGCAATAACTAAGTCGGGTTTAAGCGCCAATACTTTTTCAAGCGAGATGCCGTAATAACCCCCTATGCGCTCAATACTTTGGGCTTCACTTGGGTAGTCGGCGTAATCAACTGTGCCCACAATATTATCGCCCGCCCCTATGGCAAATAGGTTTTCGACAATGTGCGGTGCAAGCGCGATTATTCGCAGCTTTTTAGAATCATTAGCCTGCTCTGCAAGTGCACTGCCCGATACACTAAAAAGCAGCAGCCCAATAAAAAACGCTTTAAACATTAGTAATCAAACCCTTCAAGCGCTTTTATGCCTGAGTCGAATGCGTGTTTTACATTACGCACTTCACTTACTGTGTCGGCAAGGTCAGTTAAAGTGCGGTGTGCTGCACGCCCTGTGATAATAACTGACTGCATTAGCGGGCGGTTATTAAGGGCTGTTACTACTTCATCTAAATCAACATAGCCGTAAGTCACCATATACGTAAGCTCATCGAGTAATACTAAATCAATACTGCTATCAGCAAGCATGCGTTTTGACTCTTGCCATGTTGCCTGCGCGGCTGCAGTATCGGCTTCTTTATTTTGCGTATCCCAAGTAAAACCGGTGTTCATTACAACAAACTCAACACCTGCACCTTGTAATAAATTACGCTCGCCACATTCCCACGTACCTTTAATATATTGGCAAACGGCTGCTTTTTTACCATGTCCAACGCAGCGTGCTACAACGCCAAAGCCTGAGGTTGATTTACCTTTACCATTACCGGTGATTACCTGAAAAATACCTTTTACATCTTGCGCTGCCGCAACACGTGCATCCACTTGTTCTTTTACTTTTTGTTGGCGCTGCTTATGCTTATCGTTGTTTTGTTCAGTCATTATTGTGCCCTTCATAAATCGAGATAATTTGCTGTATGTTTAAATGCGTTTCGCACATGGTTGCTAATAGTTCTAACTGCTGCTCGCGGTGAGCGGCAATACTAATTGGGTTAATTGAGGCGCTTGGTTTTACCCATTTTAAAATTTGCGATGTAGCATCGGCTTCATCAAATAAGCCATGTAAATAAGTGCCCGCAATGGCGTTATCATCGCTAATAAAGCCATCAAACGTAAAGCCATGTGGGTGGCTTTCATCAAAGGTTAAAAATGGCTTATTAAGCGCTGCACCTTGGCTAATCCCTGCATGTATTTCGTAACCACTACAGGGTGTTGATTGGTTATTTAAAAGCAGTGTAGCGGTTATTTTAGTTAATACTTTTTGTGTTGTTAGCGTGGTTTCAAAATCGCACAGAGCAAGCCCATTTACTTGCTTTAATGATGACTCAATACCCTCGGGATCGTTGAGCGTATTGCCCAGCATTTGCATGCCGCCACAAATGCCAAGTACTTTGCCACCATAGCGTAAGTGGCGTTTAATTTGAGTGTCCCAGCCTTCATTTTTCAAAAAGGTTAAATCGCCCAGCACGTTTTTACTGCCTGGAAGAATTATCAGATCAACGTCTGGGATCGTTTGCGTATGGCGCACGTAATTTATATTAATGTTTGGGTGCAAACGCAGTGCGTCAAAATCGGTGTGGTTACTAATGTGGGGAACAAGCAGCACTGCAATATTAATTGAGGCGTTGGTTACGTTATTATCAATTGCGACGGCGTCCTCGGCATCAAGCGCAAGGTCGTGTAAATAAGGTAATACGCCAAGTACGGGTTTGTTTGTGTATTCTTCAAGCCAATCAAGCCCGCCTTGCAGCAAACCTATATCGCCTCTAAAGCGGTTTATAACAAAGCCTTTTACGCGCGCCTGTTCTGACTCGCTTAACAACGCAAGCGTACCTACCAAATGTGCAAACACACCACCTTTATCAATATCAGCAATTATAATTACTGGGCAATCTACCTCTTCGGCGTAACCCATATTGGCAATATCGTTTTCACGCAGGTTTATTTCAGCAGGGCTACCTGCCCCTTCAACGAGGAGTAAATCAAAGCGTTTAGCTAAGCGGTTATGTGAGGTAATTACTGCATCCATCGCCGCTTTTTTATAGTCGTGATATTTGCCCGCTTCCATATTACTAATGGCTCTTCCGTGAATAATCACTTGTGCACCAGTATCGCTATTAGGTTTAAGTAAAATAGGATTAAAGTCTATTTCTGGCTCTACTTTAGCTGCTATTGCTTGCAAAGCTTGCGCACGACCAATTTCGCCGCCATCTTTTGTTACTGCGCTATTGAGTGCCATATTTTGTGGTTTAAAAGGCGCAATCTTTACCCCACGCTTAGAAAACACCCTGCAAAGGGCAGCAACTAAAGTGCTTTTACCAGCATCTGATGTAGTGCCTTGCACCATTAAGGTTTTCATGGAATTACACCCTTCGCTTTCTAAAAAACAATAAACTCAAAAAGAACACGCTACCAATAGCTGCAGTAATAACACCAACGGGCAGTTCTTGGTTTTTCAGCAATGAGCGCGAAAGTACATCAACCCACACCATAAATGTACCGCCCACCAAGCTGGTTACCAGTAAGCCAGCGATGGTGCCTTGGGATATAAAAAAGCGCACAATATGCGGCACCATTAATCCTACAAACCCAATACCACCACACATAGCCACCAGCACAGCGGTAATTAATGAGCTTAAAACCAGCATAAGTATTCTAAAGCGCTGAACCCTCACACCTAATGTAATTGCGCTTTCATCGCCCAGTAACATAGCATTTAGCTGCCTTCTAAAGCTCAGCATTACAAACGTACACAATGTAATTACCAATAAAGGCAACCAAAGCGTAGCCCACTGCGCACGCGAAAAGCTGCCCAGTGTCCAAAATAAAATAGCGGCTACCGCCTGAGGGTCGCTCCAATAAAGCAGCAAGCTGGTAAATGCACTAAATAAAAACGACAGAGCAACACCAGCTAATAACATTGATTCTACCTGTGCACTTTGCTGCCTACCTGCAATAAGTATTAATAAACTCATAGCGAGTAAGCTACCTAATAACGCTGCTGCCGATAACATAAAACCTGCGCTAATACCTGCTAATGCCATAAGTAACACCACGCCAAATGAGGCACCCGACGATATACCAAATAAGTAAGGATCGGCTAAAGGGTTACGCGTTACCGTTTGTAAAATAAGCCCCGCAATTGCTAAGCCAGAACCGGCTAAAAAGGCGAGTAATGTGCGTGGCATTCTTAGTTCAAAAATAATACGCGAATTAAAAGACGCATCATTTGAGAGTAAAAAGCTATTAAATACATCTTGAAGTGAGGTCTCTGCTGCGCCAAAACTAAGTGCTGCAAATAAGCTAAATAAAGCAGCTGCAGCACTGATAAATAGCGCAAGTGATTGGCGAGTATTAACTGCGCTCATATTATTCGTAACCATAAAAGTAAGTGATATGAGGGATGCTATTTCCCGACTCCGATATTTGCGGGTGGTTATTTACTTGAGCGCAGACACCAAAAACGTCGCCTAGCATGTTTTCGGTTAATACCTCACTTGGCGTGCCTGTATGTGTAATTTCACCATTTTTAATAACCACTAGTTCATCGCACATTGCAGAAGCTAAGTTTAAATCGTGAAACGATGCAAACACCGTTACACCCAACGATTTAGCAAGCTCCATTACCTGTATTTGGTATTTAACATCTAAATGGCTAGTTGGTTCGTCCATTATTAACAACTGAGGTTGCTGAACTATGGCGCGGGCTATCAAGGCACGTTGCTTTTCACCACCCGAAAGTGACTCAAAGCTTTGATCGCTATGATCTGCCAACCCTACAGTGTTGATAGCTTGGGTAATTTTTTGTTTATCAATGTTAGTTACTGAGCTAAATAGCGATTTATGAGGCGTTAGCCCAAGTGCAATAACATCAAATACGCTTAAGTTAAATTGCGACGGGGTTTCTTGTAAAACAACCGCTACTTTTTTTGCGTACTCATCGCTTTTTAGCTGCCAAATATCGGTGTTGTTAAACTCTACAACGCCATCACTGGGTTTATTAAAACGATATAAACAACGCAATAAGCTCGATTTACCTGCGCCATTAGGTCCAATTAAACCAACAAATTTACCTGTGGTTATTTTAAGGTTTATTTTTTTGAGGATCGTTTTATTGCCAATACCCCACGATACGTTTTTAACGTTTAGTAATGGTATATTTAATGGCGTTTGAGTGTGCAATAGTCAGTCCTAGACGGGATTAAACTCACTAAAATGCGATAAAAATACTAATGCACTACAAGAAAAAATGAGTAAACCCGCTCGTTAAAAGAATTTATACCAATTGCACTAAATTAGTGATTTATTATAGCGACAAAGAAATAGCTTAATAACAAAGCGGAAATTATGACATATACTTGTTCTATATGAATAATTTTTAACGAAGTTAGTAAGTTATTTAATTCGCTAGAAAGATCATGTTTTTAATAAAATTGGTATTATACCATTTGTATCTGACTTAAAGCTTTGCGCTAATTACAGTTGCGGGAACAGTCGAGGACTCGCACCTCATTCCAAATGAAGCTCTATTATGGGCGGCTAAGTAAATAATTTAAAGCAAAAAAAACCGCACTCAAAAGAGCGCGGTTAAAAAGGGAGTGTTTTAACTAATTTAGCGAATAGTTAAAACTTGTATTCCATACCTAAGCCTACGTAGTCTTGGTCAACGTTGTTGTCCATGTCGAAGCTTGAGTAAAAGCCAAATACTTTAATGTTTTTATTTAATTTGTGATCAAGACCAACTGATATTGCTGACTTATCGTCGCTGTCGTCAAAGTCCATGTCTTGGTATTGTACTTTAAATGTGTTGTTACCCATGCTGTAAGCTGCATTTAATAGATAACCATCCGCTTCTGCGCTGCCGTCAACTTTTTCTTGTGTTTGGTACATTGCACCTAACTTAAAGTTTTCAACTTTACCTTGGATTGACGCGCGTACTACATCGTAGCCATTTACTTCACTATCGGCTGCGATAGAGGCATATACTGCGCTCTTTTTAAGTGCCACGTCACCGTAAGTAACCGCCATTGAGTAACCGTTATCAGCGTCTACATCATCTTCAGCTACAAAAGTAGCAAGTACTTTAAAACCTTCGTATGAGTTTGATGAATAACTAACAGTATTCCCTAAACGGTTTTCACCTTTAAATACATTTTTAATATCGCCTTCAAGGTCGTTAAACAAGTCTAACTTACCTTGAGATTGTTTAAGCGCAGTATCGTTACGACCAATAACCACTTGGCCAAACGCACCTTTTAAACCAACGTATTGGTTACGCGCAGAAATATTGTCGTCGTTATCGCCTTTTGAATCAGCATCAGACACATCAACTTGAAACTCAAACTTATATACCGCTTCTAAACTATCATTTATTTTTTCAGAACCTTTAACACCAAGACGAGATGCATTACTTTTTATCTCAGTAAAAGATCCTTCGCCGTCATCAGATGATTGCACTGTTACATTCGCTTTACCGTAAATGTCTACATCGGCAAGTGCATTAAAAGATAAACCACTTAATAGTGCTAAGCATAAGCTCGATTTTACAAATTTCATGTTATTTCCTTGGATAATCACAAAAGACTAATTTTTTAAAACTGCTGCATTTTGTCACCGCTAAATGACAGTAATATTACAATGGAAATATTAATGTCTTTTTTTATTAATAAAAATGCATTAAATTTGAAATCAAAATAACATGAAAGCCTAATAAACGGCCGAACTTACTTACTTTTCTTTAATGACAAGCTTGGGGTCATTTGCGATAGTAAATTAACTAAGGTTTCTATTAACTCTTTTTGCTCGTTGTCTCTGTGATACGCTATAAACACGTCTCGCGAGGTATTTTCTACATCTTTAACATGAAACAGTTCACCTTTTTCTAAATGCCCTTCTACCAATACTTGAGGTATAAATGCACTGCCGCCACATTGCAGTATTAAATCAAGTGCAATACGTCCTGTGCTGGTTCTAAAATAAGGCGGTGTTTTACCGGTAAACTGACGCGCATGCCAAAGTGAGAAAGTAGTTCCCCAATCAACATATACATACTGATTATCAAAAAAGTTTTCGTTCGTTGCAGTGTCGTATCCGCTTACGGGAATGATTGGCAACTCACAGATTCGCTCTACCACTAGCTCGTCTACTTTTGGTGGATCAAACAATATTGCCAAATCAAGCGTGCGTTCTAATAACAGCCGAGTGCTTTCTTGTTGTGCTTTAACTTCTGCGACTAATGACACGCCCGGCATCGCTGATACAATATTTGTTATACCAAACTGTAAAAAAGCATCCCAAATATTGGGCGTTCCTGCTAAGCTAATTTGCTTATGCATATTATCGGCAAGCGCAACATCCACTTTGGCGCGTTGCATGCCCGTAATAATCATTTGTGCATGGGGTAATAAACGCTCGCCAGGTGCTGTAAGTTGAATGTTATTACGCTGGCGAATAAACAAATTAACACCAAGTCCTTGCTCTAATTGGCGAATTCTAAAGCTCACTGCAGACTGCGTAATATAAAGGTTTTCGGCCGCTTTACCAAAGTGACGCGTACGCACTACCTCAACAAATGTTTTTAATAAATCGATATCCAATTTTTTATCCTCACGATAAAAATAATTTGTTTAATAAATTGCCAAACTTGCATCATACTCCAGCTAATTACTAAGGTATGAGGATAAAGCTATGAGCAATAACATTTCATTACTACGCCAAGCATTTGTTAGCCAACGTCAATTTTATGATGATCAAAACTTTCCACGAGGCTTTAGCCGCAGCGGAAACTTCACCTTATTAGAAGCCAGCATACTTGAACAACACGGAGTTGTTTTAAAAGGCTTATACAGTAAAACAATTGAGCCGCAAAACGAACACCAAGAACAGTTTGTAGCAGTCGTAACTGGCTCACAAGAACCTACCAACCCAATCGAACGAGCTTGGGTAAAATACTTAAAACTAACGACCTGCAAAACTAAGTTTCATACTTTATTTGGCCGTTCAAAAATGTCGAGCCCAGCGCCGATTAGCCAAGAGTATTATTCAGAAGCGGATAATCTGTAAGTATTTAAGTTATTTGCTTTTTTGCGTTTTAACAGTTACAACTTGTATAAGCAAATATTTTTGCAAAATATATATAGGGTTGTTCCGTGACGCGAAAAATACTAATAGTTGAAGATACACCTGCCATGGCGCGAGTGCAAAAGCACATCGCGCTTAAGGCTGGTTATGAAGTTGATATAGCTGAGTCATTAGCGCAAACAAAAGAGCTTATAAGTAAAAATAGCTATTTTTGCGCTGTAGTTGACTTCATATTACCTGATGCCCCATTAGGTGAGGCAATACCTTGTACTATTAATGCAGACATTCCAACTATTGTAATGACGGGCAATATTGATAAAAAAACTCGCGACACTGTAGAAAAATACCCAATCATCGATTACATCATTAAAGAAAATAAACAAGCTTATCAGTACCTCGAAAAACAGTTACAGCGCCTGCCTCGCAACGAAAATGTAAAAGTACTCGTTGTTGACGACTCTAAATCGACCCGACGATACATTTGTAGTTTATTAGTGCGCCATAAGTATCAAATTATTGAAGCACAAGACGGACAAGAAGCGTTAAACCTGCTTGAAGCTTCACCTGATATTTCAGTTATTATTACTGATAATGAAATGCCCAATATGAATGGCGATGAACTATGTAGCGAGATTCGTCGCTTATATAGCAATGATGAAAAAGCTATTATTGGTATTTCGGGTTCTGACTCTGTAGGGCTTTCTAGTTTATTTTTAAAAAATGGCGCAAACGATTATTTGCACAAACCTTTTAATAGCGAAGAGTTTTACTGCAGGCTTAGTCAAAACGTCGATATGTTAGACCTTATAGCTACCATAAGGCGACAAGCCAACACGGATTATTTAACTAATTTACCAAATCGTCGTTACTTTTTTGAAGAAGCTGAAAAATCATTAAAGCAAATAAAACATACTAAAGGTGACGGTGCTTTAGCTATGCTTGATATTGATCACTTTAAATCAATTAACGATACATACGGACACGATGTTGGCGACGAAGTATTAAAAGGGCTCTCTATTTGCTTCAGTAAATACTTTAAAAAGTATTTAGTAGCGCGTTTAGGTGGTGAAGAATTCGCAGTGTACTTTGCCGACACTGATAAACAAGAAGCACTAAAAAGGCTTGAAGGTTTTAGGTATTTTATAGAAATGAATAGCCAAGAATTTAGTAAAGCTAAAATTAAATTTACTATCTCTATTGGCTTCTCAAACGGGCCTGTTTATCAAATTGATGAACTTTTAAAACAGGCCGACTTAAAGCTTTACGACGCTAAAGAATCTGGTCGTAATAAAGTAGTTAGTTAACCATTTTATTAGTTAATTATACTTCTGCGGCTGTAATAGCCGCTTTTTTACGTTTGCGTGATTGATGGTAAGAGTCCCAACTAAAAATAGCCAGTGCACTCCAAATACATGCAAATGTTACTACCCGCTCTGCATCAAACACTTCACCATAAAACACCACAGCTAGTATAAACATTAAGCTTGGCCCAATGTATTGAAAAAAGCCAAGTGTAGTATATTGCAAACGCTTAGCTGCACCGGTAAAACACAGCAGTGGTAATGTAGTTACAATACCTGCACTAATCAGTAGTACATTAGTATGCCAATCATTAGCTGGCAGGCTTGATGTTGCTGTAGGCACCATTAACCACCAATAAATAAGTGCGACAGGCAGTAATATAAGTGCTTCGAGTAAAATGCCAGGCAAGGCTTCAACCGGTAACTTTTTACGTAATAAACCATAAAGTGCAAATGATATAGCCAGTGAAAAGGCAACTACCGGAAACGAGCCAAAACTAATTAGCTGCAGCACTACACCGCTAAAGGCAAGGGCTACTGCTACGCCTTGGAACTTACGCAGGCGTTCGCCTAAAAAAAGCATACCCAGTAATACATTTAAAAGAGGATTTATGTAATAGCCCAAGCTTGCATCAAGCATGTGGTTATTATTTATAGCCCATATAAATAAACCCCAATTAAACCCAAGCAGTGCAGAGGTGATAACAAGCATAAGCAAAAGCTTAGGTTGAACGATAATGCGTTTAATTTTACCCCAATACCGTAAAACACTTACTACCAATACTAAAAACACAACCGACCAAATAACCCGATGCATTAAAATTTCAAAAGCAGAAACATGCTGAATCAACTTAAAGTATATTGGCGCAAGGCCCCACATTAAAAAAGCAAGACAAGCAAAAATAGCACCTTTACGCTGCTCAGTATCAATCGACATAATACACACTTAGTGATTTAAAAGGCCGCTAGTTTACTTGCCATACGCGTTTTATCCAACTAAATACGTGCCGGTTCCAAAAGCAATTTGAACAGACTGTTCGTTATGTAATTCCATTCTGCATACACATACTTTATTACCTGAACGAATAAGTGTTGCGCTGGCAGTAAAGCTCTCCCCTTTACCAGGGCGCAAATAATCAGTACGTAAGTCGATAGTCCCAAGCGTGGCTAATTTTGTTTGCACGCTTGTAATATCTAAATCGGTGAGTTTATCAATTACACTTGCTGCAGCGAGCATACCGCCTACATTATCAAGTACGGCTGAAATAACACCACCATGGAGTATTTTTTGCGCAGGGTTACCAATTAGTACATCCTGCCACGGGAACGTAATTTTGGCCTGTTCAGGGCTCAACGACTCAACCGATATTTGTAAAAACTGGTTAAACGGCATGCCATTTACAAATAACGCGCCCACTTGTTCAATTAACATTTCTTTATTCATTATTATTCTCTATGTCAAAACAGGTAAGATGAGTAAAACATACATAGTGTAAAACTACGAGACTCCACTTAAATAATTTATCAAGTAACTCAGCTAAAGACATCTCACTAAAAAACCACTAAAATACCCGCCAATGAATACATCAACTCCACCTTCTAGCACCCTTGTGCGTAAACCCGAAACTGTCCTCAAACAAGTGTTTGGCTACAGTGAATTTCGCGACGGTCAAAAAGCAGTTATTGATGCCGCTATTAACGGTCAAGACTCGCTTGTATTGCTTCCTACTGGCGGCGGAAAATCGGTGTGCTACCAAATCCCTGCTTTAGTACTCGAAGGCGTAACCATTGTTATATCTCCGCTTATATCGCTAATGCAAGATCAGGTAACGCAACTGCAAGCTCTTGGGGTAAAAGCCGCTTACGTTAATAACAGCTTAGCACGAGAAGAACAGCAATTGGTGTATCAACAGCTTCATCAGGGGCAAATTAAGCTCTTATATGTGGCGCCTGAAAAAGTATTACAACACGAATTTTTAGAGCGTTTATCGCATTTAAATGTGAGTTTATTTGCTATTGACGAAGCGCACTGTGTGTCGCATTGGGGTCATGACTTTAGACCTCATTACTTTCGCTTAAACGAATTAAAGCAACGTTTTGCACATGTCCCAATGATGGCATTAACCGCCACCGCCGATAAAGCCACACGGTTTGATATAGTTGAGCAATTAAAACTACAACAGCCTTATATTCATACAGGCAGCTTTGATCGCCCCAATATTCGTTACACCATAGAAGAAAAATTTAAACCTATGGTGCAATTGCTTCGCTACCTAAAGGAGCAAAAAAGCCAAAGCGGTATTATTTATTGCACCAGCCGTAAACGCGTAGACGACATTGCTGAAAAGCTTGCAGATGCAGGACTAAACGCTGCCGCTTATCATGCTGGTATGAGTAACGAGCAACGACAATTTGTACAAACCGGGTTTGCCCGTGACGATATACAAATAGTGGTCGCAACCGTTGCTTTTGGTATGGGCATAAACAAGCCTAATGTGCGTTTTGTACTGCATTACGATATTCCAAAAAGTATAGAGTCGTACTATCAAGAAACTGGTCGAGCTGGGCGAGATGGACTTGCCGCAGAAGCTATAATGTATTTTGACCCAGCTGATATAGGTCGCGTAAGGCGCTTTTTTGAAGACATAGACGACGAACAACGCCGCCGCGTAGAAGAACAACGCTTTAACGCAATGGCAAGCTTTGCCGAAGCGCAAACATGTCGTCGTCAAATATTACTTAACTACTTTAGTGAATATCAACGCGAACCTTGTGGCAACTGCGATATTTGCTTAAATCCGCCAAAAAGTTTTGATGGTACGTTAGTCGCTCAGCAAGCACTTTCGTGTGTGTACAGAGCGGGACAACGTTTTGGACTTGGTTATATTGTTGAATTACTTCGCGGTGCAAACACGAGCCGCATCCGCGATAATAATCATCATGAGTTAAGTACCTACGGCATAGGTAAAGATAAAAGCAGTGAGTTTTGGCTCAGTATTTTACGCCAACTTATTCATCAAGGCTTACTTAGCCAAGATATAACACAAGGTGCGTCACTTAGATTAACCGAAGCCGCGCGTGTAATTTTAAAAGGTGAATACGCACTGCAATTAGCCGAGCCACGCCTGCAAGCCAAACACGTTTATCAAGATAAGTTAGCGCAATTTAATTACGACAAAAAACTGTTTGCTCGCCTGCGCGCACTTCGTAAAGAACTTGCTGATGCCGACGATGTGCCACCTTATGTAGTATTTAATGATAAAACGTTAGCCGAAATGGCGCAGCTTATGCCAACAAACGACAGTGAATTTTTAAAGGTCTCAGGTGTTGGTTTTACTAAGTTAAATAAGTACGGCGGCGAATTTTTAACGGCAATTCGACATTACCTAGCTACTAATTAAGAGCATTATGACCCAAATAGAATATGACCATACACACAAATGTATTTTGATTAATCCCATTGAGCTACCAAACGATGAAGACTTTGAGCTGTGGAGTACATTATTTTTACACTCAGACGAAGTAACACTCAACGAATATTCTGCAGGCGCCGATCGCCATCAAGTTCGCTTTACCTATAATCATCAAACCTTTAATTTAAACTATGAGCATTACAGCCAAAGCATCTGGATTAATGCCGAAGGTCATGAAGCTGAACACTTACTCGCCGCTTTAGCATTTTATTTAAGCTAGCTTTTAATGCTTAGCGCATAGGTCGCTGCAAACCAGCTGGCTATTAACAAAAGTGAATATGGGTAACAATTAATTAATTTCAAAATCCATACCTTTTACTTACATTATAATAACAATGATGTAAGCTGATATTACGATAGTCATTTGCTACGTAGCAGTAAGAGGTTTAATGGTGAGCAAGAAATGGATAGCACAATGTTGTATTAGTTTAACGGTTTTAAGCTTTTATGTGCCTAATACGTTCGCACAACAATCTTCAATGAAAACTGATAACTGCCTTGTAGAACAGACAGATTTAAGCACAAATAAAAACCTACGCCGAGAAGTTCAAGACAAAACAACCCTCACGCACAGTAATAGTAACGCTAAAATAGCCTCAATAAAGCTCAAGCAACTTAATGTATTTAATACTGAGCTTGAAGAGGAAAATATTGCCCTATTCCGTTTTGCTAATCGCGCTCACATTCAAACAGAGCCCGATGTCATTAATAACCTTTTATTATTCTCCCCAGGTGACAAGTACGACGCTAAAAAGCTCGCAGAATCAGAGCGTTTACTTCGCAAAGAAAGCTACTTATATGATGCACAAATTAGTGCTACCGAAAACTGCGACGGCGACGTTAATGTAGAAGTGGTTACCCGTGATTTATGGACACTTTTACCTGAAGTGAACTTTAGTCGGAGCGGTGGAGAAAACAAATCGAGTATAGGTTTTAGAGAATCTAACCTGCTTGGGTGGGGTAAGCGCCTTTCTTTTTCGCGTACCACTGACAGCGATCGCAGCGGTTACTTATTTGTTTACGACGATCCTAATATTTTATCTACTCGCTACCGAGGCCGTTTAGAGTACGCCGATAACAGCGACGGCAAGCGCCATTTGCTTGAGCTAACCTATCCATTTTACGCAATTGACACCCCCTTTAGTTACGGTATTTTAAGCTATTCTGAGCAACGCGAAGAGTCATTATATAAACGCGGCGAAGAGTTTAGCGAATTTGATCAAACTACCGACTTAAACCGTGTATTTATAGGACACTCTAAAGCGCTTAATAATAATTGGACCCAGCGACTAACGTTAGGCTATACCGACGAGCAGCATACCTTTGAAGCTATAGACACCACATTTGCACCACTTGCCGATGACAGAAGCTTAAGTTATCCCTTTATAAGCGGCCATTGGTTTGAAGATAACTACATAAAAGTACGCAACTTCGACAGTATATCTCGCACTGAGGATTTAAATTTAGGTTGGAATATTAAAAGCTTAATTGGCTATTCAGATGAGTCCTTAAGTAATGACGACAGCCGCGCGGTGTATTCTTTTAACTTCAAAAAAGCCCACTTTACTAACGATAATACTTTATGGCGTTTTAGTGCTGATATTGATGGCTATTGGAATAAAGAACAGAAAAAACTCGAAAACTTTATGGCCACCAGCCAAGTACAATATTATTTAAATACCAGTGAAGACCAATCTTGGTATGTTAAAGCCCGCGTGCAATACGCCAAAAACCTGACTGCTGATCAACAGCTTACTTTAGGTGGCGAAACAGGCCTGCGTGGTTACCCGATGGATTATCAACATGGCGATCGCAGCTTTTTAGTTAATTTAGAAAAGCGCTATTACTGGGAGTACGATTTACTACAACTATTTAAAGTGGGTGGCGCAGCTTTTGTAGATGTAGGCAGAGCATGGTTTAACAATGAAGATAACGGTGAAAATGCACATGTATTGAAAAATGTAGGCGTTGGTCTGCGTTTGGCACCGAGTCGCGCAAACTCAGGAACCATGATCCACATTGATATTGCCGCCCCTGTTGATAGCTACGACGATGTAGACTCAGTCCAGTGGCTAGTAAGCGTTAAAAACACTTTTTAAATAATACAAACACGTTAAACTAATACCAATTGCATTAAATTGTTATGAAAGTTCAGGACCTAATGTGGAAATAATAGAAGTTTTAGAATTGTTTGCATCACAATATAAGTTAGTTGTAACTATAATCGCTATTTTGGTTTTCCCTCTTCTATTAAAAATAACCAAAAAACTACTCGAAAAAGCGATTAAAGGCAAAGTAGATTTGCACCGAAAATACCGTGCAGAGCTTTTACTAAAAATTATACTTGCCTTTGTAGTACTGTGTTTGGTTTTAGTATTTTGGGGTATAGAGCTGCGTGGTTTATTGGTTTTAGGCTCTTCTTTATTTGCCATGTTAGGGGTAGCGCTTTTTGCCGCTTGGTCATTATTGAGTAACCTCACCGCATTTTTACTGATGTTTATTCAAAACGATTGCCGCGTTGGTTATTGGGTAAGAATTATTGATGGTGCGAATCATGTTGAAGGGCGCATTGTTGAAATGGGCTTAATGAATGTAGTACTTGAACATATTGATGGGCACCGTGTAATTTACCCTAACAATTTATTTGTGACCCGTCCTGTCATGGTTTTAAATAAAGAACCAAAGCCAACTAAAACCCCTGTTATAAAGCGTATTATTGGTCCTAAAAAAACATAGTTTAAAAAGCATCGTTGATAAAGCAATGTCCACAAAAAAGCCGCAGTAAGTAATTACCTACTGCGGCTTTTTAATGCTTAGCTAAACAGAATTTAGTTTAGCTATTAGTTATTTAGTTCAGCTGTTTTAAGCTCGTCATCTAAATCATTTATCTCATCAATAAAGTTCTCTAGTTGCTGCTCTACTAAACTATTGTCGTTTGCAAAGTAAGCAAGGTGGAATACCGCATCACCTTCATTTACCAATGGCATCGTTTGCTGACCAATAACAATACCGCCTTTAGGCGCTAAAAGCTCAAGCTCAGAATCCCCTAGAGGGCTACTTATATATGCAAGCACTTGCCCTTTAGTTACATGCTCCCCTAGTGATACTTGTGCACGCACAATGCCATCAACCTCTGCACGTATCCAACTAGTCGAACCTGCAATAATAGGATCTGGTAACTTTTTAGGGCGCTTGCCACGGATCATTTTTAAATGGCGCATAACATAATCAACGCCCTGCACACCTGCCGCAATAGCGATAGGGTCAAAGCGTAGCGCTTCGCCTGCTTCATAAGTAATAACAGGTATACCTAAATTTGCGGCTTCACTGCGTAATGAACCATTACGAAGGGATGCATTTATAACCGCCGGCGTACCAAATGCTTTAGCCATTTCAGCGGTTGCTTCATCTTCTAAATTAGCGCGAATTTGCGGTAAATTAGTACGATGAATAGCGCCAGTATGCAAATCAATAATGTGAGTACAATGTACTGCCACTTGATTAAAAAACATATAAGCCATACGCCCAGCTAATGAACCACGTTCAGAACCTGGGAAACTGCGATTCATATCGCGTCTATCTGGTAAATAACGCGATTTGTGAATAAAGCCAAACACATTCACAATAGGCACAGCGATTATTGTTCCGCGCAGTTGGCTTGGATCTATTTTAGCAAGTAACTGACGCACAACTTCTACACCATTTAGCTCATCACCATGAATAGCCGCACACACCATAAGCACAGGGCCTTCCATTACACCATTAACCACTTCAATAGGAATATTAAGTGGTGAATGGGTGTAAAGCTTAGCTGCTTCTAAGGCAAGCGTTTTACGCTCGCCTACGCCTACATTTTCTCCTAATAAGGAAAAAGGACGGTTAATTTTAACCTTTGCCACGTGTTGCTGTTCCTTTACTTGAGGCATTTTTTTCGATGAAATCAATCACCATACCTGCAATATCTTTACCTGTTGCTATTTCAATGCCCTCTAAACCCGGTGATGAGTTAACTTCCATCACAAGTGGCCCACGAGATGAGCGAAGTAAATCAACTCCCGCTACATTTAAGCCCATTGATTTAGCCGCTGCTACTGCCGTTTTACGTTCCTCTGGAGTAATGCGAACTAATGTAGCGCTACCACCACGGTGAAGGTTAGAGCGGAACTCACCTTCTTGTGCTTGGCGCTTCATTGCTGCGATTACTTTGTCGCCTAGTACAAAACAACGTATGTCTGCACCACCCGCTTCTTTAATATATTCTTGAACCATAATATTGGCTTTTAAGCCCATAAACGCTTCAATAACACTTTCAGCTGCTTTGCGTGTTTCAGCAAGTACAACACCAATGCCTTGTGTGCCTTCAAGTAATTTAATTACAACAGGTGCACCGCCTACCATTTCTAGTAAGTCTTTTACGTCATCGGGTTTGCTGGCAAAACCTGTTACTGGCATACCAACGCCTTTGCGCGAAAGTAACTGAAGTGAACGTAATTTATCGCGCGAACGAGAAATAGCGACTGATTCGTTTACAGGATAAACACCCATCATTTCAAACTGACGAAGTACCGAACAGCCATAAAATGTAACCGATGCACCAATACGCGGGACAATTGCGTCAAATTCTTTTAAGTTTTCACCGCGATAGTGAATTTCTGGTTGCTCAGAGTTGATATTCATATAACAACGCAATGCATCAATCACTTTAACTTCGTGGCCGCGTGCTTCTGCTGCCTCAATTAAGCGACGTGTTGAATATAGCTTTCTGTTACGAGATAAAATACCGATTTTCATAGTTAAACCTTACGACCTAATAGTTGAGATAAAGCCGGGTCAACGACTATACGATTTTCCATGGCTGTACGCCCTAATAACATTCTAAACTTCATTGTTGCACGGCTTGTTAAAGTAAGCTCGATAGGCCAGCTATGCTCGCCTGCATGTAATGTAGTTTCTATAAAGTAGCGTAGCTCTTTTTGCCCACTTGAGCTGGTTACGTACTTCATTTTTTTAACTTTTGCATTGCAAGTGACTTGCGTTTGTTCATCATCTTGCAGTGGTTGGGCCGTAAATTTAACCCATTTTTCTGAGTCAACTTCGTATTCTTCAATGTTAATTGCATGAATACATGAAGTGCGAGCGCCAGTATCAATTTTTGCTTTTATCTCGTTAATACCAAGCTCAGGTAAACTTAACCACTCACGCCAACCAACTGTGATCTTTGCTGTCATAAATGTGCCCTTAATAAAAAAGTGACTTATACTCTACAGACCAAAAAACACCAACGAAATAAATTTATCTAGTCGATTAGTAAATTAAATTGATCTTTTTAAGCAACTGGTCACACAATGCACGCCTTGCTAAGCCGTACTTTAATGCCACTTTGCTCAACACAGAGGCTCTGCATATATTTTGCTATTTAAGCTTAACTTATTAAAAGTAAAGGTAAGCCTGTAAGCAACTAAGTAGATACTACTATAGTTAACAGTATTAAAAATACACTATTATGAGAACTAATTATGATTAATGGTTTACTACATGCACTTGTACTTGATGGACAAGGCGGCGCTCGTCCTATTGGAAGCACTAATGAGCTAAATAGCTGGCAACCAAGCCAAGGTAAACTTTGGGTGCACATGGATTATAGCCAAAGTGAGGCAGTTGAATGGCTCAAGGCACAGCCTCATTTAAACGATTACGAACTAGAGTCTTTAATTGCTGACGAAACACGCCCACGTATTACGGCTACAACTAACGGGCACATGTTATTTTTACGTGGTGTAAATTTAAATCCAGCACAAAGCCCTGAAGACATGGTATCAATTCGTTTATTTATTAGCGAAGACATTCTTATTACTACCCGTAAGCGCCGTTTATTATCGGTGCAAGATACGCTCGCCTGTTTAAATGAAAATAAAGGCCCATGCAATATTTCTGAATTAGTGTGCTCTATTACACAAAAATTAACCTCACGTATGCAAAGCGTTATTGACTCACTAGATGAAACACTCGACGAGTTTGAAGAAGAAATAGATGAACCAAGTAAAAAGTTTGACAACCAAGGCTTATCACAATTGCGACGCCAAACTATTGCCTTAAAACGTTATTTAAAACCGCAAAAAGAAGCCCTTAGCTCAATGGTAAATAACCACTACCTATGGTTATTAGATGACGATAAAGCAAAACTTAATGAAACCACCAACTTATTAATTCGTTATCTTGAAGAGCTAGATAGTTCAATTGAGCGTGCGCAAATTATTCAGCAAACAATCACTAACCAAGTTTCTGAGCAGTTAAACCAGCGAATGTATGTAATGTCTGTAGTGGCAGCACTTTTTTTACCACTGGGCTTTTTAACGGGGCTTTTAGGTGTAAACGTAGGAGGCATTCCTGGTACAGAGAGCCCTTATGCGTTTAGTGCTTTTGTCATATTTTTAATTGTGCTCACTGGCGGTATTGGTGTGTATTTTAAAAATAAAAAATGGCTGTAAATTAAAACGCATATTTAATATGGCCACTCAATTGAGTGGCCATAATTAAGTGGCTACTTAGTTTGTTTGACGGGTATAAGTAACATTAGTCATTGTTACTTTTGATTGGGTAATGCCTAAATCTTCAAAGCAATTTTTGAATGAATTAGAGTTACCTGCTTCACCGCATTTATCTAGAGTATTTGGATCTTGAGACTGTAAGTAGTTACCAAACTTAAAGTAAGATTCAGAATCATCTTCTACAGGAATACCAAACGAATTACCTAGTGCACTTACATCTACATCGCCGTAATTATTTACCACTCGCAAGTTAAATGACTCACCGCTTGTAATAGTACCTAGCGCAAATTTTTCTTCATTGCCACTGGTATTACGCAAACGAACATAGACATCAAAAATGCCATTACCCGCTACGCTGTCGTTAAAACCTGATTCATCAGTATCTGAAACATACACTTTAGAAATAGTCCCAGTATCGCTGGCGTGGTGCTGTGAAATAATTGTTTTACCGCCATCAGACATTTCAACTTTTACAGTTGCTTCAAATACTTCGTAAGACTGTGTCATGGCAACACGCAAGCTTTCTTTTACCTTGTACTCATGACGCCAGCCATTCCCGTTAGGCGTAATATGCTGTGCCTCCAAAGGTACAAACACTAACGTACTATCGTTAACTAACGGGTTAGGGCTATCCCCTTCTAAATCAAAAACACTACCACTTGTAATGCTGCTTGGAATCGTTGTACCGTCTCCAGATCCTGCACCATCATCAGTGCCACCGCCATTATTACTGCCCTCAACTAATGTAAAATTATCAAAGCGTACATCACTTGAGCTATTGTAATGCTTAGCAAATACTTGCAGTGAATTGGTATTCGCTGAAGTAAACGTTTTAGTTACCTTAGTCCAAGACGATACATCAAAGGTTTTGTTTTTAAATAAACCGTTTAAGTCGTTAACCCCAATCTGCCCTTTACCAAGTACATAAGCACTTAACGTATATTCAGTGTTTGGCTGAATATTTACTAATTGATAAACACGTGCAGGACTACCCTGAATTTTTAACGATTTAGATCCGCTATATGCATCAGATGAAATAGCCGCTGGCTCAGTTTCGTTCCAACTACTAAAACCGCTTTCAAAGCCAGGGTTATTAATAGTTGCAGCGTGAGATAACGCTGAGGTTGCAGTAATTGCAGTGCAAATAAACAATTTCTTGTGGTTAATCATTATCTTTATTCCTTTAAACCTGAACATAAAAACAACCTAACTACTTAGGTTAGTGAAATTCACTAACACTTAGATCTTACCGCTATACAGGTTTTTAATTGTGTATGAATAGTAATGGTAATTTAAATGGCAAACAAAACTTACCAATTAACATTACCAAAAAGCATGCCCGAAGGCGGGGTAAAGGTTATATTTATTGTTACCAATATGTCAACACAGTGTGGTACAGCAAATAAGTATTACTTACATCTTTATTACCACTTAAAAACAAATTTAATTTTCAATTTAATCAACACATTAGATTTTATTAAGTAACGAATTAATTTTTAAAAATAAATTTTAATTTCAGACATAAGTACTAAAAAATAAATAACACTACTTACCAATAATTATGGACAATATTAATTTAGTATGAATAAAAAATAAAAATAGAGATAAATTAAAGACTAATTTCAAATTGGTAATAACCAGATTTAAATTGGTAATGTGCATTTTTGATTTATATAGAGGCTAATGAGTGTATTTAAAGCTTAAACAGGGAGTAAAACTAAAAAAAGGCGAGCATTGTTAAATGCTCGCCTTTACTATTTTTCTAATGCTGGGTAATTAATTACTCTTGAAAGTAAGTGCCCCAACCGTCGTATTCAACATCGCACTCAACGGCTAGTTGCGCTAGCTTATCAACGTCTTCCATAATAACGTCTACGTCTAGCTCAGCTTCAACTACAATGTCAAAGCTCCAAATTTTACTGCCATCTTCAAGCTCAAGCTCTGCTGGCTCTTCAACATCGTAGCCTAATTTAAAAGCAGCCAATGCAGCTTGCTCTAGTTTAGGGAAGTCTTCACACACAAAATGGTGTTCTACTTCATAAAGTATTTCAGGATCTGATCCATCTTCTAGTAGTGAACTTACGATGTCTTCACTTATTTCACGCCAGTTTTCCATTATTTTTCTCTCACTTGAGCATCTAATTCAGTTATTTTAGCAGCCATAATGCTATGCACGCTTTTAGCATGCTCACGCGCGCTAATTTCTTTATCAAGCGGTATAGGCGCTAACATTTCGATGTAAATTGTACCATTATCCCAACGATTTAGCTTAATGGTTTTATGTGTTGTATTCATACATACCGGAATTATGGGTACATCTGCGCTCATTGCGGTGTGAAAAGCACCTGTTTTGAACGGTAGCAACCCTCTTCCATAGCTTCGTGTGCCTTCTGGAAACATCCATACAGATAAGCCATTATTTTTAATTTTTTCGGCTGCTTTGGAGATAGTTCCCGCTGCTTTGGAGCGATTCGATCTGTCTATTAATATATTACCCGACAACCAATAAAGCTGACCGAAAAATGGGATCCACTTTAAGCTCTTTTTCCCCAAACTTACGCAGTTTTTAGGCACCATTGCAGGCACTGTAAATAAGTCGTAGCTATTTTGATGATTAGCAACATAAACTGCAGGGCCTGCATCAATTGCATCTTTATGACGTATTAAAACTAATTTAACGCCAATCATTTTAGCCATTGAGCCAAACCAGCCCGCTATAATATGTACATTATTGGGATGAAATGGTCTTACTATCGAAAGTAATAAACCAAAAATACAACTGAATAATATAAACATCAGCATAATAAAAACGCGTATAACAGCTAGCAAATGAGTTTCTCCAAAGATCAATTATGATTATTATAGCGTTATTTTGTGACACAGACGAGTCAATAGCGCACAAGTGTACGCTGAAATATGCAAGCTCTTTATTTTAAAACAAAAACGGCCTGCAAATGCAGACCGTTTTTATTTATACAAAAAAGTAATTGGTTACTCTTCGTTAATGGCTTCTATTGGTTCATCATCTTGTGGGGTTAGCTCAACAACGGCTTCGTCAACACGCTGTAAGCCGCGCGGTAGTTTATTACCCCTACGCCCTCGCTCACCATGATAATGCTCTAAATCAGATGGTTTAAGCGTTAGTTTACGCTTACCAGCATGAAGCGTAACACTGCTTCCTTGTGGCACAACAGCAAGCACTTTTACAAACTCTTCACGGGCTTGTACTTTAGCTCCAGGAATAGAAATAATCTTATTCCCTTTACCTTTGCTAAGTTTTGGTAAGTCACGTAGCGGGAATAAAAGCATGCGACCTTCGTTAGAAATAGCCATACAGTAATCACTAGCAACATCGTTCACCCTAATAGGAGAAAGTAATATTCCACCCTTAGGAACACTTACCAGCGCTTTACCATTTTTATTTTTACTCACTAAGTCTTTAAAGTCGGTAATAAAGCCGTAACCTGCATCTGACGCCATAAGCAATACTTGCTCGTCTTCACTCATTACCACGTGCTCAAAATTAGCACCTGGTGTTAAGTTAAAACGACCTGTCATTGGTTCACCTTGGCTACGCGCCGAAGGCAGACTGTGCGCATCGGTTGCAAATGCCCTCCCTGCTGAATCTAAAAATACAGCAGGTTGATTGCTCTTACCCCGAGCCGAGGCTCTAAAGCCATCACCTGAACGGTAATTTAAGCCTTGTACATCTAAATCATGGCCTTTACCAACGCGTGCCCAGCCTTTATCAGATAGCACAACAGTGACTGACTCTGATGGAATTAAATCTTTTTCGTTAAGTGCTTTCGCTTCTGAGCGCTCAATCACTGGCGAGCGACGATCGTCACCGTACATTTCAGCGGCTTCTTGAATTTCTTTTTTAAGCAGTGTCGACATACGACGTTCTGAGCCCAAAATTTGCGCTAATTTATCACGCTCTTTGGCTAGTTCATCTTGCTCACCGCGAATTTTAAACTCTTCAAGTTTTGCTAAATGACGAAGTTTTAATTCTAAAATAGCTTCTGCTTGCGTATCAGTTAAATCAAAGCGCTCCATTAATACAGGCTTTGGTTTGTCTTCGCTGCGAATTATCTCAATCACTTCATCGATATTTAAAAAGGCTGCTAATAAACCTTCTAAAATATGCAAACGTGCTAATACTTTATCTAAACGATACTGCAAACGACGACGCACTGTTTCGCGTCTAAATGTTAGCCACTCACTTAAAATACAGCGCAAGTCTTTAACTTGCGGGCGACCATCTAGGCCTAGCATGTTTAAGTTTACGCGGTAATTTTTTTCAAGATCGGTGGTTGCAAATAAGTACGCCATTAATGGCTCAGCTTTAATGCGGTTTGAGCGCGGAATAATTACAATACGCGTTGGATTTTCGTGATCTGACTCGTCACGTAAATCAGCAATCATAGGTAATTTTTTAGCGTTCATTTGCGCTGCAATTTGCTCAAGTACTTTACCACCTGAACATTGATGCGGCAGCGCTGTAATAACAATATCGCCATGCTCTTCGGTGTAAACCGCACGCATTTTGATAGACCCACGACCGGTTTTATATATTTTATGAATATCGGCTTTTGGGGTAATTATTTCAGCATCTGTTGGGTAATCTGGTGCATGTACAAGCTCAAGTAATTCTTCAAGCTCTGTTTTTGGTTTATCAAGTAATAAACAACATGCGCTAGCCACTTCACGTACGTTATGTGGCGGAATATCTGTTGCCATACCTACGGCGATACCCGTTATACCATTGAGTAAAATATGCGGTAAACGAGAAGGCAATACTACAGGTTCATCCATGGTGCCATCAAAGTTTGGCGTCCAATCAACAGTGCCTTGGCCAAGCTCTTTAAGCAGAACTTCAGAAAACTTAGATAAACGCGCTTCGGTATAACGCATTGCTGCAAACGATTTAGGGTCATCTGCCGCACCCCAGTTTCCTTGTCCATCTACCAAAGGATAGCGATAAGAAAACGGCTGCGCCATTAATACCATAGCTTCGTAACAGGCACTGTCGCCGTGTGGATGGTACTTACCAAGTACGTCACCCACTGTACGGGCTGATTTTTTGTACTTAGCGTTAGCTGACAAGCCCAGTTCGCTCATCGCATAAATAATACGACGCTGTACTGGTTTTAAACCATCACCTACATGCGGTAGGGCACGATCCATGATTACGTACATGGAATAATTTAAATAGGCGTCTTCGGTAAAACGCCCCATTGTTTGTTGCTCAATTCCTTGCATTAGCAAGGTATCTGTATCACTCATTAAAGCTTACCTAGTTTTTCTTATAGCTTACACGGTAGATTACATTGGCGTAATCATCGCTTACTAACAGACTGCCGTCACCTAATTCTGCAAATGCAACAGGGCGTCCAAATGTTGTTTCGTCTTTCATAAAGCCAGTAATAAATGGCGTATATTTAGTTACGCGACCTACTTCGATTGTTGCTAGGCCTACTTTATAGCCTGACTTTTTAGAACGGTTCCATGAGCCATGTTCAGCAACAAATAATTGTTGCTTATAACTTGCTGGAAATTGCTTACCGTTATAAAAATGAATACCTAGTGGCGCTACATGCGCTGGAAGTGCAAGTGCTGGCGATGTGTAATCGGCAATGTTTTTACCTTCCCCAAACTCAGGGTCAATAATTGCGCCGGCATGAACATATGGAAAGCCAAAATGCTCACCTTCTTGCGTTGCACGGTTTAACTCATCAGGCGGAATATCATCGCCCATCATATCGCGACCGTTATCACTAAACCATAAAGCTTGAGTAGCAGGATGAAAATCAAAACCCACTGTGTTTCTAACGCCTTTAGCTATTGTTTTTATTTGTTTTGTTTCTACATTAAGGGCAAAAATACGACCAAAACGCTCATCCTCAGCACAAATATTACACGGTACACCCACCGGAATGATTAATTCTCCCGTTGGTGCAAAACGTAAAAATTTCCAACCATGATGACGCTCACTCGGTAGTTTGTTATAGACCACATCAAATTTTGGATCTTTTAATTGGGTATCAATATTTTTAAAGCGAATAATACGATGCACTTCGCCTACATATAAATCGCCATCTTTAATTGCTATGCCAGAGGGCATGTTTAAGCCTTTAGCCACAACAATTTTTTTATCTGCTACGCCGTCGCTATTGTGATCAATAAGCGCATATACGTTGCCCGCTTTACGAGAGCCAACATACACAATACCTTTTTTTGAAACGGCTATTTGACGTGCATTTTCTACATCATTTGCAAATAAACTAATTTCAAACCCAGGTGCTACGGTGAGCTTATCAAGTATATTTTTAGCCATTGCAGGAGCGCTAGTCAGCCCAAGTAACAGCAAACTTCCTAGTAATTTTTTCATTCGTCTCTCCTAGTGTTAGGCACAAGCAATTAAACGAGCGCCTTGTTACCATGATCTTCTAACCATTGACGACGATCAGGCGATCGTTTTTTAGCAAGTAGCATATCCATCATTTCCATGGTTTCTACTTCTTCATCAAGCGTAAGCTGCACTAAGCGTCGTGTATTAGGATCCATAGTGGTTTCACGAAGCTGTAACGGATTCATTTCACCCAGACCTTTGAATCGTTGTACGTTTACTTTTCCGCGTTTTTTCTCGGCTTCTATGCGCGCCAAAATAGCGGTTTTCTCTTCTTCATCTAGGGCGTAATAAACTTCTTTGCCAATATCTATTCTAAATAATGGCGGCATTGCAACATACACATGCCCTGTTTTTACTAACTCTGGAAAATGACGAACAAACAGTGCACATAACAATGTTGCAATGTGTAATCCATCCGAGTCAGCATCGGCCAATATACAAATTTTATTGTAGCGCAGTCCCGACATATCTGTTGATTCTGGGTCAATACCCAGTGCCACTGAAATATCATGTACTTCTTGTGATGCTAGTATTTGCCCCGACTCTACTTCCCAAGTATTTAAAATTTTACCACGTAGCGGCATAATTGCCTGAAATTCACGGTCTCGCGCTTGTTTAGCAGAACCACCAGCAGAATCACCTTCCACTAAAAACAGCTCGGTTCGGTCATTATCGGCAGCACTACAATCGGTCAATTTACCTGGTAATGCAGGCCCTGCAGTAACTCGTTTACGTACGACCTTTTTAGCTGCACGCAAACGGCTTTGCGCGTTTGAAATACATAACTCAGCTAATAATTCTGCGGTATCGGTATGTTCATTTAGCCATAAACTAAACGAATCTTTTACAACACCCGATACAAATGCGGCACATGAACGTGATGAAAGTTTTTCTTTGGTTTGCCCTGCAAATTGTGGATCTTGCATTTTAACCGACAATACGTAACTACAACGTTCCCAAATATCATCCGGTGTTAGCTTTACGCCACGAGGTAGTAAATTTCTAAACTCACAAAACTCTCGCATTGCTTCAAGCAAGCCTTGGCGCAGACCATTTACATGTGTACCACCTTGCGCGGTAGGAATTAAATTTACGTAGCTTTCCGCTATTGATTCGCCACCTTCAGGTAGCCATACAACAGCCCAATCAGCGCCTTCAATTGAGCTTTTAAATTCACCTACAAATGGGTCTTGCGGTAATGTTTCAAACCCTTTAACGGCTTCAATTAGGTAGTCTTTTAAGCCAGTTTCGTAAAACCATTCTTTGGTTTCTTTCGTTTGCTTATTAACAAACTTAATACGCAGTCCTGGGCATAAGACCGCTTTGGCTTTTAATAAATGATTAAGTTTGGTAATTGAGTAGTTTGGTGAATCAAAGTAGCTAACATCAGCCCAAAAACGAACGGTGGTACCTGTATTGCGCTTACCAACAGTACCAATTACGCTCAAATCTTCTACTTTATCGCCATTTTCAAATGCCATTCTGTATTGTTGAGCGTCGCGCCTTACGGTTACTTCTACACGTGTAGATAACGCATTTACTACTGAAATACCTACACCGTGTAAACCACCCGAAAATTGATAGTTTTTATTAGAAAACTTACCACCGGCGTGTAACTTAGTGAAAATTAGTTCAACCCCAGGGATACCTTCCTCAGGGTGAATATCAATAGGCATACCACGTCCGTCATCGCTCACTTCGAGCGAGTTATCTTCGTGGAGAATTACGTCGATACGAGTAGCGTGGCCCGCCATAGCTTCATCGACACTGTTATCGATAACCTCTTGGCCTAAATGGTTTGGGCGTACGGTATCGGTGTACATCCCTGGGCGTCGTTTTACCGGATCTAATCCATTAAGTACTTCAATGGCTTCGGCGTTATAATTTTGATCACTCATAGTTTTTGTCTTTATATCCGCTAAGGCTCTAA
Source organism: Pseudoalteromonas sp. SG43-3 (assembly GCF_014164385.1). Lineage (NCBI taxonomy): Bacteria > Pseudomonadati > Pseudomonadota > Gammaproteobacteria > Alteromonadales > Pseudoalteromonadaceae > Pseudoalteromonas > Pseudoalteromonas sp. SG43-3. The sequence goes on from NZ_JACJFC010000010.1 coordinate 120,817, forward strand.
TACGTTTACTAGTTTTATTGTTATATGCGCTAAAGCGTTAATATAGTAACTAACCTCAGTTCAGGCTAACTAGTTTTACGTGATTTTAAGAAAATCTACAATACTTGCAAAGGTGCGTTCAAATTCAACGTAGCTATGATCGCCACCAAACTCTATCAATTGCTTGCATTGCGAATAATATTTTACTGCGTGTTGAAAGTTCAACACTTCATCGCCTGTTTGCTGTAATAAATACAGTAACTCAGGATGTGCTAATTTATCTACAGCGAGTAATTTCAGCGCCTCAATATGACTGTTATTTAAATCGTAATGATAATCTTGATACGGATTATAATTAGGCCCAAGTAACGACTGTAATAAATTATAAGGTGCGACCGCGGGATTAATGACCACTGCAGGAATTTGATAACGCTGCGATAAATACGTGGCAAAAAAACCACCTAACGAGCTACCTAATAAAACGGTATCTGGCGTTAGTAATTGTTCAAGCTCAATTATAGCTTGTAGGGGCTCGTGGTTTAAGTTCGGTACACAATAATCAACGTCATAGTTTGCCATAAGCTCACCAAAGCGCACAGCTTTATATGATTTTTGTGAACTATTAAAGCCATGAATATAAATTACGCGCTTAGCCATACCACTTCCGTTTTTACTTCAACTTTATCTTTTTTACTCTTTATATTTAGCATTCTGTAAGCAGGCCCTGCATTTTTTTGCTCCCACTTTGGAGTGTATTTTACAAACTGCACTGAACTGGCAGGACTTGCATATATAGGCAAGCCTCTAAAATTTTGTTCATAATCGTTGTGTACATGACCATGAAAAAGCGCAGATACATTATTACTATTAACTAAAATATTTAAAAGCTGTGGACCATTTTCTAATAAGTGCTTATCAAGATAGCCATTTATTGGCAGCGGATTATGATGACAAAAGATAACTTTACTATTATTCGAGTTGACTAAAGTATCAGTTATTTCATCTAAATGCGCGCCAGTAACCCATCCTGCGGGCGTGGGCCCTTTAGAATTAATAAGAAGCAGATCAACCCCGTTAGCAATAATATGTTTAGCCGAATTTATTTTTTCGCCACTTATGCGATTAAGCATTACTATTTCATCATGATTACCTGGCACCCAAAATACAGGGCCAGTGATGTCACTGGCATTTATAAGTTCGCTAAATAATAAGTACGATTCGAAACTATGGTCTTGTGTTAAATCACCACCAAAAATTACGCAATCTACTGGCTGCTCAGCGATGTGTGCCAAAGCTTGTTCAAAATGAGCTGCAGTATTTACATTAAAATATTCACCATTTTTATCTGCAAATAAATGGCTGTCGGTAATATGCGCAATGCACAAAGATGATTTATCAAATGTATATGTATCATCAAACCAAGCCATTATTTACATCCCAATTTAATGTTGCTTGCCCGTGCTCTACACAGGCCACTAACCAGTCGTATAAAAAAGCATTAAGTTGATACTTTTCATCTTTTTGATGCATTTTAGGGTTGGGGTATCCGTACGATGGTTTTATGCGTTGATGGTAATCGTGATGAATAATTTCAGCTACTTTCGCATCATGATACAAGCGAGCCGTTAAATACAGCGGCGCTATCCCTTTAACCATTCCTGTTAGCTGCTTAATTGAAATATCCATAGTGTATTTTGCGCTGCCATCAATTTTTGTAGCAAATTCACTGTTGCCAAGTTTTACTTCACGAATGCTTCCTATATTGCGCTCGCTCGGTAACAACTTTAATAGTCGCACATAGTTATGCTCACAAAGTGTTAAATACTTTGGGAGGCTTTGAATATATCGATTTGTTGCTAATTGTGCTGTCAAAGTTCCGCCATAATATTAGTAAGAGTTTATGCCCATTTGCTTGCCATTTTTTCGCGATTTAGCGCAAGCCACTGCATACAAATAACCGTTGCCGCATTATCCATTTCACCGTTATTGAGGCGCATTAGCGCATCATCAACCGATAAAATATGAGTTTTTATATCCTCGCCTTCAGTTTCAAGACCATATACACCTGATTTCACTTGGCTTAAATCAGCACGCGCTAAATATAAATGTAAGCGCTCAGTTGTACCGCCAGGGCTTGATAGGTATGAAAGCATAAATTCAAGTTCAGTTAATTCAAGCCCTGCTTCTTCATACGCTTCTTTTTTTACAACTGATTCGTAATCCGTACTGCCGTCAGTCATTCCGGCTATACATTCTAGTAGCCACGGCGAGTGCTTACTTTTAATAGCGCCAATACGTATTTGCTCAATTAAAAGAACAGTATCTGATATTGGATCGTAAGGGAGTACTGCAATTGCATCGCCACGTTCTAATATTTCTCGGCTAATTAGCTCTGATTTTCCACCCGCAAAAAGAGCATGTTCAAACTGGTATAAATCAACCTGAAAAAAACCTTTATAAAGGTTTTTTATTGGCTTTAAATTTACATCTTTATGTGTAAATTGAACGAGCTTTTTATCAACCACGTGCCTACCTCCTACTTATCTAAAGCTTTAAAATGCGTTAATATATTCTGTTACACTTGAACATACTGTTTTACTAATTATTTTTTTTGTTATGCAGTAAAACAGGTTAACATGCTTTTAGTACAAAAATTGTCTAAGGACCGAACCCCACATGAAAAAGAACATTCTTGCGGCGCTAGTTAGTTTATCATGCGCATTAGGTGCAACAGCAGTGAAAGCTGAAGATTTACTACAAGTTTTTGAAATAGCGACAGCTAACGATCCTACTGTTTTAAAAGCAAAAGCCCAAGCCGATGCGCAGTCTTACCAAAGCGATTTGGCGATGAGTGCACTATTACCTCAAATTGGTTTAACTATGGGTTATACGAAAAGCGATGCAACGTCGTACCAAAGCGTTGGCGACTTATCTAACCAAGTAAAAGTTGAAAGTGATACAGACCAATTCTCTCGCGGTGTAAGTTTAAGCCAAACATTATTTGATTTAGGTGCTTGGAACACTTTAGATATTGCCGATAAGCAAGCTCTACAAGCAAGCGGCCTATATGATGCAGCTAAACAAAATTTAATTGTACGCGTTGCTGAAGGTTATTTTAACGTATTAAGTGCCAGTGATAACCTTGAATTTGTCGAAGCTGAAAAACGTGCCATTGCACGTCAACTTGAGCAAACAAAACAACGTTATGCAGTAGGTTTAACAGCTATAACAGACGTACACGAAGCACAAGCTCAGTTTGATAACTCAGTAGCCCAAGAAATTATTGCCAGTAATGCTGTAGAAACTGCACGCGAGCAACTTCGTGAGATAACTGGTAAATATCACGAAAAATTAGACTTTTTAAATACAGATACTTTCTCAACAACTAAGCCAACTAAGCGCTCAAGCGACTTTGTTAAAGTAGCTGAAGATAAAAATATCAACTTACAAGTCTCTAAAGTAACGGTTGATATTGCAAAAGATCAAATTGAATTAGCAAAAGCAGGTCATTATCCAAAACTAACTCTAAGTGCAAGTTATGGTGACTCTCTTACAGACACTCAAATAAATGGCGCTAATTTTGATGACCAACCGCGTTCAGACTCAAGCTCTGTTGGGCTTAACTTTAGCGTACCTTTATATTCAGGTGGCGCAACGGTTGCTGCAACAAACCAAGCGCGTGCGTTTTACGTATCAGCGAGCCAAGATTATGAAACAAATTACCGCGCAGTCACTCGCACAGTAATTACATCTTATAATCAAGTTGTTTCAGATATTGCGACTTACAAAGCGCTAGAGCAAGCGGTTGTTTCAGCTCAAAGTGCCCTTAAAGCAACTGAAGCCGGTTTTGAAGTAGGTACTCGTACCATTGTTGACGTACTAGTGAGTACGCAAAATTTATACGATGCAAAACGTAACCTTGCTGATGTGCGTTACCGTTATGTGTTATCTACCCTTCGCTTAAAACAAGCTGCGGGTACACTAACAAGTGAAGATTTGGTTGCTATAAACCAAGGTTTAAAATCAGCTTAACTTTTACAGCTAAACATAATATAGATTTATTCGAAGCCAGCATGTAGCTGGCTTTTTGTATTTTATAGCGCTTAGCGTTAAACTATCGTTTTTATTCTCAGAGAGATTTTTGTGGTCACCTCATCTCCTTTTAAAGCATCTTTTTTAGGCCCTCGATACTGGCTAACGTGGGTTGGCGTTTTATTTTTATACTTAATTTCTTGGCTACCACAAAAGCTACAGCTGGCAATGGGTAAGCAACTTGGCCGCTTAGTCCATAAATTTATGAAGCGCCGTCGCCATATTGCAGAAGTAAATATTAAGCTGTGTTTTCCTGATATGAGCGAAGCAGATCAAAAAGACCTTGTACTCAAAAATATGGAAAACACCGGCATTGCAATGGTTGAAACCGGCATGGCTTGGTGGTGGCCGCAGTGGCGAGTAAAAAGTGTATATGGCTCAATCAAAGGTTTGGAACACTTTGAGCGCGTACAGGCATCTGGTAAAGGTGTTTTATTACTTGTACCTCATATTCTGCATCTTGAAATGGCGAGTCGTGTAATGGGATTAAAATGCCAAGGTTTAGGCTTTTACCGCCCTCACAACAACGCTCTAATGGAATACTTTACAACTAATGGCCGCCTTCGTTCTAACGAATACCTAATTGGCCGAAAAGATGTAAAAGGTTTACTAAAATCATTAAAAAACAAAAAAGTATGCTATTACTTACCTGACCAAGATTACGGCCGTAACCGCTGTGAGTTTGTGCCATTTTACGCCGTCCCTGACACAGCAACGACAACAGGTACTCTTATGTTTGCTGGCAGTAAAAACTGCGAAACTATGAGCTTAATCTCGCGTCGTGACGAAAATGGAAAGTATCATTTAGAGGTAGTACCTGAGCTTGAAAACTTCCCAAGTGGTGATGATAAGGCTGATGTTGCACGTGTAAATCAACGCATGGAACAATCTGTTAATGCAGCACCAGAGCAATACATGTGGCTACACCGTCGCTTTAAAACTCGACCGGATAAAAATACCCCTTCTTTTTACAAAAAGTAATGGTATAACAATAATAGGAACAAATAAGGTGGGTAATAATCATGTGGTTTTGGATTAGACATTTATCATTTGCAGCCGTGCTAATAGCACTCGCCGTATACTTCTTAGTGGGTGATGGTTCTGTATTTGATATTAAAAAATCTAAAAATGCAGCCGCCGAAGGATTATCACGCTTTTACTCCTCCATTCGTAACCAAGTAAAAAGTAATAAAGAACGAGATCAATTTGTTTTAAAACTTAAAACACCAGAACAAACCTTGGATAGAGTATTGGCTGAACGTGCGCGAACAGTAGATCCAATGCCTACAAATTGGACTGGAGAAGTTGAACCTAGGCGCTTTGAAAATGGCACGACTCTTAAAGATGTACTTAATCAATATGCTAAAAACGAGGGGATTGAGCTCTACTGGTACTTAAGTAAAGATTACGTAGTTAAAGATCATTTTAGAGTAGACAGTAACTTTACTTCAGCACTGTACCAAATTGGGCGCGCTATAAATGATGACTTTGAGCATGAGGTTTATACTTACTTTTGCCATAAACAAAGAGCAGCGGTTATTACCGAGTTACCATCAGAATTTGTACGTACAAACTGTTTAAAACTAAAGGTTTAAGGGTTTACACATACAAAAACCCAAGCAAGCGCTTGGGTTTTCAATTCAATTCAATTCAATTCAAAAATACTATTCCAAATATTAGTTACGTTAGTAATATCTTGTAAAAACGTTTCTCGCGGGATCAATTTGCCTTTTTGCTCCAAGCTCAACACGTGATAACACGAGCGGTAATCAATATACGCTTTTATCAACTGCTGCTTTTGCTCTTTAGTAATACAACCTATATTTGCCGCATCCGTTAATATTCTTACGTTATCTGAGTAAACTGTAAGCTGTTCAAACTCGTTTGCGTGTTTAAGTACTAAATATTGCGTAATAAACTCAATATCAGCCATGCCACCAACATCTTGTTTTAAATCAAATTGATCAATATTTCCCTTCGCTAGATGGTCGCGCATTTTTTCGCGCATTTTTATTACATCAGCTTTTAGCACGGTATCATCGCGTTGCTGGCAAAGTATATTTTTACGAATTTGTGAAAAACGATCTATCAGATCGTTTTGACCTAAAATTAATCGAGCCCGAACAAGTGCTTGATGCTCCCACGTCCATGCTTGAGTTTGCTGATAGTGATTAAAGCTCTCTAAATTGATAGCCAATAAACCAGAGGCTCCTTCAGGACGTAATCGTGTATCAAGCTCGTATAAAATGCCCGATGCAGTACGGGTATTAAATAAATGCATTAAGCGCTGAGCGAGCTTTAAATAAAACTGGCGAGAATCTATCGGTTTTTCACCATTAGTTAGGCTTGAGCCATCATGATTATGCACAAACACCAAATCTAGATCTGAGTCGTACCCGACTTCTAAGCCACCTGTTTTACCATATGCAATAACAGCAAAACCTTTATTTTCATCATCTGTGCCAGGGGGCATCCCAAAGCGCTTAACAGTGTTATGCCATGCAATATTAACAGCTTGATCAACAATCGCCTCTGCCAGTACGGTTAAATGATCGCTTACTTTCATTACGTCAAGAACACCGGTTGCATCGGCGGCAGCAATTCGTAATTGATGCGTTTGCTTAAATTGCCTAAGCGACTCCATTTGCAGTTCTAAATCGTCATGCTCTATTCGTAAAAAATACTGTCTTATTTCATCTTTATACGCTGTGAGCGGGGTTGGCTTATAAAGAACTGCGGGGTCTATTAGTTCATCAAGTAATATGGGGTAGCGAGAAATATGCTCCCCTATCCATTTGCTATGACAACACAGTAAAACAAGTTGCTTTAATGCACCTTGGTTTTCGTAAAGCAATTCTAAATAGGCAGTACGCGAAATTATCTTATTAAAAATTTGGCAAACCATTGTGAAAGCTGCTGCACTGGCATTAAAGTCATTTAATTGATTTAGTAAAACAGGCATTAACTTATCAAGAGTGTCACGCCCTCGGTTACCTATATTTACCTTAGACAGCCTTAATTTAAAATCGTTAAGGGGTGCTTGCCATTCATCTCTGGCCTCTTTTAAAAAGCTCACATCACCATGATCCCAAGCACTAATAAATGCGCCTTCACAGGTATCAAGTGGCACGGTTTCCTCGCCAATCACAAGTGCAAACTCACCGTTAACTTGTTTCATCACCTTTTCTATAGTGTTTAAAGTGGCAGAAAAATCAGCTTGTTCTAATAATAAATTTAAGCGCTGCTGATTCAATTCATCATCGGGGAGTGTTTGCGTTTGCTGATCGTCAAATATTTGAAGATACTGCTCAACTTTACGTAAATAAAGGTAATTGCGCCTCAGCTCGCTTGCTTCTTGCTCATCTATAACTTGGTTAAGTGCCAACTCATTTAATGCTTTGAGTAAAGATTGGGTTTGCAAATTAGCCTCTCGCCCACCTCTTACCATTTGCAGGGCTTGCACTATAAATTCAACTTCACGAATACCACCAGCGCCTAGTTTTATATTATTAGTTAAGCGTTTACGGCGAACCTCTTGTGCAATCATTAACTTCATTTTACGCAAGGATTCAATCACCGAAAAATCAATATACCGGCGGTAAACAAACGGCTTTAAAAGCTTAATAAATTCATCCCAATACTTATTAGGAGTGCCAATTAAGCGCCCTTTTAACATGGCGTAGCGTTCCCAGTCGCGCCCTTGTTCTTGGTAGTAATCTTCAATGGCATTAAAGCTCATAACCAAAGGGCCGCTTTCGCCAAACGGGCGTAGGCGCATATCAACTCTAAATACTTGCCCATCACCGGTGGCTTGGTTAAGTGCTGCAATCAGTTTTTGTGCAACTTTGGTATAAAACACTTGGGCCTCAAGGCTTCTGCGGCCACCTTGGGTTTTTGTGCTGCGCGGATACGCAAAAATAAGATCAATATCAGAGGAATAATTTAGCTCCTGTCCGCCAAGCTTCCCCATCCCCAATACCATTAGCGGCATTGCTTGGTTTTGCCCATCAAGCGGTTCACCATTTACTTTTGCCACCTGTGCATGCGCCCATTGGTTGGCGCTATTAATTAGCATGTCAGCCAGTTGGCTTATATAATTAATACTATCGGCAATGGGGTTATTACAGCATAAATCTAAAAAGGCGACTTTAAGCCAGTACTTTTCACGATATTGACGAAGTACTTTATGGCACTGTGCTTCATCAAGGTCAGCTAAATTCAGGTTTTTAAAAGGAGAGTCTATTACTCTATTTTGTATTTCGTCTTTGCATAATAGCCAGGTATTTAAATCAGGTTGTGACTCTAAACTGCGCCAAGCAAAGTCGCTTAATGCTAATAACCTTACAACTTCACTTTGTTTACTTTGCTGCGGGTATAACTGTTCAAAGCGCATCAAGCCAAGTTTTTGTAATTGAATAGGAAGTTGCTTTACGTTACTCATCAATCCTCTCTTTTATATCATCAATAACCGTACTAGAATGATTAAAACCTAGAAAGGTTAACTTAATTAGGATCACCATGTCATATTTGTCTTTATCTAACACTAGTTTTATTGCGATTGCCATTAGTTTTGCGGTTATTTGCATAACTATTTTTTGTTTACGAGTTGTCACTCAAATCAAAGCAAAACAAGCGCTTAAAGATGAGTTAGCGCAACACGACAACTTTGCCATGGGTATTAGTTTTGCATCTGAAATATCGGTTGTTATAGCCACTATAGCCTTTTTATTTGACGAAATAAGCGTAAGCACTGCACAGTCAAACCCGTTAAAAGTATTAATTATTATTGTTCTCTTATTCACTTTTATAAAAGTGGGCCATTTAATTCACAGAAAATGGATACTCCACAGATTTAATGAAGAAGCTGCCATACTAAAACAAAATGTATGTGCTGCATTGGTAGACTCAGGAATGTTAATCGCTAACTGTATTATTGCTCTGGGCTTGTACACGTGGACCCACACGCAAGGGTTTAGCAACTTACTTATTGCTTGCGTTAGCTTTTTTACACTTCAGGGGATGTTTGCACTTGATAGCAAAATACGAGAACACCGTTTTGCAAAAGCAAACCAAGGTGCGTCACTACAAAGTAACTTTAACCTAGAAAATACATCTATTGGTATAAGATATGCTGGAAAATCAATTGGCTTAGCGTTGGCTGTATATGCTGGTTTATCTAGCGCAGCATTTCAAAACGGTAAAATGGTTGAAAACATATTTACACTTGTAATGCATTGCGGTGTAATGTGGATACTACTTTACGGCTTAACGTATGTGATAAAAGTTATCTCTTTACCAAATATTGATACGGCTCTTGAAATAGACCATCAAGATAATATTGGGGTAGCATGCATAGAATTTGCTGTTTTTTGTGCTATAGGTTATTTACTTATTAGTATGTTTTCTCTTTAGACCTTTTTTACTGAAAATACAGCAATTAAAACGTCTGCATTTAAGTAATAATGGTAATTACTTAGATGCAACAAGGTCCTAGCTCTATGCCGCCTGAAATAACGAACTATTTGTTAATTGACATAGACAACGAATTTAGCCGCGCATTTGCCGAATACTATGTAAATAGTAATGGCATAACAAAAGCGAGTACACTTATTGCTGCAGGCAGTAATACCCGCCAATTAGTAAAAATGATGTTTGACGAGCTTATTAAAGACTACAGTTATTGCGATCTTGAAAACGAAATAAGCGTTTCTGAGTTAATTAATTATTTAAAAGATCATCACGATTTACACGGAGTCCTTTTCAATAGCACCGATTATTTACTCGCAAGTGATAAGCAGCGCTTTATTTATAACTCCTTACATGAAGAACGCTTTTTAATAAATCTTGATGATACAGGCTATACACTCAGCCGGGTTACCGACGAGACGTTAACGGAACCTTCGCAAAATCATCACGATATAGCACACACCCCACAAGATTTAATAGATCTCGCCGAACAACTTAATAAAAATAAATAATTGCGCACAGCCCCCAGCTTACTTACCATAGCAATATATATTTTACGCTATGTAGTAAGTGACGCCCTATGCGAGTTCCTCATATTTATCAAACATCGAGTATTGCCCTAAACACCCCTGTAACTTTAGATGACGATGCTGCAGGGCATATTGGCAGAGTGCTGCGCATGAAAGTAGGCGAGCATGTATCTATTTTTAATGGCGAAGGTGGCGAATACCTTAGTGAAATAATTGAGGTAACAAAAAAAACAGTCGTCGTAATGCCATTAGAACTTAACCCTCACGATGTAGAATCTCCACTTAAAATTCATTTAGGTCAATGTGTATCTCGTGGTGATAAAATGGATTTTACAATTCAAAAGTCAGTTGAACTAGGTATTACCGAAATCACCCCTATTTTTAGTCAACGCTGTGGTGTGAAACTAATGGGCGATCGTCTTGAGAAAAAACACCAACAATGGCAAAAAATTGCAATTGCTGCGGCTGAGCAGTCAGGGCGTAATTTTGTGCCAATTATTCACCCACCTATAGATTTAAAACAATGGCTTGCACAACAAACCGATGCAATTAAGCTCACTCTTCACCCTCGTGCTGAGCACAGCATTAAAACCATTACGGTACCTAAAGATGGCGTACGCTTTTTAGTAGGCCCCGAAGGTGGCTTTACCGACGATGAAATGGCACTAACCAAACAACTAGAGTTTGTAGATATTCGCTTAGGCCCGCGCGTTTTACGAACGGAAACAGCCGCTTTAACGGTCTTAAGTGCATTACAACTTCAATTTGGCGATTTAGCTAATTGAAATAACTAAAAGCACCCTCATATAAACAGTAACATTTATAGTAAGGCACAGCGCATGGCAATTAAGTTAGGTATTATTTCAGATCCTATTAGTGGATTTAACATCAAAAAAGACACCGGTTTTGCAATGATGATGCAAGCGCAAGAACGTGGCTACGAAATTTATTATATGGAGATGGACGATTTATCTCTTCGTAAAGGTAAGTCGTACGCTACAGCGTCTAAAGCGCAAGTGTTTAATAATGCAGAAAAATGGTATGAGCTTGAAGAAAAAACCACTATAGCCCTTGCCGATCTTGACGTAATTTTAATGCGTAAAGACCCTCCTTTTGATACTGAATACATTTACGCGACGTATATTTTAGAGCGTGCTGAACAAGAAGGTACGTTAATAATTAACAAGCCACAAAGCCTTCGCGATGCTAACGAAAAGCTGTTTACAGCATGGTTTAGCGAGCATACGCCAGACACACTTGTTACACGTAGCCAAAAACAAATTCGTGAATTTTTAGCACAGCATAAAGACATTATTTTAAAGCCGCTTGATGGCATGGGTGGCGCATCGATTTTTCGCATCAGAGAAGACGATGCCAACATTGGTGTAATTTGTGAAACGTTAACCGAGCACGGCAGCCGCTTCGCAATGGTGCAAAATTACATTCCAGAGATCAAACAAGGCGATAAGCGCGTACTAGTAGTTGATGGAGAAGTTATTCCATATTGTTTAGCGCGAATACCACAAAATGGTGAAACACGCGGTAATTTGGCTGCAGGCGGTCGAGGTGAAGCCCGTCCACTTAGCGAATCAGATTTAAAAATAGCGCAAGCTGTTGCACCAACGCTCAAAGAAAAAGGCTTAATATTTGTAGGTTTAGATATTATTGGCGATAAATTAACTGAAATTAACGTAACTGCACCAACGTGCGTACGCGAAATTGAAGCTGCTTATGATATTTCTATCACAGGTATTTTATTTGATGCAATTGAGCGTAAATTAGGTAAGTAATTACCACAATAAAAAGCCCATTAGTTTAAGCCTTTCATGCAATTAATGGGCTTTTTATGTCAATTTAAATAACTATGCCATACTCAAAGTTCATTAACTAAAAAGGGTGAAATCTATGCAGTCATTAGAAAATCATTTTTTAATCGCGATGCCGTCAATGCAAGACCCTTTTTTTAAACGTGCTGTTACCTATATTTGTGAGCACAATGAAGATGGGGCTATGGGCTTGGTAATAAACCAACCTATTGATGTTACTGTTGGCGAACTTTTAGATAAAATAGAAATTGATAACGACAAAACGCAAAACGCTGCAAAAGTAAGTGTGTTTGCAGGTGGGCCCGTTAAAACTGACCGTGGTTTTGTACTGCACTCTCCCCAATCGGGTTATTCAGCAAGTCAAAAACTCAGTAGCGATATTATGATCACTACCTCAAAAGACGTTCTAGCAAACTTAACCACTGCACAAGCACCAGAGCAGTTTATTATTACACTTGGTTATTCAGGGTGGGAGCAAGGACAACTCGAACAAGAGTTACTTGATAACAGCTGGTTGATCATAGAAGCCGATCCGAAGATCATTTTTGATACCCCCGTTGAAAAACGATGGGAAAAAGCAGTTTCAATGTTGGGCTTTGATATTAGCCAACTCAGCCCTGAAGCTGGTCACGCATAATAGTAACTAACCCTTAGCAAACTTAAACAAGATACACATGACAAAAAAATCGCTTAAGCCGCAAGGCGAACGCACTGTAATGGGCTTTGACTTTGGCACCAAAAGTATTGGTATTGCTATTGGGCAAGAGTTAACCGGCAGTGCGTCTAGCCTTAAGGCTGTAAAAGCACAAGATGGCATTCCTAACTGGGACCATATCGCCGTACAAGTAGCCGAGTGGCAGCCTGACTTAATGGTTGTTGGTTTACCACTAAATATGGATGGAACATCACAAGAGGTTACCTTTAAAGCAAAAAAGTTTGCCAACAGATTGCATAATCATTATGGCATTCCTGTGCAAACACAGGATGAGCGCTTAACGACAGCGGATGCTAAAGCGCGACTTTTTGAAAGTGGCGGCTATAAAAACTTAGGTAAAGGTAACGTAGATAATATGTCTGCGGTTATTATTTTAGAAAGCTTTTTTGAATCTAGTTACGGTGAATAAACTGGCTATATAAACAACCCTTTATACAAATAAAAAAAGCGCCAATTGGCGCTTTTTTATTAATTACTTTTAAATTATTGATCGCTATTTTTATCATCAAGGCCATCAATAGTAACGCCCTGTAAAAAGCCCGCACCTTGTTGTTCGTTATTGCGCAGTTTTATCATTAAGCGTAAATCATTTGGTGAGTCAGCATGGTGCAGTGCATCAGCGTAGTTAATTCGCTGCTGTCTGTACAACTCAAATAACGCTTGGTCAAAGGTTTGCATGCCCATTTCTTTCGACTTAGCCATTGCCTCTTTAATTCCGCCAATATCACCATTTTTAATCAGTTCAGCGACCATTGGTGAGTTAAGCAATATTTCAATAGCTGCAACACGGCTTTCACCATCAGCAGTCGGCACTAATTGCTGAGCAACAATGGCACGTAAGTTAAGTGCTAAGTCATACTTAAGCTTATCGTGTTTTTCTTTTGGTACTAAATGCATAATACGGTCAATCGCTTGGTTCGCATTATTAGCATGTAGTGTTGCAACACACAGGTGCCCGGTTTCAGCAAAGCTTAGGGCGTATTCCATGGTTTCTTGCGATCGAATTTCACCAATCAAAATAACATCTGGAGCTTGGCGTAATGAGCTTTTAAGTGCCGACTCAAAGCTTTCTGTATCAAGCCCTACTTCGCGCTGAGTAATAATACTTTTACGATGCTCATGAACAAATTCTATCGGATCTTCAATGGTCAGTATATGACCTCGTTGATTACGGTTTCGATAACCAATAAGTGCAGCTAGTGAGGTCGATTTACCCGTACCTGTACCACCTACAAATAAGACAAGACCGCGTTTAGACATAATTACATCTGTCAGCGTAGACGGCAGACCTAAATCACTCACATCAGGAATTTGCGTCACAATACGGCGAATAACCATACCTGCTCTATCGCGCTGCCAAAAAGCAGAAATACGAAAACGCCCTTCGTCGGTAGCAATCGCAAAGTTACACTCTTTCGTTGTATGAAATTCTGCTTTTTGCTTTTCGCTCATTGCAGATTCTACTAACTCAAGCGATTGCTCATCAGTCAGTCTATCGTCACTAAGAGCTATTAGCTCGCCGTTTATTTTTGCACTTACAGGTAACTGACTCGATACAAATAGGTCAGAACCCTTTTTCTCAATCATTATGAGTAAAAAGTCGTTTAAAGATAAAGCCATAATAATTTCTTACCCACCAAATTGTGTTTTGTCTTGCGCTTTTTCTTTCGCTGCCGTATTTGTAACAATACCGTGATTAACTAAATTAGTTAAACACTGATCCATTGTTTGCATGCCCACAGACGCACCGGTTTGAATAGACGAATACATTTGTGCAATTTTATCTTCACGAATTAAGTTACGAATAGCAGGGACTGCAATCATAATTTCGTGTGCTGCAACTCGCCCACCACCAATTTTTTTAAGCAGTGTTTGTGAAATTACCGCACGTAAAGATTCAGATAACATTGAGCGTACCATAGCTTTTTCTTCACCTGGGAATACATCAATAATACGGTCAATAGTTTTTGGTGCAGATGTTGTATGTAGCGTGCCAAACACTAAGTGACCCGTTTCAGCAGCGGTCATTGCAAGACGAATTGTTTCTAAATCACGTAACTCACCCACAAGTATTACATCAGGGTCTTCACGCAATGCACTACGTAGCGCGTTTGAAAAGCTATGTGTATCGCGGTGAACTTCACGTTGGTTAATTAAACTTAATTTATTATCGTGAACAAACTCGATTGGATCTTCGATTGTTAGTATATGGTGATGTTTATTTTGATTTATATAATCGACCATAGCGGCAAGTGTTGTTGATTTACCAGAGCCCGTTGGGCCTGTCACTAACACGAGTCCACGTGGGGTATCGGAGATTGTTTTAAAAATATCTGGCGCACCTAAATCATCAAGCGTTAACACTTCACTTGGTATGGTACGAAATACCGCAGCAGGGCCGCGATTAGAGTTAAATGCATTCACACGAAAACGTGCTAAATTAGGCACTTCAAACGAAAAATCCACTTCGAGATTTTGTTCGTAGTCCTTGCGTTGATTATCGTTCATAATATCGTAAACCAGACTGTTTACGTCTTTATCTGCAAGGGCTGGTATATTAATGCGGCGAACATCACCGTCTACGCGTATCATAGGTGAAACACCCGATGATAAATGTAAATCGGATGCTTTGTGTTGCACACTAAACGCTAATAATTCGGTAATATCCATTTATGACTCCACAACTAACTGATAAATATATGGTTACAATAGCAGAACGACTCACATCCGCCTACGCTAGAATTGCAGACGCGGCAAAAAACGCACAGCGAAACACTAACGAAGTTACTCTACTAGCAGTGTCTAAAACTAAACCAAGCGAAGATGTTATTGCAGCTTATGAGCATGGCCAGCGCGAATTTGGTGAATCTTATGTTCAAGAGGCTATAGATAAAATAGCTCAACTACAGTCATATAGCGATATCATTTGGCATTTCATTGGACCTATTCAATCAAATAAAAGTGCTTTAGTGGCTGCCAACTTTGATTGGGTGCAAAGTGTTGATCGCATAAAAATAGCAAAGCGATTAGATTCCCAGCGGCCAGGCGATAAACAGCCTCTTAATATACTTATTCAAGTAAATATAAGCGAAGAAGAAGCTAAATCGGGTTGTAGTGTTGGGCAAATTTCTGAACTTGCCGATTTTATTAACCAATGTGAGCACTTAACACTTCGCGGTTTAATGGCAATTCCGGCTAAAAGTGACGATCTGGATACGCAAATTCAATCTTTTGAGCAATTACAAACTTGCTTTGATAAACTAAAGACCCAATATCCTCAAGTAGATACTTTGTCGATGGGTATGAGCGGTGATGTTGAAGCTGCCATTAGTGCAGGTTCAACCATGGTAAGAGTCGGCACAGACATTTTTGGAACACGAACTTAAAAGGTGATAACAGATTTATGTCAGATAAAAAAATCGCATTTATAGGCACAGGTAATATGAGCTACGCCATTATTGGTGGCATGGTAAAAAACGGCTTTAACGCAAGTAACATAATTGCGACTAACCGCAACCAAGAAAAGCTTGAAAAGGTAGCATTTGATTTCAAGGTGCAAACCACCAGTGACAATAACGAAGCCCTGCGCGATGCTGATGTAATTGTTTTGTCTGTTAAACCACAAATGATGGGCGATTTATGTAAATCGTTTCAAGAGTCGGGCGTAGATTTTAGCGATAAACTGTTTATTTCTGTTGCGGCGGGCTTAACTGTAAAACGTTTGCGTGAAATGCTAGGCCAAGACGTTAAAATGGTACGTTGCATGCCAAACACGCCATCTTTATTAGGTCGCGGAGTATCAGGTTTATATGGTGCGGGCGAAACACCAAGCGAACACGAATTTGTACAACAAGTTTTTGAATGCACGGGCATTGTTGTATGGGTGGAAAAAGAGTCACAAATTAACGATATTATTGCTGTAACCGGCTCATCACCTGCTTACTTTTTCTTATTTATGGAAGCCATAGAAGAAAAAGCAAAAGCGCTGGGCTTTAACGATGAAGACGCTCGTCGCCTGGTACAACAAACAGCCCTTGGCGCTGCCGAAATGGCACTTAGCCAGCCTGATATTAGTATTTCGCAACTACGTTCAAACGTAACATCTAAAGGCGGCACTACTCACGCAGCTGTTGAGCACTTAAAAGACGAAGGCTTAACTAAAACCGTTGGCGATGCAATGGATGCGTGTATTGCGCGTGCAGAGCAAATGGAAAAAGAACTTTAAAACCACTTTTTATTGAAGGTTACACTATGAATGCCATGCAATTTTTAATCAGTACCCTGTTTGATTTGTTTTTAATGGTGGTATTACTGCGCTTTTGGCTGCAGTGGGCAAAAGCCGACTTTTATAATCCAATGAGCCAGTTTGTGGTTAAAGCCACGTCGTTTGCGGTAAAACCACTGCGTAAAATCATTCCGGGGTTTGGCGGACTTGATTTAGCATCTCTGTTGCTGGCATTTATAGTGGCTGTAGCCAAAATTAGTACTTTAATGCTTGTTATATATAATGCGTGGGCAATACAGCCTGTACTTATTCAAGCACTTATAACGGTACTAAAAGAAGGCCTTAATTTAGTATTTTGGGTACTTATTATTCGCGCTATTTTAAGTTGGGTTAGCCAAGGTTATAACCCTATAGAAGCGGTTTTCCACCAGCTTACTGAACCAATGCTAAAACCAATTCGTAAAATATTACCATCAATGGGTGGCTTAGATTTATCAGTTTTAGTGCTTATTATTGGTATTCAGTTTTTGCAAATGCTGCTTATGGATTTTTTAGTCTAATATAGATTTTTTAATTAGAGGCCCAAAGGCCTCTTTTTTATATGTTTTGAGGAATACATAATGAACCGTTTAATTAAGTTTTGTTTTATTGCTTGTTTAGCATTTGCATTTAACGCGCAAAGCGAAGAAATGCAGGGCGCACAATACAAAGAGCTTGGCCCTTGGCAAGTGCATTACATCGCTTTTCCTTCTACTTTTATTCAGCCAAAAATAGCAAAAGCGTATGGCCTTGAGCGAAGCGGATACAAAGGCATTTTGAATATTTCTGTTTTAAAAAATGATGCCGAAAACACAGCCCAAACGGCAAAGATTACAGGCACAGCTAAAAACCTACTTGGCAACAAGCAAACGCTTACTTTTAAAGAAGTAAAAGAAGGTGAGTCAATTTATTACCTTGCCCAAGTTGATTACACCAACGAAGAGATTTTACGCTTTGAGATTGAAATACAACAAAGTAATCAATTTCAAAAATTACAGTTTCAGCAAAAATTTTACGTAGATTAATAACATGACCAAAACTTTAGTACTTGCTACAGGTAACCCTGGCAAAGTAAAAGAGCTAGCTAACATGCTAAGCCCTTTGAATATTAATGTAGTTCCACAGAGCGATTTTAACGTAGGTGAAGTTGCCGAAACCGGCACTACCTTTGTTGAAAATGCCATTATTAAAGCGCGCCATGCTGCTAAAATTACTGGCATGCCTGCTATTGCCGATGACTCAGGTTTGGAAGTTGATGGCCTAAATGGCGCACCCGGTGTTTACTCAGCCCGTTTTGCAGGCCCAGGTGCCAGCGATCAAGATAACATTGATAAGTTACTCGTAGATTTAGGTGATAATCCTATTCGCAGTGCACGTTTTTGGTGTGTACTGGTGTTAATGCGCCACGCAGACGACCCTACTCCGCTTATTTGTAGTGCTAGTTGGGAGGGCGAAATTACGCTCACTCAAAATGGCAACGGTGGATTTGGTTACGATCCTGTGTTTTTTGTAGCAGAGAAAAATTGTACGAGTGCTGAGCTTACAAAAGAGCAAAAAAATGCAGTGAGTCATCGCGGACAAGCGCTGCAAAAATTATTACTAGAACTACAGCAAAAAGGCGGCCTGTGAACCTTCCACCACTGAGCTTATATGTGCATGTGCCTTGGTGCGTGCAAAAATGCCCGTACTGCGATTTTAATAGCCACGGACAAAAAGGTGAAATACCTGAAGCTGAATATGTTCAACACTTAATTGATGACTTAAAAGCAGATTTGCACTTAGTGCAAGGACGTAAAATTCACAGCATTTTTATTGGTGGCGGCACACCAAGCTTATTAACTGGTGCAGCTTATACCCGTTTATTAAATGAAGTCGACAACCTAATTGGGCTTGAAGAACACTGCGAAATCACCCTTGAAGCCAACCCTGGTACAGTAGAAACAGGTCGCTTTAAAGATTACGTAAAAGCAGGCATTAACCGTATTTCTATCGGTGTGCAAAGCATGCAAAACGACAAGTTAAAAGCACTTGGTCGGATTCATGGCAGCGACGAGGCAAACTATGCCGCGCAACAAGCTAAAGAAGCCGGTTTAAATAGCTTTAACCTTGATTTAATGCATGGCTTACCTGGGCAAACACTTGATGATGCTCTGAGTGATTTAAAACAAATAATAGCGCTCGATCCACCGCATATATCTTGGTATCAACTAACTATTGAACCCAATACTCAGTTTGCTTCAAAGCCCCCTACCTTGCCACAAGATGAAACACTGTGGGACATTCAAGAACAAGGGGTTGAGTTACTCGCGCAAGCAGGTTACGTGCAATACGAAATATCGGGCTATGCAAAACCGGGCTATCAATGCCAACATAACTTAAATTATTGGCGTTTTGGCGATTATCTCGGTATTGGCTGCGGCGCACATGGTAAGGTTACTGATGCAAATACAGGGCTTATAACGCGTACCGAAAAGGTTAAACATCCACGCGGCTATATGGATTTAATTAAACCATATATGTATAAAAGCTGGCATGTAGAGCAGGACGATTTAGCGTTTGAATTTTTTATGAATCGCTTTCGCCTTGTTGAGCCTTGCCCAATTAATGATTTTAATAAACTAACAACACTGCCGCTGCAAAGTCAGCAAAGTGCATTAAACCAAGCAATAAATAAAGGTTTATTGACTCAAACAGACAGCCATTGGCAGGTAACCTTAAAAGGTCATCGCTTTTTAAATGACCTGCTAGAATTGTTTGTGTAGCGCTAAGGCACTGCACAACAATATAAAACTAATAAATATAAATCACCCTAATGGGTTTCTAACAACAAAAGGGAAAACAATGCGTAAACTCACTTTTATTGCGGCCGCAGTAAGCGTTGCACTACTTGCTGGCTGCCAGCAAACAACACAACAATCTACTTCAGCCCCTATTGCACAAGCAGTTCAATCACAACAAAGTGAAATAGACAAAGCCAATGCATTTTTTGAAGATACATTTAACCGCGATGTAATGAGCAGCCCTGTATATCAAACATACATGGGGATTAAGCAAGATTACGATAAATGGGACGATGGCAGCGAAGAAAGAAAGCTTAAAGATTTAGCACAAACAAAAGCTGACCTAGTTGCATTAAAAGCAATTAATCGTGATCTATTAGATGATGCAACAAAAGTTAGCTACGACTTAAAAAAACAGGATCTTGAAAGCTCAATTGCTGACTTTAAATGGCGCTACCATAATTACCCTGTGAACCAAATGTTTGGTACGCATTCTATGATCCCTGCGTTTTTAATTAATCAGCACTCAATTAGTAATGTAAAAGAAGCTAAAGACTACATTTCACGCCTAAATGGTGTAACTGGTGTTATTGATCAGCTTATCGTTGATTTAACTGTACGTGCAGAAAAAGGCATCATAGCCCCTAAATTTGTATTCCCGCATGTTATTGATTCAAGCAAAAACATTATTCACGGTGCACCGTTTGAAAAAGGCGATGATTCTACATTGCTTGCTGACTTTAAACGCAAAGTAACAGCGCTTGAAATTAGCCAAGACGAAAAAGACTCGTTAATCAGCGATGCATCAGATGCATTAAAATCGGCTGTTAAACCATCTTACTCTAAGCTAATTAATTACCTAGCGCAGCTTGAGAAACGTGCTGATGATCGCGATGGCGCATGGAAATTACCAGATGGCAAAGCGTTTTATAACAACGCACTTAAGCGCACTACGACAACAGATTTAACGGCTAAAGAAATTCATGCAATTGGTTTATCTGAAGTGACACGTATTCATGATGAAATGCGTGAAATTAAAGATAAAGTAGGCTTTAAAGGCGACTTAAAAGCGTTTATGCAGTTTATGAAAACTGACAAACAATTTTACTACCCTAATGATGCACAAGGTAAGCAACGCTACCTTGATGAAGCCACTGGACTTATTGATACAATGAAAACACGCTTAGATGAGTTATTCATTGTTAAACCAAAAGCTGATTTAAAAGTAAAAGCAGTTGAAGCATTCCGTGAAAAAGCAGCGGGCAAGGCATTTTACCAACAGCCAGCTCCAGATGGTTCACGCCCAGGTATTTACTACGCTAACCTTTATGACATGGAAGCTATGCCAACATATCAAATGGAAGCACTTGCTTACCACGAAGGTATTCCGGGTCACCACATGCAAATCGCTATTTCGCAAGAACTAGAAGGCGTTCCTAAGTTCCGTAAATTTGGTGGTTACACAGCGTATATTGAAGGTTGGGGTTTATACTCAGAGTTCATTCCTAAAGAAATGGGCATGTACTCAGACCCTTACTCAGATTTTGGTCGTCTTTCAATGGAGCTATGGCGCGCATGTCGTCTAGTGGTTGATACGGGTATTCACGCGATGAAGTGGACTCGCCAAGAAGGTATTGATTACTACGTAAATAACACGCCTAATGCAACATCTGACGGTGTTAAAATGGTTGAGCGTCACATTGTAATGCCTTCACAAGCAACGGCTTATAAAGTGGGTATGCTTAAGATTTTAGAGCTTCGTGAAGACGCTAAAAAGCAACTGGGTGATAAGTTTGATATTCGCCAGTTCCACGACGTAGTGCTTAAAAATGGTCCTGTACCACTAAATGTACTAGAGAACTTTGTTAATGAATGGGTAGCAAGCAAAAAAGCTTAAAACCAATTTAAACAATTGCTTTAAATATGAAAGGTCGCATTTGCGGCCTTTTTTGTTTTATAGTAGTAAAAAAGATTTTTGGAAATAATAATGGATTTAAGCATACAACTACTTAATGCGCGTATTTCAAAGCAACAGTTAAATGAGCTCGATAACGACTTTAAGCAGTTAAGCCCTGCTCAGCAAACTTTGCAGCTTAACCATTTATATGACAGCGCCCAACGGTTAAGTGTTAAGTATAACTTTATGCAA
The DNA here is from genome assembly GCF_014164385.1 of Pseudoalteromonas sp. SG43-3. Lineage (NCBI taxonomy): Bacteria > Pseudomonadati > Pseudomonadota > Gammaproteobacteria > Alteromonadales > Pseudoalteromonadaceae > Pseudoalteromonas > Pseudoalteromonas sp. SG43-3. The sequence continues at coordinate 142,618 of NZ_JACJFC010000010.1, forward strand.
AACATAGCAACGCGGATATTAAGCTCTAACACAGCGCCTTCTCCATTTATTAATCAACTCACTAATATTGACGCATTGAGCTTTTTTACCCCTGCGCTGAAAGTAAATAAAGGCTTTTTAGTACAAGATACACAAGGAAATAACGTACTGCACAATGTGTTTAAGCATGCCGATGCTACAAAGCTGCCATTTAACTATGTGCGCTCTTTGATGTTGTTTGAATCAAATGATGAGTTAGCTAAAGCGCTGGCGCAGCCCAACTCTCATGGCTTAACACCGGTTGCCTGCTACATAGCCTATGCAAATAAACCTAGCACACCGGTAAAGTATGAATTTTCAGCTTTGTTAGCATTAATGGAAATAGAGCAAAAACAAAATCCTAACGCTAAACAACAGCTTGCCAACGTAATAAAAAGGCAAAAAGTTAACGAGACCACAATTTTACTGAGCGCCGCTTACTTGCAACGCTCAACGGCGCAAGTTGCTCACTTAATCAAGGCGCTTTAATTCACTCACAACTTCTGTACGCACTCTGTCTATGGCATGTGTAATAGATTGCGCAGCACTTTGGTGATCAACCATATTTGGCCAATTTGTTTGCCAGACCTTTTGTAAGTCTTTTGTTTTTAAATGTACTTCATCAACGGCTAAGTAGTTTAAGTCATGAATTAAGTTAACTTTAACCCAGCCTTTTCTGGGGCTGCCATCTATTTTGTTATTATCGTAATGTGCCGCAAATACAATAAGCTCAAGCTCGGCTAGTTCTTGTAAGATTTGAAAGCTAGCAATGCGTGTATTGTTGTTATCTTCACTTGCCTCCATCCGCCATGCATTATAACTAAAGCCTATAAACGCAAATACTACGCTCGCTATAGCAGTGAAAAAATACGAACGGGGCGCCAGTACAAACTGACCATATTTAGACTCTGACATATTATTTCCTAGTCATTTAAATAATATTCAACACTGGTTACCACTCTTATATTTTTTATTTGCGGTGTGTTTGAATCTCGATTACTGATACTAAATTGCCCTTGGCGAGCTGTTTTTATTTTGCCTAATTTTGAATTAGAGTCTTTAGCAAATTTATTAGCGACTTCACGCGCTTTTTCAGTTGCTTCTTGCACCATCGCAGGCTTTACATCATTGAGGCCAGTAAAGATGTATTCAACTTTTGTTTCGTAGCTATCTTGCACTATTGCGATATCTTGTTTAGCAAGTTGGCTTACTTTACTCAGCGCGTTTTGCACTTTATCTGGCGCAGCAGAATAAACAATAATATTTGAGCGCACTATGTATCTAAATTGTTGATTTTCATTACTGTATTCACGTGCTTGCTTATCAATAACTGACTGGCTACCTATTGTTATTTCATCGTCGTCAAAACCATGGAGTTTTAAAAAAGCAGTTACCGCATCATTTTTTTTCTCAACTCGGCTTACTAATTTTTCAAGGTTATTGTCGGCATCACTAAATTGCAGAGGCCAAATTACCGTATCGGCTATTACTTCTCGCTCGGCCAATCCCTTAACCTGCACAGTACGTTCCATCCCTTTCACACTCAAAGCGGTACTTTTTAAAATAAACCCTAAGCTAATTAAGCCTATACTTAAACAAATAGCCGCTATAACAATGTAAAAACCGGGGTTTTTATTCACAATAATCTCCTTGATTGATATCAATAATAAGCATCGAGACGCTCGAAATAACACAGTAAACAGGGTACATTGAGACTATAAATAACGCAAAATTTAATCAGCCTAGGAAAAACCATGAGCCTTAAGCGTATAACCCAATTTTTTAACCCAAGCTCAGTGGCCGTTATTGGCGCCTCTAACATATCAACTCGGGCTGGTTTTGTGGTTATGCGCAACTTACTTCAAGGTGGCTTTAAAGGGCCGATAATGCCTGTTACTCCAAGCCATAGCGCAGTACATGGCGTACTTGCTTACCCTTCTATTGCTGACTTACCAAAAGTACCCGACCTTGCTGTTATTTGTACTAACAAAAACACCTTAATTGATATTATTGAGCAGCTTGGAGAGCTTGGCTGTAAAACCGCTATTGTTATTGCCGATGGGCTGTCTGGGGAGCAAAAAAGCGCGCTTAAAGCATGTGCTCAAGCCAAGCAAGTTACTTTGCTTGGACCCAACTGTTTAGGCTTGCTGATCCCTCATATTGGTTTAAATGCGAGCTTTTCACATACCGTGGCAAGCCCAGGTAAAATAGCATTTGTATCGCAATCAGCAGCAGTATGCTCAACCATTTTAGATTGGGCTAAAAACAAAGAAATTGGCTTTTCATATTTTGTATCAGTAGGCGATTGCCTTGATATAAACTTTAATGAACTACTCGACTTTTTAGGTCGTGATGCTAAAACCAAAGCTATTTTACTCTACATAGATAACATTGAAGATATTCGTGGCTTTATATCAGCAGCAAGAGCCGCGGCCTTTAGTAAGCCTGTAATTGCGATTAAAACAGGTAAAACAACTGCGGGCGCACTTGCAGCCGAAATTCACACCGGTGGAAAGCAAAGCTCTGACGCTGTTTACGATGCGTTATTTCAACGAGCGGGTATGCTGCGTGTAAATGATTTACGAGAGCTATTTGCAGCGACACAAACACTCGCCATGCATCCAAAATTATTAAAAGTAGAACAACTGACAATTTTAACTAATGGTGGCGGCCCGGGTGTTATGGCTGTTGATGAGCTAATTCAAAGCTCCGGTAAATTAGCAGAACTAAGCATTGAAACCCGAAATGCGCTAAATAAAGTCATTCCACAATCAGAAACCACCTCAAACCCTGTGGACATTTTTGGCGACTCAGCACCTGCGCGTTATAAGCAAGCATTAGAAATTTTACTGCACGCAAAAGAAGTTAAAAACTTACTGATTATCCATACTCCCTCAGCGCTTGCGCCCAGCGAAGACTACGCCAACATTATTGTAGAAACCTTACAAACATTACCCAAAATGGCGCGCCCTTACGTTATAACTAACTTTATGGGTGAAGACGCATCTTACGCCGCCAGAAAAGTGTGCTCAAACAACGCAATACCCACTTATCGTACGCCCGAAGGGGCTGTAGGCGCATTTATGCACTTGGTAACGTATCGTCGTAACCAAAAGCATTTAACGCAAACACCTGAGTCGAACACTGATGACGCTAAAATAAATAAGGTGGCAGCTAGAACCCTTATTAATGAGTTTTTAGATGATGGACAAAGCTACTTACCTACTCATCAGGCAAGCCAAGTATTGAACCACTATGGTATTAAATGCATTCAAACTGAGGTCGCTTACACCCCAACAGAAGCCAAAGAGCAAGCCATAGAGCTTGGTTTTCCAGTCGCATTAAAACTGATTAGTCCAAGTATTGCCTCAAAGTCTGAAGTAGGTGGGGTGGTGCTTAATTTAAACGACGCCAACGAGGTTGAACAAACTGCTTTTGCGATGCTTATCCGTATTAAAAACACTTATCCGGATGCTGTTATTGAAGGGTTTTCATTACAAAAAATGGCGCCGCGAGCAGGCGCAAATGAGCTGCGAATTGCAATTAAAACCGAGCCTAATTTTGGCCCAGTTATATTATTAGGTGAAGCAGGCACCGGCCTTGAATATGCACAAGCCGCCGTTGCTCTGCCTCCACTGAATATGAACTTGGCAAAGTATTTAATTGCCGCAGCGCACGACAAAGGCGTATTAAAGGAGCGCATACTCCCCGAGAAAGTTGATAAGTATCGTTTATGTGCACTGCTAACGCGTATTTCTCAGTTAGTTATTGATCAACCCGATATAAGCTCAATGGAACTAAATCCTATACTTGCCAGCAATGGGCAGTTTTTAGTGCTCGATGCCACTATGACACTTAACCGCTATCAAGCTCAGAGCAATCGTAAGCGCTTATCTATTCGTCCCTACCCTATTGAACTTGTTGAAGTGGTAACACTTAAAAATAACACTCAAGCTACGCTCAGACCGATAAAACCGGAAGATGAACAAGCCCATAAAGTATTTGACGAGTCACTTAACAAAGAAGACAGATATAAACGCTTTTTTGGCGAGCTTCCACAGTTTAACCACGATCAACTCGCTAAAATGACGCAAATTGATTACGACCGTGAAATGGCGTTTATTGTGTGCCAACGCTTTGAAGGTAAAACCCGTACACTGGGTGTGTCTCGCGTCATTATGGACCCCGATAACCTACATGCTGAGTTTGCTATTGTAGTACGCTCAGACTGCCAAGGCTTAGGGCTTGGTCGTATACTAATGAGCGCTGCAATTAATCACTGCAAACGCCAAGGTGTAGAGTCGATTGAAGGCATAACCTTACCAGAGAATACAGGGATGATTGAACTTGCCCGTAAGCTAGGTTTTAAAATTAGTCGCGACTTTGAAGAAGGCAGTATTAACATGGTACTTAAACTTAAATAATGAATGAACCGCAAACTTTACGCCAAAAAATGGCTTGCCTGTTTGAAGGTACAGGTCAATATCAACGTTCAGGGCATATTCTTGATATTGCACTCATTAGCTTAATAATGATTAACGTTGTAGCCATTGTTATTGAGTCAATCCCAAGTGTGGCAGAGCAGTATTACTACGAATTCTTAGTTTTAGAAATTGTATCGGTCGCTATTTTTGCTATTGAATACTTAGCCAGGCTTTGGGCCTGTGTAGATAAAACACAATATGAAGCAATGGAAGGCTCAAACAGTAAACGCAGATTAAAGTATTTTTTATCACCACTTGCGTTAATCGACTTAATAGCGATTTTGCCAAGCTTAATGATGTTTTTATTTCCTCTCGATTTACGTTTTTTACGCATACTCAGATTATTAAGAGTATTTAAACTCACTCGCTACTCACGCGCCATGCAACTACTTTTAAAAGCCTTTAACGATGAAGGTAGTTCATTAATGGCTGCTTTTTTTATAATGGCCGTTGTGCTTATTTTAGCTTCATGCGGAATTTATTTAATTGAGCACGATATACAACCCGATAAATTTGGCTCTATTCCTGCGGCTATGTGGTGGGCAATGGCAACACTAACGACCGTTGGTTATGGCGATGTAGTACCTATAACGCCATTGGGTAAGTTTTTCGGTGGCGTTATCACACTACTGAGCATGGGTATGGTCGCTATTCCTACCGGATTACTGGCGTCTAGTTTTTCAGAACAGATACGTAAACGCCGTCAGTTTTTTGAAGACGCTGTGCACGAGTCAATTCAAGATGGCACACTTAATGACACCCAACAAGTACACCTAGAAGAGCTACGCCATAAGCTAGGCTTGAGTAAACTTGAAGCTAATAAGGCCATTAAAACGCAGTTAAATGAGCATAACAGCCATTTGTTTTGCAGACACTGCGGTAAAAGGCCTTAAACAAGTACTGCTATTATTAATTAAATATATCACTCCAATTGCGATTAATAAGCGGGAGTACTTCGGTATTAGGTACCGGTTTACTAAATAAGTACCCTTGAAAATGCATGCATCCTCGCGCCTTTAAAAAGGCGAGTTGGTGCGAGCTTTCTACGCCTTCAGCTACACATTCTTTACCTAAACTATCTGCAAGCGCGAGTATTGATTGAATAATAGCTTCATCGTCAGAATCTATGCCTATGTCTTGTACAAAGCTTCTATCTATTTTTAATACATCAATAGGAAAACGCTTTAAATAAGTAAGCGATGCGTAACCCGTACCAAAATCATCCATGTACAATCTACAGCCCAACTTTTTAAGTTGTTCCATGCTGTGTAGCGCTTCTTTTGAATCACGCATTAATATTGATTCGGTTATTTCAAAAACAATTGCCTCAGACGACACTCCTGAATTACTTAACGCTTTTTTAATTTCAGGAACAAGATCTTTAAACTCAAAATCAAGAGCCGATAAATTAATAGATAAATACAGGCTAGGTGAGGCTTTTCGCCACTCTTTTAGCTCTAATAAAGCGCGCGCAAAAGTCTGCAGCATAATTTTTGTAATTAGGCCTATACCTTCTGCTGCCACCGAAAACTCTTGAGTTTGCACAAGCTTATTTTCAGGCCAACGCAGCAGTACTTCAAAGCCTTCTGTTTTTTGACTTTCAGCGTTAATGATAGGCTGGTAGTAATTACAAAATTCTTCTTCTTGATACGCTTTAGTTAGCTGAGACTCAAGATGCAGCGCTCTTTGAACATGCTGATTCATCTCTTGCTTATAAAACTGATAACGCCCCTCTAAAGAGTCTTTTGCATGATATAACGCTATACTCGCAGCTTTTAAAAGCGCAGAGCCTTGCTGTGCATCATCTGGTGATATAGACACACCAATACTTAAATTAACGTTTACAACTTGGCCATTAATCGCAATATTTTGATTCACGCAATCCATCAACTTAGTACATATTATAAGTACTTGCTCTATCTGATGAATATCTTCTACTAACACGACAAACTCATCGCCACCAAATCGCGCAACACTATCCGATGCTCGCAAAGAGTACTTTAAGCGCTCAGCAACTTCTTTAATTAGCTCATCAGCCGCTTCGTGCCCTAATGAGTCATTAAAGTATTTAAAACGTTTAATATTGATATGTAACAAAGCCACTTTGCATCCATGCAGTTTTGCTTGTTCAAGGGCGTGTTCAACGCGGTCATTAAATAATGTACGATTTGGCAGCCCAGTTAAGGCATCGTAGTTGGCCAATAGGTGCAGCTCGTTTTCAGCTGATTTTTGTGCGTTTATATCGGTTAAAATAATGACATAACTATTAAGGCGCTGCTCGTTATCGGCCACTGCACTTATTTTCACAAGTACATGACGCGATTCACCATTAGCTAAAACCACACTGTCTTCGCACGAAAAATGCTCCCCAACAGATAGCTTTTGCATAATGCGTAAATAATCAAAACGATTGCTGCGCGATATACCTAAATTTAAAGTCCGGCTAGATAACGACTCAGCGGAGAAGTTAAAGGCGGTTTGCAGTGATTTATTAGAAGCCCGAATATTTAAGTTTTTATCGAGTATAAACACCCAATCACGTGTTTGCTCAAATGCTGCCGTAAATAGTAAAGCGTGTTCTTCAAACACCATCTCACGGGTCATATTTGTATAAGTACCCGCTACTTTTTGTGGTGTTTTATCATCCCACTCAACTACTTTTCCAAAGTCCTTATACCAGCGCCAATAGCCTTTTGCATGGCGCAGGCGGTAGGTACAATTAAAGTAGCCTTTATCGGTAGATAAAAATTCAAGCCACTCTAAGCGAAATAGCTGTTTGTCCTGCGGATGAATTTTAGATAAATATTCATCAAGGCTTACGGTTTCATTTTCGTAGCTTAACTCACTCGCTAAGCGGGGTTGGTAAATGCTTGGGTTGCTCGACTCCCAATCCCAGACACCCGATTCGCTGCCTTCAAGTGCTAATTTTAAACGCGCTTCGCTTTCTTTACTTTCTTTATTTGCTGCCAATAAAATACGCTGAATTTTATTGCGGCGCATAACCCACATAGCAACAAAACCAATAAACAGCATGGCGTAAAGCACCATAAAATAAGGTGCACGCCAAAGCGGATACTTTACTTTTATTTTTAAAATAGCAGGCGAGGTATATTCGCCAGTCAGGGGGTCTTTAGCCCAAACTTTTAATTGGTAATTACCTGGATTCAATTTTGGAAACAATACGCGGTTGTTATTTCGAGTATAACTTTTTTGTCCGTTATCGAGTTGATACTCATAAATAATGCGTTCTTGATTACTAAATGCCATAGCCGAAAATGCCACTTCAAGCCCAATATCATCATGGTTTAACACAACCTCGTTAAGAGGCTGTTTTAAATCAAGCGATAGATCTCGTGACATTAAATCAACTCGCGTAATATTTACGTGATCAATAAGTGACTGGTAATTTTGGTTTTCCATTGGGTGAAAATAAGTAAAACCTTTTAAGCTACCATACGCAATATGGCCATCTTTAAGCTGTACCATGGCGTTACTATTAAACTCAGCAGAGAGTAGCCCTTCTGACGTAGAAAATTGTTGAAAATGAAGTGTTTCTGGGTTTAATCGCCAAATGCCTTTATGGCTACTCATCCAGATCATGCCATCATCATCTAGCACCATATCGTAAAGCAATGTGCCTAATTTATTCTTCTCTAAATCGATTGTATGTACTAATTGATAAGTAGATGCGTCAAGGCCTATCAAGCCAAAATTAGAAAGTGATATCCACAATATATTGTTGTTATCAATTAAATAAGAAAGCACGCTAATGGCTACGTTTTCGTGCTGCTTTGGCACTTTGTAAATCATTTTAAGTGCTAAATCACTTGGGTTTACTTGATATAAAATTCCAGCATTAAAAAATAGTGGCGAGTCTGGCTTATTGCTCAACGCGGGTAAAAAGCCATGAGCTAAAAAGGGTTCAAACTGGTCAAACTGGCCACCCAGACGCGTTATTACTTGAGAATCTATATTGTATATAAATACCCCATGATCTGAGTGCACAAAGTATAGATCGCCATTTGGCATTAGTGTAACGCCATGCACTCTACCAGTAATCAGCTCTTGATCAGCAGGGTTATGCACTTTTGGTTCGCTAACTTGATGCGTTACAGGGTCAAAAATAAATAAACCACGGTTTGTATAAAGCCATAAATTATCTTTATAGGGCGTTATTTCATATACGGTAAACTCAGTGGTGAGTAAGTCGACTTCGTAGTCTTTTAAATAAGCTTTACCAATATTTGTTTTTAAATCAACCTCGGTAATACCGTTATGCGTTGCAAGCCAAAGCTTATCTTTATATTCGGTAATCCCCCAGATAGAGTGATGTGATAAACCATCCCCCCCGAGCAAAGTGCCATCGACGTTATTAAAATGATAGCTGTCGTGAGATAAGTAAAACGCTCCATCAGTCTTAGTCGCAACCCATGTACCACCCGATTTATCTTTAGCCATATCAATAATACTGGTATCGGCAAGTGTGTACTTACTTTTGGCTATTCGAGTATTTTTAATCATCTCTTTTGTGTTTAAATCAAATTTAAACAAGCCTTTGTCGGTAGCTAAATCTATTGTTCCGTGTTCGTTTACTATGCTCCAAACATTTAAATCACTTAGTAATACTTTACTTTTAAAAGGTAAATCTGGGCGTTCAAACATTTTTGATAAGTTACTAATATCAACTTCGTATAAGCCTTGTACCGCCCCTACTAACAACTGTTTATTTTCACCTAATGCGAACGACTTCACATTATTTTGGTAAATATGTTCAGCTTCACCTTTTAAATGCTGTAGAGGTCTAACTTGCTCTGTGGCAATATCAAATACGTATGCACCATGGCTTGTACCTATAAATATATAACCATTGTAGGCAAACAGCTTTCTCACAAGGGTATTTTTATATTTAGCCGGAAGCTCAAAAATAGTTGTTATTTTTCCGGTTGCTATATCAAGCTTTGCAAAATCGCGGCCTCGCCCAATCCAAAGTGTTTTTTTATCAACGGCCACCATACTAAAAACAGACTGATTGATAATTTCTTCTTCACTGGTCGGTTTTTCTAGAAATTGCTGATATGAATCTGTTACGGGGTCGTATCTAAATAGGCCTGCAAGTAAAGAGGCAATCCAAATATGCCCTTGAGGGTCTTGGTAAATACGATCGATGATCGCCTCTTCTAACTCACCATTAGGGCCGTTTATTGGAATAACTTGATAGCCATCATAACGATTAAGCCCGGCCTCTGTCGAAAGCCAAAGGTAACCGTTAGTGTCTATAAGCATTGTATTAACGTAGCTTTGCGATAAGCCTTCGCTTGGAGATAAACGTTTTACTTGTGCCCCTACTTGGCAACTTAGAATAGTTATTAAAACTACAAAGCAACTAATGATCCCATTAACGCATTTACTCATGCTTATTCCATATTATTATTTATTATTATGGGTACTCTAAAGCGACTATATTTCGATGTTTGTAAGTATCAAAAAGTACTTGTAAAGCAAGAGTATATGTTAACACCTGGTTAAAACCAATAGCGTAATATAAATCAGCTACGTTTTCATATGCGAAGGTCTTTATCTCTCTATTTTGCGACTTTAAGAGTGTTGAAAGCAATTGTTTTGCAATCCCTTTACCGCGATGTTCCAGCGCAACAAACATGGTAGATAAAAATAAAAACTCTGTTTTATCTTGTAACCTACATGCTGCCACTATTTCATTATTATAGTAAGTAACCCATACCTTATCTTGTTTATTAGCACGCCCTCTTACGCTGTGCTTTTTGTAAAATTTATTCACAAGTGGGGTTTTTAGTTCATTTAACACTTCAACTTTATACATTTTTATATCGATATTTAGCTAAGCATTAGCGCTAAATACTGTTCAAATTTTTGTTTCAAAACCATTTGCTCTGCCATTGGGCGGCTGTGGATTGTGTTGTAAACTTGCTCTCTCGTTTTTTTATTACGCTTAATTTGATACGCCCAAAAAGACGCTTCATAATCTAACTGAATTTGATATTTTTCTTCACGTGGTAATAGGCATAAATTAAAACTCACAATACTTCCTCATTCGCTTTTAAGATTATTTGATTCCCCCTCTAAACTGGGCAAGAGGTAATCTCCTTGTTATTATACGCGTCTTATTTTATTTATTTCTGTAGTAATTGGAACTGATAATGAATAGACATTTTAGTATCTTGTTATTATTGGTAAATTTATTTTTTAGTGCCTCTTGTTTTAGTCATCAATACAACCTCACTTTTAATCGTCCGCAAAGTACACCTCAAGCTGATTATGCCTTAGAGCTATTAAAGTTAGCATACGCAGATATCGGTTTTAAAATAAATATAATCGATTTTAGTCACCAAAATGCTTTGCTCGCTGCAAATAATGGCGTACTTGATGGGCAGTTAGGAAGAGATGCAAGCGTTGAAGAAAATTACGAAAACTTAATTAGAGTCGATTATGAGCTATTTAAGTTTGACTTAGTATTATATAAAAACTGTTTACCTAACAGTTTAGAACAGCTCGATAGCGTCGCAATTGTTGACGGCTACCCTGTGCAAGAACATTATTTAGCAAGCACACAGTTTGCAGGGAATATTATTAAAGTTAAAAGCATGAATACCCAACTTAATTTGCTTGCTCAGAAAAAAGTACAGGGAGCTTTGATGATTAACTTTATAATGCAAAATAATGAGCTCCCGTCACCTCAAGGCTGTTTTGTAAAAGAAGTATTGAGTACTTATCCGCTTTATCATTATTTAAATAAACGTAATGAAAACTTAGTAGAAAAGCTTAAAATGTCATTAATTAACCTAACTAACAATGGCACTGTGTACGCACTAAGAGCCAAATATGGATTAAGCTTTTAAAAGTCGAACCCTTGCTGCTGCGCCTGCGTGCTTGGCACTGCATTTTGCTGCTTTTTTTGAAGATAGCGCTTGTAGCGCTGCTGGCACAAACTAAGCACCTTCTTTTTTTGGTCGTTCGATAAGGTATTCCACGAAAAGCGCTCATCCCGACTACGATAACACCCTTTGCAATACCCTCTGTTGTTAACTAAGCAAATACTTTTGCAAGGACTTGGAATATCAAATATTTCAATTTGTTGCATGCATAAGTACCGCCCAGTTGAAGAGGAGGTATTAGTATAGCGTTATTTTTGAGCAAAAAAAAAGCAGCAATTTAATTGCTGCTTAGTTTTGTTGAGCTGGGATTATTAATACTCACAGCTATTGGTATTTATCTCTGTTTTACGGTGAAATGGCTTAGCGTACATGGCCAGCACTAACGGTTTTAACTCTTCTGGTACACAGGCTAAACGCTGTTCAAACGTCGCTGTATCTGGAGAGTCTATTACCGCCTCTTTACAGCCACCAGCAATGTAATTACCTGGGTGCAAATAAAACGAATCTACAATTTGCCTATCAATTGTTTTAGCAAGCTCTTCAGCACTATCACATTTAGATTCGATTGGTTGTCCAAATGCTAAATGCACATGCCCTTTAGCTGAACTAAAACCTTCAACAATACTGGCAATATCTTCACCCGCTGCCTTAATATATTCACCATGATGCTGTTTATGATAAAGCTCTTTAGCCTTAGCAATTGCACACGGTTCATATTGATAAGAAATAGAAACAGGCACTATTTTTAACTCTTTAATATAATCGCCAAATTCTTTCTTTTGTTTACGTCCATTTAATTGCAACATTTTTAAAAGGGCAGGATCTGTTTGATCAAAACCGTCTTTTGCACGCCCTTCTTTTTGTGCAATCCAAATAGAATTTCCACCGATTAAAGAGTCATAGATATATGACGATAACTGGGTTAATGCTTTTAACATTTCTTTTGGTGCTTTAGCAGAGCGCTTAACAATGAAACTTTTATTTAAACGCATAAGCTCCGTAATGTAAGGTATTTGCAATAAATTATCGCCAATAGCAATACGCACTGTTTTCATTTTATGCTGATATAAACCCCAATTAACTAATGCAGGATCAAGCACTATGTCTCTGTGGTTTGAAATAAATAAATAGGCCTGATTAGCGTCTAACTGATCTAGCCCAGAAAAGGTAACTTTTGATGTGGTGCGCTTCACTAGTTTATCTAAGTATTGCGCCACTTCATTTTGCACATCTTCAACGGTGCTTACTTTGCCCCATTTTTTGCGTAACTGACTTCTTACCATTGGACGTGCAATAAAAGGCACTGCCGATAAAAAGCGCGGTAAATTATACTTTGCTATTACATCAATAAACGCATCATCGTTAATCAAACGTGTAAGCGACGCCGCAACTTCGTCGTCGTTGTATGGGCGTATATCTGCGTATTTATCTTCTAATTCACTCATTACTACATCTACAATGTTAAAAAACGGCACGCTAAAGCGCACCGTTTATGTCTATATCCGATTATAACTCAGCCAATCTAAAATGCGAAATAACCAAAAAAACGATTTTTTATTTTAGCAACTTGCTTTAAAGCCGAGTTTAATTACCTTCTATGACCACAGGCTTGCTTATAAGTGCAAAAAAACTGATCAGTCTAGCAAAATACCATGTTCTCAATCTGCTAGTGGGCAGACCACTACTACATAGCCCTCTAATCATTTGGTAGTAATAGCATTAACAAAGCCTTTCTTTCGTAGTACCTTAAGCCCATATTTTAGATTTTTGATGGATCGTAAGCCTCTTTTTTACGATTTTAACTCTTTCAGATCCACTTATTTTAGGGCTCATAATGAACATTACTATTCTTGATAACGCAACGTTAGCTAAAACATCTCTTTCGTGTATAGAACAACTTGGTAAATTAACGACTTATGAACTTACCAGCCCAGAGCAAGTTATTGAGCATTGCCAAGGCGCTGATGTATTAATCACTAATAAAGCAGTTTTGAATCGCGATACAATTAGTCAGCTAACACAACTGAAATTAATTTGCGTAAGTGCAACCGGTACTAATAATGTTGATTTAGAAGCCGCTAAAGAATTTGGTATTGCCGTAACTAATGTAGCTGGCTACTCAACCCCTTCAGTTGTTCAACATACATTTTCTTTAATTACTAACTTACTGGGTAACACCCACCGCTATCAGGCGGATTGCCAGCAAGGCGCATGGCAAAAAAGTGAAATGTTTTGCATACTCGATTACAGCTTTAACGACTTGCAAGGTAAAACATTTGCCATTATAGGCGGCGGTACGCTAGGCAAAGGCGTTGCTAAAGTGGCTGAGGCATTTGGCGCTAATGTTATTGTTGCAGAGCGTAAAGGGGTTAAATGTCGCGATGGTCGTACGCCTTTTGAAGACGTCATTAAAACAGCCGATATAATCAGCGTACACTGCCCGCTTACAGATGAAACACGTGATTTAATCGCACTTAATGAGCTTAAAATGATGAAGCCAAGCGCTATAATTATTAATACAGCACGTGGTGGTATTATTAACGAAGCCGACTTAGCAACAGCGCTTAAGCAAAACCTAATTGCTGGAGCGGGTGTTGATGTACTAACTAAAGAACCTGCTGAAACTTCAAATCCACTTGCTAATTACACAGGCAATAACTTATTACTTACTCCACATATTGCATGGGCAAGTACTGAATCTATTGTGCGTTTAATTAATGAAGTAAGTTTGAATATTGCGGCATTTACTAAAGGTGAATCACGCAACCGCTTGGTTTAATCATTTTATTGTAGTAATCAAATAAGCTAAAAAGTGGCTGTTTTTACTAATATATTTAATATTTTATTAGATAAAAACAGCTTAACTCACTTAACAAACTGATTCATAACAACTTATCAATATGGTCTACTCTTTGCTTTAATACAGTTAATAACCAATTAAAAATCTTATTAAGGTAAATAAAAATGAAAAAATCACTTTTAGCAGCCGCTTTAATCGCTCCATTTTTAACAGGCTGTGTTATTGCCGTGTCAGATGGCGAAGCTGAGACTCATTGGGCAGGGAAAAACTCATCAAGCTGGCAAGCACAGCATAAAAATAATCGTGAAGTTATATCGGAGCTAAAAATGGATAGCAGCTATCAGTCTGTTTTAACGCAATTAAAAACGCCTAATTTCACTGAGCTATTAAAAAAAGATGATGATGTATACCAAGTACTTTTTTATGTAACGCATAGCAAGCATTCAGATTCAAAAACAACAAAAGATGAATGTACGCCACTTGTATTTAAAAATGATAAGTTGGTGGGCATTGGTGACACCGCTTTAGGTATGATCACGCAGTAACCAATAAAAAGTAGTTCGATACAAAAACGCCAATATATGAATATTGGCGTTTTTTGTATATTAAGTTTTTAGCGTGCGACTATTCTATCTCTCCCTGCATCTTTAGCGGCATATAAGCCTAAATCGGCCTCTTCTAATAATGCTTGCTCAGCATACACCTTACCACTTTGTGTAGTGGCAATACCTATACTTATAGTGATGTGGTCTGCATTTAATGAAGCTTTATGTTCTATATTCAAAGCATTTACAGCATTGCGTAATTTATTAGCAAACTCCATAGCTTCATGTTTATCAATTCCTGGTAGCACAGCAGCAAATTCTTCTCCGCCATAACGAGCAATAAAGTCACTGCCACGTTCACATTGAGCCGCAAGTGCTTGCGCAACATTCTTTAAACACTCGTCGCCAGCACGGTGTCCATAGCAATCGTTATAGCGTTTAAAGTGATCTATATCCATTAGTAACACCGATAGCGGTGTTCCACTTCGCTTGCTGCGGCGCCATTCTCGAGATAAGTTTTCATCAAGGTAGCGTCTATTTGGTATCTCAGTTAAGCCATCTATCGAAGCTAGCATTTCTAGCAAATCATTTTTTTGCTTTATGAGGAGTTGGTTGCGCACTCTAACGCGAACAATAGAAGGACTAAATGGCTTGGTTATGTAGTCCATTGCACCGAGCTCTAAACCCTTTGCTTCATCATCATGGCTACGATTGGCTGATATAAATATAATAGGAATAGACTGAGTTATTGGGTTTTCTTTAAGCTCCACAAGTACTTGATAGCCGTCAATTCCAGGCATAATTACATCAAGGATTATTAAATCAACTTGCGCTGTTTTTACAAAGGTCAGTGCTTTTTCACCACTTTCAACTAAGAACACGTCGTGCTCTGCTTTAAGTGTTTTTTCAAGTACTAATCTGTTGATTGGATCATCATCCACAATAAGTACTTTAGCTCTTTTCGACATCCCTAACCCCTAGCCCTTTTATAAAAACAATTACCTGTTCTAGCTGTATGATAAGCTCTTGTAGTGTAATCTCAATAGGCTTATTAGTTGTTTTAAGCGTTCTTTCACACAATAAAGCACAATGTGATAATCGTCTAAAACCTAAATTACCTGCTACACCCTTGATACTATGCACTAAACGTACCAAATCATCCTTATTGGTTGTTTCTTCTAGTTGCGATAGCTGGGTTTCACACAAGCTAGCAAACTTATCAATCATCGTATTAAGTAGTTTTTCATCCATACTAAACTGCGTTAAAGCAAATGATTTTTCAAAAAAGCTTGGTTTAACTAAGTTTAAATCAGCAATTGCATCAATAAGTACTTTAGCAACAACCGGTTTAGTTAAATGTTTATTCATGCCGCACTTTAAAGAACGTTCTACATCAGCAGGTTCACAATGAGCCGTTAAAGCAAAAATAGGCAGTTGCTTTGCGTCAAACTGTTGACGAATCAAAGCGGTTGCTTGACAGCCATCTATTTTCGGCATTTGCACATCCATCAATATTAAGTCAGGCTTCAAAACTTGCAATAATCCCATACCAATTGATGCGCTTAAAGCCGTAACAACATTTACGTTTGCTTGGCGCAGAACACTGCTAATTATTTCTAAGTTAAGCTGATTATCATCAATGGCTAATACAAGTAGACCCGATATATCAGCTTTACTTTCAGTTGCACTGTGTACTGCGGCACTTGTATTAACTATAGGCTTTTGCTGAGAGTTCAAACTAAATAGCCTTTGCCCTAATGCCGATGCTTTAACGTGATGCGCAGCTAAGTGCTCGCTTGTCGGTAAATTAAGTGTGTGCTGATGATTAATAATAATTACCGATGTTTCTTTAGCTGATAATGAATCATTAATCGCTTCAACATTTAAAAGTGCAGGTAAGTCAGCTGCATCAATTATTATTTTTTGAGTATTAGAGAGCTTAATTGGGTATTTCAGTACCTCATCTAAATTAATATTAGCAAGTTCGTTATATGCATTTGTCACCTGCTTAAGCTCTTTACTTTGATCAGATAAAATAGCCAATGTATTAGTCGGTAACACTGTGTTTTTAGTGGTATCAACTAAAAAACTAATACTGAAATAAAATTCGCTGCCGTGGCCTTTTTTACTCTTTAAAGCAATCTCCCCACCCATTAACGATACTGCATGTTTAACAATAGCTAAACCTAGCCCAACCCCTTGGTGTATGCGGGTTGAAGATTCATCACCTTGAGTAAAAGCATCGAATAAGCGACTTTGATCAGCTTCATCTATACCCATGCCAGTATCGATTACTTTAAAGCAAATATGCTGTTGCTCTAGGCTATCGCTTTCAATAAGTTCCATTTTTAAAGTAATGGAACCTGTTTTTGTAAACTTAACGGCATTAGTTAATAAGTTACCTAATATTTGCTGCAAACGTATACTGTCGCATATCAAATCAGGTGCTATTAGCGGGTCAATATCAATAACAAATTCAATACCTTTTCCTTCGCACAATGGAGCCGTTAAGCTTTCACAAATATCCACCAGCTCAACCATGCTAAAAGACGCTTGTTTTAAATCGGTTTGCGAACCTTCAATACGTGCAAAATCAAGCATTCTATTAAGCATTAATAACAAGCTTTGTGCTGCATGCTTAGCTTGATCTGTTTGTTGTAATTGCTTTTGCGTTAAGCCTTGCTCTATTAACATATCAAGCAACCCTAAAACAGCGTTCAAAGGAGTACGTATTTCATGACTTAAATTGGCTATAAAGCGGCTTTTAGCTAGGGTTGCTCGTTCGGCATCTAGTTTTGATTTAGTTAATGCACTCACATCCTGAATGTGTATAACATAATAAGCTGGATCGCGGTTTTCATCCCAGACAAGCGATACACTTAGTTGCAACCAGCTTGTTAAGCCCCCTTGAGCAAGCGTTAAATGGTATACGCGTTTTTTGTCATCTAGCAATTGCGCTAAAGTGCTTTTTATTTGCTTCCATTGGGAGTCATCAAATAATGCTTTCAACTGCTCCCCAACGAGTACTGGCTGATCAGAAAACTGCTTTCTTGCTGCTTTATTTACTTGCAATATGGTGTGTTCAAGCGAGAGTAAAACCACGCAGTTAGCCGCAAATTCAATTGCACTTCTAAATTTAGATTCAGATGATTTTAAGGCCAATAATGTTTGTTGCTGCTCGGTAATATCGCGACCAATGCCCATGGTTCCTAACAGGTGTTGGTGCTCGTTATAAAAAGGTGCAATAGTAAGTTGATACGATTTTGTATCGGTTTCTATTCGCTGTTCAACACTATTTCTGTTTTGTAATACTTGTTTTTCAAGCGCATTTATTTGCTGATCATTGTCACCTAAATCATCTACATATTTACCAACTAATGCAGTTTGATCTTTACCGATATACGCCTCAAATGCTTTATTGCATCCTAAGAATGAACCATCAATATTTTTAAAGTAAATAAGGTCTGGCACACTGTTTAGCATAGTGTTGAGTAAAGCTAAGTGGCGCTCTTTCGCTTCGTAACTGCGGCTTAGTTTTTCTGATTGCAGCTGAACTTGGTCGTCCAGAGCTTTATTTGCACTTTGTAATGAATCAACTAACTGTTTGTTTTTAGTAAATACACGCTTCACTTTAGAAAACCAAGGTTGCCAGCTCAGTGGTACTTTGTAATTTAGCTGCTCTTCTTGTTGTGTACCGTTACTCTCAAGGTATGACATTAAGTGAGTCATCGGCTTTATAAAAATGCGCTGACTTAACCAAAAAAACACGCCAAACATAATACTTAAAAATAGCGTTAAAAAAGTAAACTCTAGTAATATCTCATACTTAATTGAGCTTATTAATTGGGGTTTGTGCTCGTAAAATGCGGCGTGAATAGGTAACTCATCCATAGGCTGCATAAAGTAATTACTATCACTAGTTAATACTGTTTTTTGACTCTGATGATCGGCCAAGTCTGGCCAATAATTTTTTAACGCAGTCGCTTGCTCTATTATCTGTTTAGAGCTGGCGATAATTTGATGCGATTGGTTCATAAAAACGTATTCACCACTGTTCGGTGACACCTTTTTTAACCATCCAGAAATTGCTTGAACATCATAAATTAAAATAATGTAATCGGCTGAGCCTGTGCTTCGTTGTCGACCAATAGCAAAATACGAATTGTCATTCACTTTAACAATAGGACTTGAAGTAAGTTTGTTTTGCGCAAATTTTGGCTTAAATTTTCCATTTAAAATTTCAGTAAGCATAAAACTTTGGCTTTTGTTGTGCCTGCTTACATAAGCAAAACCATTATCATCAACATACGCTACAGCAGATAACGACTGCATTAATGCAAGCGTTGTATTAAACGAAGGCCCTAATGTAATAGCCTGCTGCCACTGCATTAATGCCTTAGCAGATAACGCAAACTCACCTTTACCCACTATTTCAGTACTTTGATCAATAAAATGACGATAATAGTAACCATCATATTGATTTATGCCTTCGAGCAAATCTTGGTTTATTTTGGGATAAGTCACTTGCTCGTATAAGTTAAACATGGTGCTAAGTAGATTACTCACCGAGTCCATCCCGTGAGTAACCTGTGCTGAAACATTTGTAAAGTCAGCTTGGCGTTTTTCAACCGTCCGCTCAAGCTTTATATTATATAAGTGCAAGCACAGTAAAAAAGCGACAATCAATGGCACTAACAGCGCAATAAATAATGAACGATAATAATGCTTCAGAGGTAAAAAATTCAATGTACTGCCTGCCATTTGGCTCGAAAATCAATCGATAGACTATCGAGCCAATTTGTTAAGCGCAAGTTATAAATTTTCTTCTGCAAACGACGCTAAGCGACTACGCACAACACCGTTGAGGTTTATTGTTGCGCTGCCTTCAAAGTTTTTAAAGCGCTCTACTATGTACGTCAAGCCCGATGTTACTGGCGTTAAATAGTTACTATCAATTTGCGCCAAGTTACCTGTACAAATTAATTTAGTACCTTCGCCGCAGCGAGTAATAATCGTTTTAAGCTGAGATGCCGTTAAATTTTGGCTCTCATCTAAAATCACCCCCGAATTGATATAATACTATCATACCCTCAATAAACTTGAACAAAAAAGTTTTTACACACATACTCTAGCTAAGAATCAAAGGTGAACGAAAATGATACTTCGAAATACAACAAAAACTAAAATAATTAAAACATCAGTCAACTTTGGAAAAGGAATGTCTTTTCACCTCGATAAATCAGGGCAACCTATTAAGACTGAAAAAGGCATCAGAACTCACTCATATAGGCACGATAAAATAGAACCTAATTTTCCAGTGCTATATCACCCGACTCGCTTCACCGAATGCCAAGAAATGAACTTATTTTTAATGCACCGCTTTGAAGGTCATTTCAGTCTCAAAAAGAATCAAATAGACAATGAGGCTTTTAGTGACGCTTATCATGCCAGCCAACCGGGAAAGCCATTAGATGTTAAGTCTGTTCGCAGTATAGCTAAGCACTTAAAAGCTTTCTTAGATTGGTTGGATAAAGATGATGCATCCTATTTTGAAGTAATAGCTGCACCACTTTCAAAACAATCTGTAGATGATGATATTTCTAGGTTACCTGTGTGGAGATATCACAAACATTTATGTGAAAGAGTCGAAACCAAAGATAAGTCTAAACGCATAAGCTTTAACAGCGCTCAAGAACGAATTAGAGCTGTTAAAGCATTCTATATATGGAGCCATAAGCGCGGAGCTATAGATAGCCTCCCCTTCTCACTTGAATACAAACAGGTACGTATTAAATCGAAAGCTAAATCAGGTGTCAGTTCGTTGTTTCAATTACCTACCAGCAACAATCGTTCTGGGGGCTTATGGAAATGGGTCAGTAATTTGAGCATTCCAAATACATTGAAACAAAAAGAAGACTCACCAGACAAAGGTCTACAACCATATTCTCCAAAAGAACTTAAACAGTTACTGGAGACGAATACAGCTCAAAAAGAGACTTATAAACTTTATTTGCAGTGTGCCTTGTTAGGTGGACTTCGATCTTTTGAAATTTCGGCCATCGACCAGAAAGACCTCTTTAACCCTGATGAAAAAGAAAACGAGAAACGTATTCCAAAATTGAACATTGTACGAAAAGGACATAAGCCAGTGAGATTAACAATAGCGCGAGTTCTAATGAAGCTTTTGTACAATCACACTTTGACAATTCAAAATATGAAGCGACGTACCAAACATGAGACTAATCATGGTATGGACAATAGCGAACATCCGCTTCCTTTGTTTATGAATAGTTCAGGATCGCGGATAAGCGAAGATACACCGGGGAATACTATTTCCATAGTTAGAAAAGAACAAAGGAAGCAGGGATTAGAAATACTATTACGCACATTCCATGACTTACGCGCTACCTTTGCTACTTATGTCGCTAAATACCTAATTGACAAAGGTGAATCAGAAAGTTCCATCCGACAAACACTAATGACTTTGATGAGTCACGAAAGCTTTAAAACAACCAAACGTTACATCGACTTTGCCAAAAGTGTATCAGTGGATGCATACGGAGCGATGTCAGAGTGGGTAAAAGATATCTACGGTGATGTTAACGAATTGCTTATGCGTGAGGCTGAAGATGCTACAGCAAGTTAAAACGCGGAAGTCCAATCGTATTCCTGCTAGATTTAAACCTCATTCAATTGTTCTAGCCGAACAGTTAGACGTTTTATTTAACAGGGCATATGACAAAGAAAGCAATATTAGCACAGGTGACGACACTGCTATTTCAATGAGTCGCTTGCGGAATGCTTGTGTCAGTTTACAGCACATTCTTCCTCTAGCCCTTAATAAGGTTAGTGCAGATACTGCGACATCAATTCAAACTTCGGGATTAAATGCTCTATCAGACTTTGAAATTTGGCAAGAACTGGAATACTTTTGCATTAATGAAATAAATGATGTCAAGCTACCTAGTTATGCTACTCGTATAGAAGAAGCTTTAGAAAACATAGCTAAGTTTCATTTTTATGATAACGCTATCAACGCTCCTTTTAGGCTAGTAAATGGGGCTACTTCAATCGACATAACTAAATTATTCGAACTTGAATTCCATCAAGTAAAAGAGACTCGTAAATTACTAAAAAAATATCTGGACTATCTCGTCCTTCCAGAATTAAGCCTCAAAGATTCTTCTATTAGAGACAACATCCTCAAAACTGCGACTGCTATTATAAATATTTGTCTACATGATACTTTTAAGAATACTGAACGCGTCAAACTGCCATTATTGGCAACATTAAAGGATAGGGAATTCGTTTCATCATTTATATGCAATCACAACTTCCGTACTTTTTTAAAATTTATACTACCCGATGTGTGGGGTAAAGCTAGAGTCAATCAATTTAAAACTGAAGCCGAAGTGATAGGGTATGCACAAAGCATATCATCCAAATTTGGCAATGAAGTTGATGCTTTTTTGAAAAATCAGATAGCAAGCGCTTCGGAAGCTAATACAACAAGAGTTAGATCCTCAACTTTATCATTTCCAAGGTGGTTGAATAGTGCTGGTAGCGTAGCATCACCAATAATTAAGCTGCTTAGTGAGCGTGGAATTCAAGGGTTTGCAGAAAATGGCCTTCAGGGATTTAAATACCTTTATAAGCATTACCAAGAAGAAACTCAAAATAACCAGCAGTTTTTACTGCTACTAAACGCTGCATTGGACCTTTACCACTTTGTTACGGGTGAAAAAATCGCAAAGGAAAGTTTATTACCCTACTCATTGGGCTATTACCTTAAAGAAAGTGACACTACCGAATGGCAGAAGCATGAGTGGGTATATGACAATGCCTATAAATTTTATCAAAACCTAGTCGAATACCATAAAGTTTTTACAAAGCGAATTGATGGCGAGAGCATAGGCATCGTCACTCTCAAAGGTTACATAGGTAGTATGGCTAGAGCATTGAAAGAAAATGCATCATCATTAACAGATGAACAAATGAAGCTTATTGCCAATCATGGGGTTCATGCTTTTGTTGAAAATAACTGTGAGATACTAAAGGCTATAAGAGAGGCAATTCAACTAAAATCAAAACAAGGCGATTTGTCGGTTTTTGTTGGTAATCAATATCAGAGCGCTATCGACAAATTACTATCGTTTTATGGTCTAGATACTATTAAAAGCTTTCCGGTCAACACCGAATTAACTGCACAACATCAAGAGCAACTCTCTCAGAATCAAGATAAGCTCTACTCATATAGAGAAGTAGTAGAATTAGCATATTACATAGAAAAAGGGCTTTCTGAGACCTTACTCACAATTAAAGACAAAGTTACACTTTATGCAGCAAAAGTCATATTGAAAACTGGTTGGAATTCAACTCCTACGCTAGAGCTTGATACTGACGACTTATTTTTCTTTAACACGCCATTACATTCAAGTAAAACTCCTGCTCTTCGTTTATTTAAACGCCGAGCTAATTATCAAACACAATGGCATAAATTTGAAATTAAAGCCGAAGATCTAGAAAAAGAAGGCGTCTTATACGGCGACGTTGTCGAACCAGCAATATTTGATATTAAGGCTGCGACTAAACTTACGTCTATTTACCGCCCTTCTATTGAGAACCTATCAAAAAGAATTTTTGTTTTTCCCAAAGTAAATAGTATTGGAGAAGTAAAGATTCAATTATTAACAGCATCACGTTTCAAGACCACTATAGATAGGATATTGACTGAGCTTGGGTGTGATATCGTATTTAATTCGCAAAAGATCAGAAAATCAGGGCTTAACTACATTTACCGAAAAGTTGCCAAAGAATTTAAGTGGTATCAAAAAGCTGGCAAGCACTCTTATGAAACGTTCTTGCGTCATTATTTAATGCAAGATAACAAAGATGTTGCAATGACAATCAACAGAGCGACAAAAACAATGGCAGACTATTTTGTTCGCGATGTTACCGACAAAGTAATCATTTTGCAGACTCCACCAGAAGACGGTAAAAAAGTCCCGAATGGCACATGCATTAACTCAAAAGATAAATCCGCAGTAGTGGCATTCGAATCACAAAACAGGAAATTATTAGACCAGCGAGATACAAACGAGCATGCATGTGCCGACTTTAACGCATGCTTGTGGTGTCCGTTCTATCGCTGTGTTGCTGACGCATTGCATGTTTGGAAACTTTTGTCATACCGGGATTTTGTTGTTGCTGATATGGAAAACTCAGCCGCAACATTTGACTCTATAACAGAGCAACTGGAAAACATAGAGCAGTTGAAAAATAGGGTTAACGAAATATTAGCTGATATTGCCAAGCTTAATGCTCAAGCTGTGACTGATGGAAAAGAACTATTGAGAACAGAGGGTATTCATCCTCATTGGAAAAACACAGGTTTGCTATGACCAAAGAGATAACTAAAACAAAACTACTTGATATCGCTGTTGTAAAAACACATACAGGTCAAATCACTATAAAACCTTTGGTTCAGGTGTTAGAAGATTTTAAAGTTGATGATACTAGCGCTTTTAATTCGATTGCTTTGTGGGAAAACAGAGCATTGAATATTGCTAAACATGGCACTATTCACTTTGGCGATGACACTTGGATAAGCTATGAAGAAACGCAAAGAAATGTGAATTTTAAAGGTGTTGATGAATTAGCATATCAAATTCGAATTTATTCACTAATTAAACTCACACATGGTGATGTTGTAGGCGGTAAACCTCTAAAAATCTCTACACTTCAAAATGATGTAACGTATCTAAATTTATTTGCAGCCTTCTTAAGACAAAGAGGTTATCACTCATTTCATGAGTTGGAGTTCAAATCTGACTTAGTTATTAGGAATCTCATAAAAGACTATTTATATGAAGTCAGGAAAATAGCTATTTACAGACAATCACACTCATTTACTAAACTATTTGACGTGCAGCGCAGCTTTCGTCTTTTTGGCCCTAAGGTGTGTAGTGTTTTTATTGATGTACTTAACCAACTAAACGAGTTACACCATCCGAGACCAGTCACTTATTCGCACCCTGTCATTCCTACTAAAGTAATGAAAAAAATTCTGAAGTTTGCAGAAAAAATAGTTGAAAACTCTAAGGATAAGATAGAACGATGGCTAGAATTAAATGCACGCTTAATAGATAGTTTAAATGAAGGCTCCGTTGAACCACCGCCCAAAATTAGTACAGGTGAGCTAATAGCAAAACATGTAAGAAACTTACCCGATGAAGTGGAATTCATTCAATTATCCGAAGAATTAGAAGATTTAAAATTAGCCACATACATTAATATCTTGGCCTATACAGGCATGAGATATAACGAAGTACTTACATGCAAGGTTGGCTGTGCCAATTACAAAGATGATATTTATTACATTACGGCAATCATGACCAAAACCGACAACAGTAAGGTTGAGATGGAATGGTTTTCAAACGCTGAAGTACATGAGTGTGTTGGTATTTACGAAAAATATGTGTTCGGTATGCAAGAAAGGGCAAAAGCTGTACTTTCTTCATGCAGAGCCAATATAACAAGTAGTCAAGCACACAACTTGAAAGAAGGGTTAGAAAGAAACCGTCTTTTCGGGGTTTCACATAGTAGCTGTAGTGTTAGTTTTAGCGATGCTGGGCGATTCACAAAATTTGAGGTTAAAAACAGTGAAAACATTGAGCTTTTTGACTTAACTCTAGACGATGATGATATAGCAGAGCTTGAACGCCTTGAATCTAACTACAAAGAAGTTAGAGGAGAGAATAGAGGTGTCCCATACGAAGAAGGCGATACGTTTAGATTAACCGCTCACATGTTTCGACATACGTTGGCCTACTTTGTCATTGCCAATAAATTAGGTGAGCTTGATGATATTAGATATCAATTTAAACATTTAACCAGCCTAATGACGTTTGTTTATACTCGAAGAGCATTTTTGGCCTCAACAACTTTAATTAAAACTACTGAAGAGTTTAATGAGATTTTAATTGACCGTGTTGCAGAAGAGTTAATAGATGAAGCCGAGTCACAATCACTTAAAGGTGGTGCTGGTGAGCAAATTAATAAAACATCTAAAGATCTGATAATAGGTATTACTGATAGTCAAAGTAAAGATTCGACTGTGATTAAGCAGATCCATTTCAGTTCAATTGAAGAACTGAAAAAATTTCTCGTCAAAAATATTAAAAACATACGTGGCTTGCCTACGGGGTACTGCACTGCGGGAGAAGCTTGCAAGATAAAAGGAGCAGGAATCCCTAGTGGCTGTGTGTATTGTGGTAGTAAAATCATTACCAAACGCCACAAGGTCAATTGGCAAGTGATAAAAAAAGATGCGACCCAGAAACTAGAGGCATATGCAGCATCAACCACAGAAGAGCAAGAAGATTACGAGCTATTTGCTATTCACTGGAAAAATAATATAGCAGCAGCTGACTATGTATTAGATGAAGGCAAAGCGCATACAAACCAAGGAGAACAAGCATGAGTAGCGCATATGATGATATAAAACGTGCTTTTGAAGAGATGAAATCTGATGGCAGCAAGATAACCAAAAATGCAGTAGCAACGAGAGCTAAAAGAAATATTGCGAATCTATCTAAAGAAGAAGAAAAATGGGTAAAGTTACGAGAAAGTATTGAAAAAGCTCAATTAACTTGGGAAGAAAAAAATAAAGATAATTTAATAAAACAACTCAGAACAAAGGTAGCCGAACTAAAAAGCAAGCTTGCTAAAGAAAAGCAAAAAAATAATATCGGCACTAAGGAAATCGATAATAAAGATACAAAGTTATTAGTGTTGTTGAGTGAAATGTACGCAGAAATAGATAAGCTCAAACTGATTAATGCCGATTTACAAAATCAACTTCAGCATTCAGGGCAACATACAGAAATAAGAGTGGATACGTCTACTGGTGAAATTATTGAATTAGTTTCAACGAAACAATAGATTAGATGTAGTAGCTCATATCTCAACTTACAGTTTTGTTGATTAGGCTTAGACTTCACCTGACAGGCAGCAAGAGCGAACAAGAGACGGTCAGAGTGATCTGGATATGTGAACTTAATTCTACAAAGAGGACGCTTAGCGACCCCGTTCATGCAATAAAATTGAGTTTAGGCAATCCGCATTAATTGTATAATGATATTTCTGCTTCTAAAGAGTATGTTTATGAGAACCATTGGAAAACTGGCAAAAGATTTAGATATCAATGTTGAAACAATCCGTTTCTATGAGCGCCAAGGTCTGATAGAGCAACCTTTAAAACCAGAGTCTGGTTACAGAATGTATGGCGATGCCCTTACCAGTCAACTCAAATTTATTCTGAAAGCTAAAGCATTAGGGTTTACGCTGAAAGAAATTGAATCGCTTATGTCACTAAGTGACAGTTGCGCTGATATTGAGTCGATGGGGTTGCAAAAACTTAATCTCATTCGTAATAAAATTGCTGATTTACAGCGATTAGAGAAAGTAATTCAAGATATGACAGATTCTTGCAAGGCCAATCAAGACCCTCAATCCTGCCCGGTAATAAATTCACTTAAATAGCTATTGACCCCGTACTTATGTACGGAGTTTATACTACCTTAAAAATTGAGGTAGATAGTTATGATCAATAAAATTCTAGATAAAGTAGGTTCTGGTGGCGTTTGGCTAGCCGCCCTTAGCTGCACAGCATGTTTTCCTGCACTCGGCTCATTGGCATCTGCTCTTGGGTTAGGTTTTCTTTCACATTTTGAAGGGATAGCGGTGAACACCTTATTGCCATTATTTGCTTCACTAGCGTTGTTAGTTAATTTCTATAATTGGTATCAACATCGAGATTCATTGAGAGGCGTTTTAAGTGTCATTGGCCCAATTGCAGTATTGCTGACCCTTTATCCTTTATGGCAATACGACTGGAGCACTTACTTATTTTACTTTGGGATCATTTGGATGGTCGTAATGTCTATTTTAGATATTGTTAAGCCCATTAAGGAACCAGTATGCAAGGTATAGAACTAGAATCTAAAATCACTTGCCCTGAATGTGGATTTAGCAAAGTTGAAACCATGCCTACAAACGCTTGCCAATGGTATTACGAATGCGAAAGCTGTAAAGCACTACTTAAACCGTTAAAAGGTGATTGTTGCGTTTATTGCTCTTATGGAACAGTTAAGTGTCCTCCTATTCAAGAAGGCAATGCATGTTGCTCAGGTAAGTAGCCTAGTATTCGGTGGTTCTGTGTCAACCAAGTAATATCTTAAATGCGATTGCGATTAACACTAAACCACCAAATAGTTCAGCTTTAGATTCCAGCCATACGCCACTTCTTTCGCCGATATTCACACCAATCCAGCTAAAGGCAAACGTCGTGACGCCTATTATCAAGCAAGCTACGGCTATATCTACCTCAAGCAATGTGATTGCATAACCTGCCGCCATTGCATCAATACTGGTGGCAATAGCAAGAACAAATAGCACACGATGAGTAACATTAGCAATATCTTCTTCAATTCCTTCAGATTGGGACTCATAAATCATTTTGCCACCGATAAATACTAGCAAAATAAAAGCTATCCAAGGTGCATAATCTTCAATCCAAGATGATAAACCTTTACCGCTGTAATAGCCTAAAAGAGGCATAAAGCCTTGGAAAAAACCAAAATAAGCAGCGGCTTTAATAAAGAGCTTTTCAGCATTTACTACTTTTTTAGAACCTAAGCCTATGGATACTGCAAACGCGTCCATACTGAGTGCTATAGCTAATACAAATACTTCAAACAAACCGATTAAACCTGAATAAAATTGTTATAAGATTACGTGACGTATAATTAGTTACTTGACTGATGTTAAACACCTAAGATTTACTGACAATTTTTCTATTATCAAAGCCTTATTTTTACACCAAATTTCAGCCAGATATTCAGTAACAGTGCCAACACTTGAAGGAAACAGAATATTCCCCGCCACTTTGGCGAAAGGTCCATCAGTTTCGAGTAGAACTCTATCTTGAGGTATCCACGATATTACTTTTTTAGCTCTGGCTGAAGTTAGCATGGCTGGCCCAATAGAGAAGAAACAGCCTAGCTCGACGGCTTCTAGAACTTGCTTCTTAGTACCTAAAAACCAATGAAGAATAGAAGTACCAGCATTGGGATGTAACTTAAGTTGTTCAAGAACTTCACCAGTCGCGTTAAGACTATGGATAGTTAGTATTTTGTCATCAAAGCCTTCACATTTTTTTAGAATATGCGTGAAAACCTCTAATTGATCATCAAAGTAATCAGCGTAACCTTTTGAGCCATCCAGTCCAATTTCTCCAATATATCTAGTTCTATCAACTAGCTTATCGAATAGTGCTAATTCATTTTTTCTTAGATGAGCAAGTTGAGGGTGAAGCCCCAAGGCCGTCTTACAGTGTTTTATGCCACTTGTTAACTGGACAGTACCTTCAAAAGCTGAAGGCACCGTAGTTACTGATAGCACGTAATAATTACTGCTTTTTATGTCGTTCAATACCTCTTGATGATCTGGATATAAATCAACGTGGCAATGAAGATCCATCATGACGATTTATCCGCTTGGAGAAATAATTCAACCTCTGCCAATCCTCGCTTAATAGTTGATTCTAATTTTTCTCGTATATCTTTTTCTTGTGGTATTGGCCCTGAACTTCGAAGCCAAGAACGATAGTTATCGGATTGTTTCAATCTAATAATGGCAGTTTGAACCGCTTGGAGATCATCGCGAGTATCTTTTTCTTTGATAAGATCTCTCAACCGCTTTGTCTTGTATGGCGCATCTTGTGTAAAACCAGCATGAAAAACTGACGCTCTTCGAATAAGGCAAGGTACACAATGCCCACACTGTTTATGTTCTCTGTGCCAATGACTGCATGAAACACTTAGGGGAACTGCTTTTCTAATTGCGTCTTGATCAACACATTCCGCTAACATTTCACCTTTAGTTTTGAATTGATAGGGGTTTACAAATTTGACATGAAACCCAGTGTCTCTAAGCAAAGATTCAAGCCTGCTTAGAAAATTAGGATGAGTAGTTCTAGTGCTATGGCTACCAATCCGTCTTCTGGTAAGCGGCGGATTTATAGAAATATAGCCATTCTCTGGGACGACAATAGTTTCAATACTGCTATCGCAATTAGCATTTCTTAAGGCTGATATACCAAGTACCGCCATAGCTAGGAAGTTAAAGCTTCTTCCCCTCATACTAATGTCAGTTTTACCTTCTAAGTGCTTAATAATATGGGGAGACATTGAATAGGACAATTCGCCGAATGGCGGGGATAATAATTGCTTAATGTCTTCTTGCTTAGCGCCATCACCACGATAAGCGTGACTAACCAAGAGAGGCTTTAAATCTGATTCTCCGTTCAAAATATCAATTGCACCAACTGCGCTATCAAGACCACCAGAAAAAAGGCAAACAGAGTTGAGTCCAATTAATGATTTTGCTTTTGCTTTCGCTTGCTCACTTGTTTTAGGAGTCGGCATCGGCATAGTTGTTTTTTCAAAAGTAAACAGCCATTGATCGCCTGTAAGAAAGTTGAGCAAAGAACTCAGTTCAGGTTCTACAAAATTCCACATATCCTCATCAGTTACAGGAACATGCAAATGCATTTTTCTAGCCCATGCATTTTCTGCATTATCCCTTAATTCAAATGTATCAGCAGCGGTAACGGCGGTAGCAATTGTTATCAGATCTATTGAATCAGCATCTACATTCAATCCTAAATCACGAACTGTTTGTAGTAGTTGTTTTGACACCAAGCTGTGCTTAGTGATGTCATTTTGATGCGTATGAAACATTTGGACAGGATGACAATCATCAGAAAAGTCAGGCAAGTTAGCAGGGTCATGGTTAAAGTAAAAATTAGTCATTAAAGCTCTCCCATTCATCAACCGTCATAGCAATAGCATCGGCTTGAATTTTAGTAATATTTTCTTTGCTAATAGTACTGGGGTTGCCATTAGTTACTTTGTCTAACTGCTCTTGTGTAATCACTTTTATTAGTTCCCTTAATTCAACTTCCATTTGATGATGCTTGCTTGCTGGCTCAACATGAAACCAAGCTCTGCCCATGCCTTCAACCACATCCTGAAAAATAAGGTCTGTTAAATAACAGCCTATGGCTTCTTGGATAACTTCGTCAGTAAAACTGTTTGGGTCAAATTCTTCTGTATCGGGGAGTGCTTCTTCTAGTGCGTAATCCAACGCAACTCTTACAGCATCCGAATCGGCATTATCAGGCGCTAAATGGCTAGCAATTTTGTCGATTGCTTGATCAGTCGATAGCCCAGTTAGATCACCTAATGATAAGCTTTGATTATTAACCGTTACGGTGTCGCCACGCATGACACCAAGCAATCCAGAACCAGCAGTTATGCCGCTTGATAGTCTCCTGCTTGTGCTTTTACCTCCGCCAGAGCCTTTTCTAGAGTAACTTTTTAATGAACGCCTTAGATCTGAGGTTGAGCCACCTGTTTGCGCATATTTACCAAATGCTCTTCTGGCACTGGCAAACCTATTTGGAGGCGGTGTTGCTGTAGGTGAACCACCGATTTCTTGTTGAACCTTGTCATTGTCAATATCATTGCTATTGTCATTCTGATCATCAGCTTGATTATTATCAGAGCCAGCTTGCTCATCCCCATCAGTACCTGATGCAGGTTCTATTGTGACAGGATCTCCTTGCTCTGCCCAAGATGGAATAAGTGGACTCTTATTATTTGGTCCTGTTGACGATGCGGACGTACCCATATTACTTAGTTCCCTCTAGTTCTTTTAAAATTGGATTAAGCCATCTTTGGCGGGGCAAGCTTTTTAAAAATGTAAGAAGACTTAAGCTACATTTATCATCCTGCTTGGCAAGTAACACAGCCCCATAAATGCCTGTTGGTCTTTCGGTCCAATCACCAATCAACTTAAAGTTTTCAATCAAACCATCCATGACTGACATGTATTCTTCCTTCGGAGTTGTGGTAATCGCAGTAGAGTTAACGCCACTGACCCTTACCTTTTGCTTCATTAATTCTTCTACGAGTTTTTGAGCGGCTCCAGACATTACCGAATTAACAGCCCCCATTGGAATGCTTTCTCTGCTCAGATATGCCGCTGGTGTCAAATCCATTTCAGTGAACATGGGAGGTAATTTCGACCATTTATCAATAAAAGCTAGGTCGAGTTTCCACTCTTCAGGTAAATTAATTTCGTCAAATTCGACTTCTGAATTTTCAAGATCCGCTAATACTTTTGGATATCCGTTTTCCTTATCAATTAATTCATAAAGCTTGTTGGTAGCCTGAGTGCCTAAGCACCTCTCAAAAATTACCAGCTTAGTGATAGTTTTTTCATCAAGCTGCATTCCTCTGCGATGAGCGGTTTTCTTTCTCATCTTAACCTGATTGAGTAATCGCTTAACTATGCGAGGGTTGCCGTTAATGTTATAGTGGCATAGTTAATTTGGCCACCCATTAAGAAAGAAATGTTATGCTAATAAGCATACAAATTTGGGTGAAAAAATGACGAAATTAAAACGCGCAACGTATTCTGCAGCAATAAAATTAGAG
>NZ_JACJFC010000011.1:0-152348 GCF_014164385.1 Pseudoalteromonas sp. SG43-3
AGAGGAGCCTTCAATCAATCGAACTACTGTATAAAAGGCTTTGGTTGCAGCCAAAGCTTGGGCCTCACATTACCCGAACTTGGTTAAAGTATTAATTAATTTATGGGTTTATTATCCATACAAGCCAATTAATATCGCGGCTTGTTTCTAAATCAATAATGTCTTGCTCAGTGGGCGCATGTACAAAAGCATCAATTTTTGAAGTTAAAGGTAATTGCTGCGCATACCCCTTTATTGCATTTACCGATGTTAAATCCCCTAGCAACACATAATGCGAATGCCCATAATTATCTAGCTTTTTAGGGCCTGGGCCTGCAATACCTACCTCATCACCTACTTTTGCAATTTTAGCCCAGTCAGTTGCCGGACCTTGGTGCATATTTATAACAAAATCCAGTGTTAACGCGCCTGTTTGTGCATCTACATGCCTTATTGTGTAAGATCGCATACACGCTGTTTTTAAGTTAAAATCTACTTCACCATTTTTTGGGATCAGTACTTTTACATAGTTACCAATGTGCTGTGAGGTTAAGTCGTTAAAATCATCAGAGCCTACAACAATGCGTTGTAGGTGTGGTGTGATTTGCTGCGTACTTAATATGTTAGCTTTGCGAATTTGTTTACCCATGCATTACCTCGTTTTACAAAACTTGGACTTTAATACCAACTTGCATAAATCTTTGATCAATTTAACAAATTAAATAAACCCCATATATAAGCAGATTGGTATAATAATTAGCTGCTATAAAAGCAGACATTGCACAACGCCCCATTGGTTGATAAAATCAACTATAACAAGTTAATTGACTTTGTCAACTACATTGAGAGTTTTATGAATACACCTTTATCAAATACGCTGTTTGAATTGATGCAAAATTACCGCGTCACAATTCGTGAAGCAATTAACGCAGGCGAACTTGGTATAAATGCTATGCACGTACGCTGCATACATATTATCGCGAACGTAAATAACTGTACGGCTAACGATATTGTTACTAAAACGCAGCGCGACAAAGCGCAAATAGCACGTTTAATTAAAGATCTTATTGGCTTAAATTTAATAAATAAACAGGCAAGTGAGCACGATAAGCGCTGCTTTATTTTGTCGCTCACAGAGCAAGGCAAAGTTCTTTTTGATAAGTTATTAGCCTCAGAGCAGAAAATAAATAATCAAATGTGTAAAAACTTAAAACCTCAGCAAATCAAAGACTTTTTAGATATCGCACAGCAAATGATCAAAAATATGGATTGATCGGTTATACATTTCTTGGCATAACTTACACAAAACGCATATACTGTACACTTATACAGTATATGCGTTTTAGGTTGTGTTATGTTTGTCATTCCCATTTATATAGAAGCAGGCGTGTGTGGTTTTGAATCGCCCGCAGCGCAGTACACCGAGCTAGGTGTAACCCTTGATGAGCTTTTAATAAAGCACCCAAATGCTACCTTTATTGGCCTAGCATCGGGTAACTCTATGCAAGAAGTCGGAATTTTTGAAGGGGACTTATTAGTTATCGACCGTGCAGAGCCTGCAGAAAATGGTGACGTTATTGTTGCTAACTTAAATGGTCTTTTTGTATGCAAGCTGCTTGATAAAACCAATGCGCGGCTGCTTTCAGCTTCTTCTTTACATAAGCCTGTACAACTAACCTCTGCAGACGAGTTTCAGCTCGAAGGCGTAGTAACGCTATCAATAAGAATGCACAGGCAAAGCCCAGAGTTACTAAAATGTATGCCTTAGTTGATGCTGTGTCGTTTTATGCCAGCGCCGAAAAAGTATTCGACCCTGCTATTCGATCAAAACCCGTGGTTGTACTTACCAATAACGATGGCTGTGTATGCGCTATTTGCCCTATTGCTCGGCGCTTAAATATTCCTAAATTTGGCCCGTACTTTAAAGTTAAGCATTTACTTGAGCAAAACAACGTTGTTATTCGCTCTAGCAATTACGAGCTTTATGCTGATTTAAGCGACAAAATGATGAATATCATCGCTCGCTTTTGCGATACACAGCACATATACAGTATTGATGAATCGTTTTTGCACTTTGATGGCTACACATCATTAATTAAAGACTGGCATGAATACGGTCATACAATAAGGCGCACAGTATGGCGCGAAACAAAGCTACCTGTAGGTGTTGGTTTTGGCCCGACCCCTACTTTAGCAAAAGCCGCTAACCATGCCGCTAAAAAGCTCAGTGGTTTTAATGGTGTAGCAGTAATAAATAGCGAACAAACTCGCCAAGCTATTTTACAAAGAATGAGCTGCGAAGATGTGTGGGGGATAGGCCGGCGGCTAGCTAAAAAACTTAAAATAATGAATATACACACCGCCTGGGATCTTGCTCAGCAAAACCCTAGAGCAATGCGCCGTGCATTTAGTGTGGTTGTTGAACGCACAGTAAGCGAGCTTAACGGAATAGCATGTTTAAACTGGGATGATGTACGACAAGACAAGCGGGAGATTTATTCGACCCGTAGTTTTGGAGAGCGCATATGTGAGCCAACAGCACTTAAAACAGCGCTAATTAACCATGTAACCACAGTGGCTAATAAACTAAGAGCGCAACACTCGCTCACTCACCAGCTTTATATTTTTGCAGCCAGTGGCGCGCACGAAAATAGATATTATAAAAAGTCTTTTGTGTATAAGTTCCCCTCACCCACTAACGACACCTGCGTGATGGCTAATGCTGTATCTGAGGTATTTAATAAGATTTACCAACCCGGTATACGGTTTTATAAATGTGGTGTGGGTGCGGTAGAGCTAATATCAGAACAGTTTCAGCAAAATGACTTATTTAATAAAAGCCCTGATAATCCAAAACTTATGCAATGCTTAGACACAATTAACAATCGATACGGAAAAGGAATGCTAAGCCTTGCAAGTAGTAAATTAAATGACCGGTGGCACATGAACCGTGATTTTTTGTCGCCGCAGTACACTACGCGTTGGCGCGATATCCCTAAAATATACTGCGAATGATTTGCTACTTACTACTTACTAGATGCTTTATTTACTCTCATCTGCTTTTTTAAATGTGCACTCTACATTGGGTTCGCTCAATGTGTATTTGAGTGTGTTATCAGCTAAAAATTTGATACTTTGACTGATTGTTTTTTCGTTTGCAGGGCTTTCACAACGGCTCATTCTTAAGCCGTTTTCAAGGCCATCACTTTTATATTTAAGCGTGCTGGTTATAAAGCAAAAGTTTGGTTTTTTAATGGTTCGGGTACCATTGTGGAGCGATCCAAATACAATTTGCTCACCAAGTTTAAAACCAGCACTTAAATCACTTTCATCTGTCAAACTCAAATTGCTGTTAACGCATAACCCTGAGTTGCTCGACACAACTTCGTAGGCTCCCAATTTTGACTTTAAAAGCGGTATAAATCGTGTTTTATTACTCGGCTCAGAAAAAGCATTTGCACTTGTAAAAGCGACAGTTAATAAAGCGAGTGTTAAATATTTCATTTCGTGGGTGTATCCTCGTGAGTCAGCGTGTTAAATAATAGCAAAATGCCTAATCACTTAGCTTTTATAACTTTTAACAACTATAACAGAGATTTACTATAAAAGGAGAGAAGTCGTATTCAGGAACTAAGACACGAGCAGCTAAGGGAGTTTTGCTCGACTATTACTGATTCTTACATGTGTGTAAGCCAGTAAGATAACGCAAGAGCAATTACCGATCCCATTAGGTTACAAACCTCGTGCCACAAATAAATCCCTTAGATTGAACACATTTAAATCCACAAAGATTCATCCTAGATACTGCATTACAAACCATTTTGCTGTTAAGTACTTTAGTTAATACGTACTTAAACAACAAAACGATTTATATCAATGCGCTTACTTGTAGGGAAATTAAACTCATTAAATTGTTTAAATAGCGCACAAATTACTATTTATTTTATTGCCAGTACTTTGCAAATAATAAAGGGTAGCTTTGCTTTAAAAACTTAGGTTTGTCTTTAAAACGTTTGCCTTTGGGTTCATCGCTGCCTGATGGAATAAACGGTAATTCGTCTTCGCTGCGTTCTTCAAATAATAAACCGGCTATTAAATCATACTCATCAATATACGGGTAAGGCTGCTCATTTAAGTAATAAACAGGTGTACACTGCGCTAACGAATCAGCATTTTCTAAAGCGTTTTCGAAAACTGTTTTACCACGCGAAATTAACCAACATCTAAACTCACTAAAACCGTAATCGTCGTTACATCCAGCCATCACAAAAGCGGCACCAAATAAATCCCAGGTAAAACACTTGCGCATATGTATGCCAAAATGCTTATCAAAATCAATAAGGTGTTGATCGCTTAAATCATTAAGTTTAGTTTTTAGGTTATCGCTCACACTTTGCGGATCGAGCCCTAAATCAGGCGTTGTTACTAATTCCCAAAAAGCCTGTTCTGTTAACGCTGCCATTATAAAATCTCTTTTACTCGGCCAACTTGACCATCTTCTAAACGTACTTTAATGCCGTGTGGGTGATTTGGTGATTTTGTTAAAAGGCGCTCAACCACACCCTCAGTTAATGTGCCGCTGCGTTGATCTTCTTTTAATACAATATTTACTGTGGTACCTGGTGAAATTTGCGAACGCGAAGGAACAGCCATAATTTAAACCCTAAAAATAATTTATCTAATTATAACGTCCATGTGCTATCAAACCAACAAAAGCTCTGTTAATTGGCGGAAAATGAAATCTGTGCTGGTTTTGCGTTCAACTTAATACTAGTAAGCTCTTTGAGTATTATATTTGTTAATTCGTTAAGTTGCGGTTTTGCACTTTCAAGGGCTATATCATCATTAAAATAGCATTGTACTTTTAACGTGTTTACTTCGTTATTTAAATCAACTGTATGCGTTAGATAATCAAAACCAATTACCATTTCTTTTATTGCTTCGCATGCATTAGTAAGCGCTAAGCGAATTTGCTTATCGCGCTGTTTTTGAGTTTTAGTCATAAATATAAAGGTTACTTATTTAGTCTGGGCTTGTTGCTGTTTTTTAAACTCTTCGTAGTTAGAGTCTTGTTTATCTAGGCATTCGTAATATTCTTTGTCAGCTTTATAGTTACACTCATCAAGGCGCGCCGATTGTAATTCATGAAAACGTGCATCAGAGCTGCAACCAGCCAAAACACATGATCCAATAATAAGTAATGCGCTGCTTTTTAGTTTATTGATAAACATTAAATTTCCTTACACTTTCTATATCGAAAAAGCGTTAAATTATTACGATACTATTGTATATTAGCGCCATAAAATCTTAATATCCAAAGGATCTATTACTATGATGTCGCAGTTACAAAAGTTGTTTCAGCGTATAGACAAAAGCAAGATATTTCAATCATTTGTTATAGCTGTAATTATTGTTTCTGCCCTTACAGTAGGTGCACACACTTACTCACTACATCCTACCGTAGAGCTTGCTCTAAATTGGATGGATGTTGGCATTACTGCATTCTTTTTAATTGAACTAATAATTCGCTTTGTTGCAAGCAAAGGCATTAAAGACTTCTTTTCTAAGGGATGGAATATATTTGACACTATCATAGTATTGGGCAGTTTATACCCTGCTGCTGGCTCTACAATGTTAATAGCTAGGCTGTTGCGCATATTTAGAGTGTTACGATTGGTTTCGATGATCCCAGAGCTGCGCTTATTGGTTAACTCATTGCTTAAAGCCATTCCACAAATGGGTTATATAGCCCTATTAATGTTTGTTATTTTTTATATATACGCTGCAATGGGTAGCATGATGTTTGCTGAAATCAATCCCGTACTTTGGCAAGACGTCTCAATATCAATGCTTACCTTGTTTAGAATAGCAACGTTTGAAGATTGGACCGACATAATGTACGAAACAATGGCGGTGTACGAATTAAGCTGGATATATTACCTTACGTTTATATTCTTAACTGCATTTGTATTTTTAAACATGATGGTAGGTGCGATTTTAGAAGTAATGAGTGAGGAGCACCGAAATGCCCGAGAAGAGCTTGCGGATAACGATTCTCTACCTGCAACACAAGGTCAGGTAAATGAGCTACAACTTCAAATTGCAGAGCTTAAAGCGCTATTAAGTAAAGACAAATAGAAACCTCTAAACCAAGTAACACCAACATCAATGATGTTGGTGTTACTTTGAGTTAAACGTTTAATTTGGGAAATATAAATACATTAATTACTTTTATTACTTTTATTACTTTTATTACTTAAAGATTCATCACTCTTAGGAGCTTCAAAAGAAATAACATTATCCACTTTCATTTTAAACGCATCAAAAAAAGCATTTTTTAAAACCGAAATAACGGCTTGAAAAGTCGAAACATCCGTATTATCTAATTGCCCCTCTATAGGAATGCGTGCAGCAACAAGTTTAGACTCATCGTTTTCAAGTATAGAGCCCAGTAAATCTACACTGCCTTCAAATATAGCAGTAAAGATACCGTCATCATCTTTTTCTATATCTTCTCGCCAAGAAAATACACTCAGGTTTTGAACACCCGCTTTTACATAGCCATTTAAGTTATTATCTTTAGCCACAAGTTCCATTGCGCCATCAATGCCCCCCGCTTCAATATCAAAGGGTGTATACACTTTAAATACAGTGTCGAGATTTTTAACTGAGAAGCGCTGTACCTCTGCGTTAAAATCAAAATTAGCGTGTTTGCTAAAAGGGTCTAGTTTGCCATCAAGTTTTAATGCGGCCTCCCCCATTAACGCCCCCTCTACGTTTAGACTAGTCACAAGTGTTTTTGATAGGTTTTGCGCATTCGTTATATTTTCAATTTTGGCATTAATATTTGATATAAAAGTGGGTTTTTCACCGCTATTGGTTGAGTTAACTAAGGTTAACTTGCCTTGCTCAATTATTAAGGTATCAATAGAAAACAGTACTA
This sequence comes from Pseudoalteromonas sp. SG43-3, assembly GCF_014164385.1. Classification (NCBI taxonomy): domain Bacteria; kingdom Pseudomonadati; phylum Pseudomonadota; class Gammaproteobacteria; order Alteromonadales; family Pseudoalteromonadaceae; genus Pseudoalteromonas; species Pseudoalteromonas sp. SG43-3. The sequence goes on from NZ_JACJFC010000011.1 coordinate 6,923, forward strand.
AGTCATTCGCCAGCCCCACCCAAGTGGTTTCATCTTTTACTTGTTGATTTTGCTCAGAAGCATTGGGGTCTTTATCGTAAATAACTATCTCAGGACGCGTAAAAGCCATATTTGTGACTAAATTCCCTTTTAAAAGGGCTGACCACGCAAGTGAAAAATCGAGAGTTTGAATACTCAGTAAAGGCTTAGGAGCTGAAGTTGCATCAACAGCGTAAATTTCAACGTCGTCAATCGCGTAGGCACCGCGATATAAAAACAAATCTACATCACCAACATGCCCCGTAACACCTTGCGTATGTTTTAGCTGATAATTTACATACTGCTGAAGCGCATAAGGTGCGGCTATTCTGGCAATAATAAGGACTAATAAAATAACCGCTAATGAGTTAAACCATTTGCTATGAAATACATTAGAAACCGAGCTCATTGTAATTTCCTTTACCTAATACTTTCAAATGAGCATTTTAAACATGTAAGAATTACGCAAAATTGTAATAAGACTACGTAAATCGTATTTAAAATACATCGTTAATAGCCTAAGTGAAGTTAAAGTGGCTAATTTAAGTATTAACAGCAAAGGTTATACCAATTTAAGATTACTACAAAAAATTGGGTTTATGCAGCAATGCTTAACTAAATAAAAACAGCGAGTACCTTTAATATATCAAGGATAGTGCTTGATCAAATCTAACTGGTTTATTGAATATAAAACCTTGGTATTTATCAATTTCTAAGCTTTGTAATAACGTTAACTGAGCGGAGTTTTCTACGCCCTCCGCTATTACTTGGCAACCAATCATATGCGACATGTTAGTTACCGCAGAAACAATACTTTTATCTTTTGAGCACTCACAAATATTATCAATATAAGATTTGTCTATTTTAATGTAATCAACTGATAGCTCTTTTAAAACCGATATAGAAGAAAACCCAGTACCAAAGTCATCAATAGAAATATGCACTCCAGTATTTTTTATGGCCGTAATCACTTTAGACAAATACGGTAAATTTTTAATCATGACTGTTTCTGTTATTTCTAAATGCACATTGTATGGTTTAACTGCGTATCTATTTAAAAGCGCAACTAAAAAATCTAAAAAGTTATGGTTTTCTAGTTGCAACACCGACACATTAATCGACAATCCAATATTACTATTTACGGCATTTAGCCTACTTAAGCTCGCAATAGCTTGCTCTAGTACAAATTCGCCGAGTATATTAATTTTTCCATATCGCTCTGCAATATCTATAAATTCTGAAGGGGGAATAAATTCATCATTAAACTGCCAACGAAGTAGTACTTCAAACGTAGTTATTTCATTTGTGCTTATATCAACAATAGGTTGATAGCACAGATGAAAGTCACCTTTTTCTACGCACTCTTTAATTGAGCTGCGAAGTACTTCTTCTCTTTTAAGCGATTCATGCATTCGCTCGTCAAATACCGATATTTCATTACGGCTTTTCTTACCTTCATACATAGCTACATCAGCGTATTTAATCGCCTCTGCAAGATTAAAATTTTCGCGCGTAAAATACAGCCCAACCTTAAAAGAGGGATTTACTTGATAGCTGTCCATGCTTACTGTTTTCGTTAAGGTTTTAACTAATCTAAAAACACAGTCAAAAAGTTCGTCTTCGGTGTTAGTGCGAGAATAAAAAATAAACTCATCACCTCCCCATCGACAAGCAATAAAGTCGCCTTGGGTTTGTGTTTCAACTAATCGTTTACCTGTTTGAGCCAGTACAAAATCACCAAAATCGTGACCGTATTTATCGTTGATGATTTTAAAGTCATCCATATCTAAAAATAAAACAGCTTTAATATCATCATTTTGATTGGCTAAATCAAGTTCAACATTAGAAACAAAGCTCCCCCTGTTAAACAATTTAGTTAGGTTGTCTTTTTGCTCTAAAGAAATTATTTGTTCGGTACAAAGTTGCACTTCGTTTTCTAAGTTTTCAATAAATTGATCTAACTTAAGTTCGTTATTAATTGATGACTTTACATCTTTTGCACTACGTGAAGCCGTTATAAAACACAAAATAAACCATAAAACGAGCCCTAAAACACCTAGTACATTCTCATCTTCAATAGGCTGTAAAAGTAATAAAATACTAAAAGGAACCAATAAGCAGGTTATATACGACAAGGAGGAACGAATATCTGAAGCTAAAACATTAACGCCTCCACCAGCAAGGGAGCTAAAAACAACCAATGATACAAATTTTTCCTGCATTTGCATGTTTTCATAAAACAAAATAGGAAAAGCAGCCCATGTTAAAGCCGTTAATAATAAACCTATAAAATACAGATGATATTTAAAAGCATGGGTGTTGTTAACAAATACATGGCTTGCTATTCGAAGTAATGAAATAAATGATAACGTAAAAAGCCAATAAAGTTTTTCTTGCGAGGCGCTGTGGTTAATACTGCTAAAAATAAGAAAACAAGAAACAACCGTGTTTATAGCAATTGCAGAACTAAAATAGGAGCTAACAAATGCTAATCGCTTATTGGCAAAGTTATTTGTGTGAGAGGTCATTAATGTTACTTGAATAGGCTGTTGCACAATGTAAACAGTTTACTTAAGTTCAATAATAAACAAAAGTGAACATTCATAAAAAAGTATTGTTTTAGCCTCTTAAGCGGTTTTATAAGCCATTAAACTAAAAAGGGCTGGCAAATTGCCAACCCCTTTTGTTAATACTGATTATATATTATACCAATTCGCTTAATTAAGTGATCTATTTTGAGGGAAGAAAATCGTGTCGATAACAAGGCAAAAATTTCGTTATTTAGTTGTTCTATATCAGAAATATTTAACGTAGTTAACGTCAGATTTAACCCCTCAAATTGATTAAGTATTATTGCGAATTGGTATTACTCACCATCAACAATTATGCGTAGCATACGACGAAGTGGCTCTGCCGCGCCCCATAAAAGCTGATCGCCAACTGTAAATGCGCTAATGTATTTTGGTCCCATAGCTAATTTACGAATACGCCCAACAGGAATGCTTAAAGTGCCCGTTACTTTAACCGGTGTTAAGTCTGTGGCACTAATTTCACGCTCGTTTGGAATTACCTTAACCCACTCATTATGAGACGCTAAAATTTCTTCAATTTTTTCTACGCTAATATCTTCACGTAATTTAATAGTCATCGCTTGTGAATGACAACGCATAGCGCCAATACGAACACATAAACCATCAATTGGCACTGGTTGCTTAGAAGAGCCTAAAATTTTATTGGCTTCTACTTGCGCTTTCCATTCTTCTTTAGACTGACCGCTTGGCATAGGTACGTCAATCCACGGGATTAAACTGCCCGCTAGTGGCACACCAAATTGGTCTTGTGGTAAGTCATTTGACGCCATTGTTTGACTGACTATTTTATCAATTTCTAAAATAGCAGAACTTGGGTTATCTAATTGCTCAGCAACACTTGCATGAATAGCGCCCATTTGTGCAATAAGCTCTTTCATATTTCGTGCACCAGCACCAGAGGCTGCTTGGTAAGTCATTGGGCTTACCCATTCAATTAGGTCTTGCTCAAACAAACCACCTAGTGCAAGTAGCATTAGCGATACTGTACAGTTACCGCCAACAAACGTTTTAACGCCTTGCTCTAAGCCTTGTTCAATAACATCTTTGTTTACGGGATCTAGCACTATTATGCTGTCCTCACTCATACGCAGTGCTGAAGCTGCATCAATCCAGTAACCATCCCAACCCGACTCGCGTAATTTTGGATATACCGCATTGGTGTAGTCACCGCCTTGGCAAGTAACAATAATATCCATTTTAGCAAGTTCGCTAATGTCACTTGCATCTAGCAATGGTTTTGCGTCGCCTGCTATATTAGGGCCTAGTTGACCCGCTTGTGAGGTGGTGAAAAAGGTGGTGTCGATATGGGCAAAATCACTTTGCTGCTGCATACGTTCTAATAACACAGAGCCAACCATGCCACGCCAACCGGCTAATCCTACTTTTTTCATTGTTTGTTCCACTGTTTGATTCATAAAAGATGCCTTAATACATTAAAAATTAAATTCATTGCGTGAGATTTAATTTTCATTAACGTCAAAATAACACCACCAGCGCGCTAAAACTAGTGAATAAAGTAGAACTTAAATATTTTTCATAGTCATAAAAAAGCCCTGTATTAAATACAGGGCTAATAGGTAATTAGGTTTTATTATATCCCCCTTCCTTGGGTAGAAAATTAAAACTCGTAGCTAAAGCTTAAACTAAACTCAGTGCCTTCTTCTTGACGCCAAAGTGTTAAGTTTTCTTGTTCAATTTCTTTTTCTTGGCCAAGTATATTTTTAACTTTAAAATTAACTTTAGTATTAAAGTTAGGGAAGTAAGAATAAACTAAATCAAGAGAATGAAATGACTTTTCTTCTGCGTCTTCGTTACCACGCGTACCTGGTACGATTATGCGCGGCCCAAACACGTTATAAACAACTGAGGTAGAATGAAAACCATCAGCAGAGTCATAACCCATTTGTAAGTTTGCTACCCATTCAGAATGACCAACTAAACGACGTTTATTATTAGTAACAATGTTAGAAACAGAGTCAGCTTCCAACGCCTCTTTTAGTTGTTGTTCAAATAATGAATCAACCCCATCAGCATCGTTTATGCCAAGCTCAACACTTGAATCCGATAGAGTAACGTTACCTGATAAAAATATGGCAGATAAATCATTATGAATAAAACTAAAGTCAGTTAAAAAGTCTACCTCAATACCTGCTAGTTCACCCGACTGCGCATTTGCTGTTAGTAATTGCGGAGCAGCTCCACCAACACCCGCTAACTCAACCATTTCAATTGGGTTTTCAATATCTTTATAAAACAAAGCAACTGATAGATTGTTTCCTGAAGGCATGTACCACTCAAACCTAAAGTCAGCATTTTTTAGCTTAGAGCTTTGAAGTGTAGGCGAGCCTCGGACTAAAAACTCTGTTAGTGGGTCAACATAATAAGTTGAGCTTACATCACGCATATCTGGGCGAATCGTCGTTTCACTTAAGTTTAAGCGAAACTGCATTTCTTCATCCATAATATAAGTAATTGCTAAAGAAGGAAAAAAGTTATCTTCTTTTATTGCAACTTCGCTCACTTCTTCAATTGTTCCATCAAAGAAATTAGTATGAGCCTGAAAAGGCACTGATATTTGAGAAAAGTCTTCCCAACGAATACCACCGGTTATACGCCATGTGTTTTCGTAGAAAAAGTCGGCCATAAAATAATAAGCGTCTAACTTATGTGCAGCGCTGTACTTATCACCATCTGCGGTACCATCATCAAAAATACCAGAGCCTGTAATACTTGTATAAAACTCACTATTAGCTAAATTTTCGTCAGAAAAAATTTGGTCTATGTTTGAGCCAAATGTATATTCATCTGTTATACCACGGTGCGTAATACCAAATTGAATATTACTTGCATCACGTTTTTTTTCAGAAAAATCGCCACCCACCTTAAGCTCTAACTCATAGCCATCACCATAAAACGGGATGCCCATATTCCAACCATACGTATCTACGTCATCATGCAAAGTTTGATAATCACGCGTTACGTTAGTAGCAGCAACATCTTGTAACTGCTCTGATTCAAATACACCATCATTTAAGTTAGTTTGAAAAACAACATCTAACGCACCTGGAGCATCCCTGTTGGCGCGGCTTGTACCTGCATACCAATCAAAAAATAAATTTTCTAATTCAGGAAAATTATGCGTCCCTTTGAGCTGCGTAGAGAACATTTCACGCTCTTCATACATAACGTCAACACGGCGTAACTCAGTAACACCTTCTTCAGACTCGTTAGCATCGAAAAAGTCACGATTACGCACTCTGTCACTCATATCATGAAGAGCTATATTCGTTAGTTCAAATTTATGGTTATTATTAAATTCATAACCTAAATTTAATGTGCCACTCCAACGAACGGTTTGTTCAGTAGATATGCCATCATAAGTTTGTGCAAAACATTTGTCTTCGCAGCCCAAACTACCTAAATTTGTACCGCTTTGCTCTTTAACTACTTCCCATTCATTGTCATAGGAAACAGCTGCAAGAACGCCAAAAGTACCTACTTCAGACTCAAACCTATCACCTAGTGCTACTGAAAAATTCATGCCTGGATCAACGTCTTTCTCAGTAGGTCCAACTTGCCAATCTAGAGATTGTAGGAGCGCTTGACGCTGCTCAAGCGTAGTACTGCTGTCACCTTCAAGTCCTGCATCACTTTTAAGCGCTGTAGAAATTAATGAAGGTAAAGCACGTGTACCATCATCGCGCCCCATCCAATCATCATCACCACCACTGTAAAAATAACCGGTGTCACTGTTAGAGGTGTTATATGAAGTACCTAACTGTATTTTAAACAAAAAATCAGAAGGAATAGATTTGGTGCGTATATTTACATTACCACCACCAAAATGCGCTGGCATATCAGGAGAAAACGATTTCTGCACACTTAAGCTTTCAATAATATCCGATGGAAATAAATCCAGTGGAACAACTGATCGAGTGGGATCTGGGCTTGGAACATACATGCTATTAAGTTGGGTACTTGAATAACGCTCACCCAAACCACGAACATAAATATATTTACCATCGACTAAGGTTAAACCAGTCACACGACGAAGCGCTGAAGCTGCATCGCCATCACCTGTGCGTGATATTTGATCAGCACCCATAATATCAGCAACAAATGCCTGATTTTGACGCTCTTGTAGTACTGCGCCTGCACTACCTTTTAGTCGCTGGCCAACAGCAACTACTTCTTCTATTTCTTGCTCTTCGGCTTCGGCTGCTATAGCTGTGTTTACTGATAGCCCCATAATTGCAGCCATAACTGCGCAATTTAGTTTACATAGAACAAGAGAAGAGGGTTTAAAAGATTTCATTTTTATACTCCGAAACAAAACAAGACATTAGCCGAGCTTTCGCTCGGCTATAATGTGGTTTGGATTAAAGACCTACCTTAACCCAACCTGCTGTCCAGTCTGTTTGTGCATCCATTGCACCAATGTAATCTACTGAATCAAAGTAACTATCTAGGCTTGAAGAATCAAAACCATTACCTAACAGTAATGACTCAGCCGAAGGCATATATCCGTTATCTGCTAAACCAAGGTCTGTGGCTGCTTGCACAGAGTTACCTGTTTGGCCTAAGAACCAAGACTCAACATTACCAGTACCAATTGCTTGCGTACCAAAGTTATTTGCCGTTTCACATGCAACAACTGAGTGAGTAACAGTTAATGTACCATCCTCTGCGCGAGGAGCTGAATCTGAACCTACACGTAAGCAATTTGAATAATCTGCCCCACCTGTCACAACCACGTTTTTAAGCATACCCGCAGTGCCTGCACGTAGACGTATACCGTTAACCCCTACATTACCAATAATAGTAACATTAGAAATTGTAGGCATTGTGAGTGGTGTTGCACTTGAATCAAACTCAGAGTTATCCGCCTCAATTGCATTATCACCTGTTGATTCGGCTTGCTTGATAAGTACGTATTGCGCTTTACCCGTCCAACCAAATGACCAATCTAGTGAGTCATCACCAATATTAGTTAAAACAAGGTGACTGATGTTTGCAGTACCACCGAAAAATTCAACACCATCGTCCAGGTTTTCATGAACGTGAATGTAATCAAGCTCTGTTTGACTACCAACACCAGCAAGCGTAATGCCGTTTAACTCATCTCCGTTACCAAGCGTTTTACCTGCTTGTTTAACTGCCACGTATTTTAAAGTACCTGAGTTATCTTCTGGGTCATTACCACCAAATTGGCCAGCGTCACCTTCAGCAGACACACCACAGTTTGCAAGCTCATCAGCGGTAGCATCGCCTTCTTGATCGCCACACGAGTTAGCCGGTGCATTACCTAAAAGCACTAAACCGCCCCATTGACCAATAGTCGTTTCGCCACCAGTAACATCTTCAATAGACGTCATAGTAATTGGCTGAGTTGCACTGCCCACAGCCTCTATTTTAGAACCACGGCGAACAACTAAAAAGTCATCACCCGACTCGCCAATAAGCGTAGTACCAAATTGAACATATAAAGTCGTTTCATCAGCGCGGTCATTACCTACGGCTGTACGGCCTTTTAGAATCCAATGGGCATCGTTAGTTAATGTTACGTCTGAAGTGAATACAACATCAGAAGTTAACTGATAAACTGGCTTGTCTGTTATTTCAGGAAAGCTTGCTGATACATCAGTAGCAAAACCCTGCTCTAAGGCATTTTGAATATCATCAGGAAAACTTGGTGTTATAGCGACTGTCCAACCATCCATCCAGTTATTATCGCCATCAAACGCACCAATATAATCTGTTTTAGTAAAGAACGAATCAAGGTCTGACGAATCAACACCCGAACCTAATAATGGTGAGCTAGATTTAGGTGTAAAGCCATCGGTTGCTAAACTAAGGCCAGCAGCTGTCAGCGTTTGGTTACCTGTTTGGCCTTCAAACCAAGATTGAACGTTACCACCACCAATTGCTTCACTACCAAAGTTATTATCTTCACTACATGCCACTACTGAGTTTTCAATAGAAAGCTCTCCAGATTCTGCATTTGCTACAGAGTCAGAACCCACACGTAAACAGTTTGAGTAACCTTCAGGTCCTGTAATTACTACATTACGTAGAACGCCCGCTGTACCTGCACGTAAACGAACACCGTTAGTACCATCAGCACCTACAATTGTTACGTTAGAAATTAGTGGCTTTGTTAAAGGTGTAGCATTTGAATCAAATTCTGAGTTATCCGCTTCAATAGCGTTATCACCACCAACAGCACTTTGTTGAATATAAATATTTTGCGCACGACCTGTCCAACCAAACGACCAATCAAATGCATCATCACCAATGTCAGTAAGTACTATGTTACGAACATTTACAGTACCACCAAAAAACTCAACGCCATCATCAAGGTTTTGATGAACTTGGATATATTCTACTTTTGTTGCAGAGCCTACACCCGCAAACGAAATACCATTAAGCTCATCGCCGTTACCGAGAGTTTTACCTGCGTGCTTAACGACAATATAGCGAAGTACACCTGAGTTATCATCGCTAATATCGCCACCAAACTGACCAGCGTCACCTTCAGCTGATACACCACAGTTAGCAAGTTCTTCAGCAGTCGTTTCGCCAGTTTGATCGCCACACGAGTTAGCAGGAGCATTACCTAAAAGTACTAAACCGCCCCATTGACCAATTGTTGTTTCAGCGCCTGTTACATCTTCAATAGATGTCATTGTAATAGGTGCAGTTGCATTACCATTTGCGTTAATTTGCGAACCACGACGAACAACTAAAAAGTCATCACCTGATTCACCAATTAATGTCGTGCCTGCTTGAACATAAAGTGTTGTAGCGTCTGCACGGTCATTACCTACTGCGGTACGGCCATTTAAAATCCAATGTGCGTCATTTGTAAGTGTTACATCCGCTGTAAACGTTGTATCTTCAGCTAAGCGATATACTGGCTTATCTGTAATTTCCGGAAATTCGCTAGAAACATCTGAGGCTAAACCTTGTGATAGCGCATTATCAATATCAGTAGGGAAGCCACCATTAATACCAACAGTCCAACCTTCCATCCAATTAGTTGAGCCATCAAATGCACCAACTTGCGTATTTGCAATAAGCGGCGAGCCAGCAAGTGGTGTATAACCGTTGTCATCTAGCATTAAATCAGCTGGAGTAAGTGTTTGGTTAGCGTCTTGGCCTTCAAACCAAGATTGTACATCGCCACCGTTAATAACTTCGCTGCCAAAGTTATTCGCTGCAGTTTGACAAGCAACAATAGAGTTTGTAATCGTAAGTGTGCCATCCTCTGCACGAGGTACTGAATCAGAGCCTACACGTAAGCAGTTTTCATAAGTAGCTGGGCCCGTTACAAATACATTTTTAAGAACCCCAGCAGTACCCGCACGTAAACGAATGCCGTTATTGCCCTCAGCACCCACAATTGTAACGTTTGAAATAGTAGGTAAAGTTAATGGTGTTGCACTTGAATCAAACTCAGAGTTATCAGCTTCGATAGCGTTATCGCCTACGTTAGCCGCTTGCTGAATATAAACGTTTGTAGCCGAACCCGTCCAACCAAAAGACCAATCTAGCGAATCGTCACCAATATTTGTAAGTACAACATTGCTCACATTAACTGTGCCGCCAAAGAACTCTATACCATCATCAAGATTTTCATGTACTTGAATATAATCAACCGTAGTTGCAGAACCAACACCGGCAAACGTAATACCATTTAACTCATCACCATTACCTAACGTTTTACCGGCTTGCTTAACAAGTACATACTTTAAAGTACCTGAATTATCATCACTGATATCGCCACCAAACTGACCAGCATCACCTTCAGCCGATACACCACAATTAGTAAGTTCATCAGCTGTTGCTTCACCTTCTTGGTCGCCGCAAGAATTTGCTGGCGCGTTACCTAATAATACTAAACCGCCCCACTGACCAATCGTTGTTTCTTGAGCTGTAACATCTTGAATTGAGGTCATTGTAATGGGCTGACTTACAGTCCCTACCGATTCAATTTGTGAACCGCGACGAACAACTAGGAAGTCATCTCCTGTTTCGCCAATAATCGTTGTACCTTGCTGAATATAAAGCTTGGCGTTATCTGCGCGATCATTACCAACCGCAGTACGGCCATTTAAGATCCAGTGTGCGTCGTTTGTTAACGATACATCAGTAGTGAACACGGTATCTGCAGCTAAGCGATATACGGGCTTATCTGTAATAGATGTAAACTCACTAGAAACATCAGTTGCTAAACCTTGAGTTAGTGCATTATCAATATCAGTAGGAAAGCCAGTGGTAGCATTTTGTGAATCATCACGTGATGACGTTTCACCACTTGTATCGTCACCCCCTTCAATAACGTTAGTTACTGTATCACCTTCATTAATAGTTGTGTCGCCTTCAGATACTACTAAGTCTCCACCACAACCAGCTAAAGATACTGCAGTTGCAATCAAACTTACTTTGAATAAGTCAGATAATTTCATTGTTCACTCCGTTAAAGTATTTAATTATTTTTTAGGTGCTCAAATAAACTCAAGTCACCATAAAACACTTAAATAATGCTTTAAGGTCACTTGAGTTTAGCTGCGGTTACAATACGGGAGACTTATGACAAAGTAGTTACAGTTTAATAACCATAAGATGACAAAAGTAACTTATTTAAAATCAAGCAATTGGATGCTTTTAGAGACGATAAAAACCGCCCTGAGGCGGTTTTAGTGTTGCGATTATGAACTGGTTTTACACGCGTTACTTGTTAATTAGTAAAGCGCTTTAAAATTTACAGTAAAGCTGTTCTAAGTGTTTCTGCATGCACTTTTTCGCGCTTTACATATTTGATCCACTGCTGTGCTAAACGCTGAGATTTTTTATGTTTTTCTGCCTGCTCAAACGCTAAAATTGATGCATCAAAATTTTGCATGTTGTACTGCGCCATACCCAGTGCAACAAATGCATTTGATTCAAAATCAAGACCACCTTTATCAAGTGCTTTACGCGCTGCATCGGCGGCTTCTTCATATTGCTCTGTATTTACAAATACTTCGGCTAAACGTTGATCGTATTTACCGTGCTCAGATAAATCAGCAGCTTTTGCAAAGTAGGTAATAGATTTTTCATCTTCTTTAGCTTGGATCATCGCCTCGGCAACAAAAGCGTAGTTTTTTGCTGTTTTTTCAGCAATATCTTTATCAATGGCATCGCTCATCACTTTTGCAGCTTTAAACGCTAAACCATTGTATAAATACACTTGCGCTAATTGGCGTAAATCAGATTTAGAGGTTAAAAATCCTTGCTGGTAAGCGGCTTCAATTACCGCCAACTGTTGTTTTTCCCTACCTGTTTCACCATACATACCCGATAACTGCACCCAATACTCAGGCTTATTATAAAGCTTTACCATGCGCTCAAGTACTTCAACAACTTTGTCAGCTTGATTAAGCGAGTAATACATTGCACGCTGAAGTACTAACCAGTTTTCCTTAGGAATTTTACCTTCGCTATCACTTAAGGAGATAACTTGGGAGATATACTCAAGCCCTTTTTTATAATCCTTTAACTGATAGTATGTTTGAGCCCTTAACAAGTAGTAGCCTTCTGTTTTAGGCTGAGTGTTAATACTGTCCCAATCATCTAAAAAAGAGATAACTCTAGTGTAATCACTATTAGCCATAGCCAGTTGAGCCAAGCTAAATGTAGTGCTTAAACGAAGTGACTCAGGAATGGCTTCCTCAGCTACCACTTTTTCAAACGAGGCAATCGCTTTTGGTAAGTCGTTTTCGTTGTAATAAATAAACCCGTAAAAGTTATGCATCATTGCCACTTCGTACGAGTTCATGCTTGCAGCTCGCTCTTGAATGCTATCAAGCGCTTCAAGTCCACCTTTAACATCACCATCGTCTGCAAGTTTTTGGGCACGAGCAAGCTGGCTATAAACCTTTTCACGTAGTGCTGGTACACGTTTCGTTTTTTGTTCTTGCTCTGCATATGCCGTAGCTACATGTAGCCCTGGAATTAGGCTTAGAGCACTTGGTGTAACAATACTTGTACTGATCGCAGCGGTACAAAATAGTGTTAACTTTAAAAGTTTAGCTGTAGGTAGTAATTTCATAATCGCCTCGCATTTCTGTCCGTTTACTCGTGGTTAATTACTAATTAACCGCTAATTTGGAAAGATATTTTGTTCTGAACACCCGCAACTTCAACGGCTTCACCGTTTACTACGCGCGGTTTATATTTAAATTTAAGGGCTGCATCCATCGCAGCTCTATCAAAAAGTGACTCAGGCTCTGCTTTTACTACTTGTGGGTCGCGTACAGTGCCTTGTTTAGTTACTGTAAATTCAACAATCACGTAGCCTTCTATGCCACGTGATAACGCACGGCGCGGATAAACTGGGGCCACCTTTACAATCGGTAAGTATTCACCATCACTTGTTTCAAGTGCTAACCCGCCGGCTAAATTTACATCCGCATCTACATTGGCACCAAAGTCAAAGTTGTTAGCATTTGCTGTAGCATCACTATTTTGCATTTGCGGTGATTCCATTGGTGGTGGCGGCTCTTTTGGTGTTGGTGGCTTTTGTGGCTTACGCTCTTTTTTTTGTACGGTTTCTTCTTTTTTCAAGCGAACAAAATCAAGTACGTTACCCTTTAACGGATCCGTCATAGCGCCTTCACCGCCAGTGATCAGTGCCTGCATGCCTAAAAACAACATAAAGGTCACTACACCGGCTATCACTAATGCAACTAAATATCGCAACATAACTAGCCCTTAAGACGCATCTTGTGCGGCAATTGATACATCAAATGCGCCCGCCGCGCGCGAGGCATCCATCACCTTTATTAACATTTCGGTAGTGGCTTTTTTATCTGCTTGAATCACAACGCTACCTTGTGGATTTTCTGCTTTTAAACGCTCGATATTGGCTTGTACTGCGCGTACATCAATTTGACGTTTATTAATCCAAATCTCGCCTGTATCAGAAATAGCCACTAAAATATTAGCACGCTCTTTTTTAACAGCTGTTGCGGCTTCTGGGCGGTTTACATCAATACCGGCTTCTTTAACAAAAGAGGCAGTTACAATAAAGAAAATAAGCATGATAAATACAACGTCTAACATTGGGGTCATGTTTATTTCTTCAGCTTCGTCTTCTTGAAATAGGTTTCCTAACGGGGCTCTCATTTTTATTCTCCTAGGATAAGTGGCTTTATATAAGCCGCTTATCAAAATTTTGCTTAATGGTCTAAAACCATGCTGTCTTGTAGTAGTTCTACTTCGCGCTTAGCTTTTCGTTGTAAGTACGTTGAGGCAAATACCCCAGATAACGCACCTACCATGCCTGCCATTGTCGGAATAGTTGCTTTAGATACCCCTGATGCCATTGAACGCGCACTACCTGTGCCAGTAATTGCCATTACATCAAACACTTCTATCATGCCCGTCACCGTGCCTAACAAACCAAGTAGCGGGCACAAAGCAACCATCACATTAATCAAAGAAAGATTGGTGTTTAAGCGCATACCAGCTCGCGATATCATAGCTTCGCGTATTTGCTCTGCATTCCAGCTATCACGTTCTGCACGGTTAATCCAATTGGCTTTAAGAGCGTGTTTATAGCTTCTAAAACCATTAAAAAAGTAAATAAATCGCTCGAGTATCAATAACCACATCGCGAAGATTAACACCCCGATGACCAAGAGAACTTGGCCACCAGTGTCGAGAAAATCACGGATAGCATTGATTGAATCAATCAATAGCACCATGGTTTATGCTCCTTTCTCGCTTCGCTCTGCAATAATACCGGCGCTCTGCTCTTGAATAGTTAACAAGATATTTTTAGCGCGCGTATTAAGTAAGGTGTATAAAAATACCGTTGGTATGGCGACCACTAAGCCCAATACCGTTGTTACTAGCGCTTGAGAAATACCACCCGCCATAAGCTTAGGATCCCCAGTACCAAATAAGGTGATTGCTTGGAATGTATTGATCATGCCGGTTACCGTACCTAATAAACCTAGTAGCGGCGCAACAACAGAGATGATTTTGATAAGTGTTAAATTACGCGTCACTTTTGGCATTTCACGTAAAATAGCTTCACTTAGTTTAAGCTCCAGTGTGTCGTGTGAAACACTTGGAAATTGATCTTTTACTTTCATTACGCGTCCAAGCGGATTGTCATCACGTGCAACTGTATCTTTAAGCTGGCGACGAATTTTACCGCCCATAATCAATAGTGAGAAAAAACGCTCAAGTGATATAAGAAGTGCAATAACACCTACGCCTAAAATCACATAACCCACTGTGCCACCTTGATGAACACGTTCTTGTGTATCAGGTGCTTGTACTAATAAACCAAGAATAGAGCCGCCTGTTGGGTCAAGTGCAAATTGCACCACGCCACTTTTAGTGCTTTGTAGCTCTTCTGCTGTTGCAGTAAAGCGCGATACAGGTTGGCGAGTTAATTCACTCAAAGAATTAGTCGAGGAATTAAACTCTAAATACTTACCGTTTGATATAAGGTTAAATGCCCCCACTCGCACAACTTCTTGCTGTGCTTTAGTACCGCCTTCAACAATAACACTTGCGTTAAAACGACTTACTTTACCTTGCTCGGTCATTTCGCGTTGTAATTCAAACCATACTTTTTCAATATCTTCTATTGACGCAAGTTTTGAAGTTGAACCCATCTTTTGAGCAAGGTCATCCATAAACGTACTGCGCCCAGCAATCTGAGCAGATACTATTGATGTCGCAAATTTATTACTAGAATCCCCTGCAACTTGTTGAAGAACGCCAAACAACTCTTTAAGCGAACCCATGCGTTTAGAAAGCGTGTCTGTTAAGTTAGCAAGTTTTACTTCGTTTTCTTCAAATTGCGTTTCTAGACGTTCAGATTCCACCAGCATTTGATTGCGCTTTGCTTGGGTATTTTTAAGTGTTTGTACTTGCTCGTTTTGGCGAGCAGCAAACTCTTGTTCACGTTGTTTATTTTGCTCGCTTTGAGCTAATTTACCATTTTCGAGCGTTTTAAGTAATGAATCTAAGTTCATTGGCTCTGCCGCTATACTTGCACCAGTAATGCTTAGGCTTGCAGCAAAAAGAGCTATTTTTGTCATTTGAGTAAACAATTTCATTTTCAACCTCTTATTCTGCTGCATGTACTGGCAGAGTTAACATATCTGGGGCAAGTTGTTTACGCGCAATGCGTAAACCTTTATTAATTTGGCTTATTGTAGAGTCTGGTAATGCTTCAAATGATTTTGTATCTGCATTCCAACTACCTGCTTTTTTGCCATCGCGTGTTAAGTAAATAAGCTCTAAACGGCCAATGCGTAAAAAATCAACTTCACGCTCTTTGTCATCCACATTTAAAAGTGCGGTATAAGCTTCAATAGTGCGCCCGTAGTCTACTTCTACTTGATACGCTTCAAGTACACGGCGAAATTTTTCACTTGAGTTAATATCAGCACGATTCATCATTTCTTTTAAAGACGTAACGCGCTTAGTGCGCTCATCAGCTAAAAATGGAATATCTAAAGATACAAACTGCTCAAGACCTTCAATCATTCTAAGCATTAGCGGAGTAATTTGACGTTCAATAATAGAAACCTGATCCATTGACAGGTTTAAAGATTCCATCTCTTCTATTTGATTATTTAATTGTTTAGTTAGCTGGGCGTTGTATACAGCTAAACCATCAATCTCTTTATTGAGGGTTTTAAATTGCTGTAAACGTCCTTGCATTGAATCTGCAATCTTGTCTATTTTTGTTTGTGATTGCGCAGCTGATTTATTAATTTCACTGCTTTTATCAATAACCTTATCTAAATCGTTTGCGTGTACTGCTGCACTTGCGGCCACAATACCAGCTAAGATTAATGGTTTAACGCCTTTCATCGCATACACCTTTACTCGTTAGTTAGCGGATTTGCTAGTTTGTTTTTTTAGGTCATAAACTTTGTTATATAAATAATTTATGACTTAATAATTCAATGAGCAGGAGTTTATAGATGAAACATGACAAGGATGTTGCGCAAAAAAGTCGCTTTTATGACAATGGTAACAATTAAGACTTACGAGGAGGTTTTAACGCCAATAAGGGTACTTGCTGGCCAAATACCCCAATTAAGAAGATGCAAGAAGGTGGTTAATCCAAAATTGAATTAATTTGATTAAGGGAATAGTGCCAATCGGTATAATTAATTTCTATAGGGTAAGCTTTATTATCTTTAATAAGCACTAGTGAGGGAAAACCTTGAATTGGTAAAGTACGAACAAACGATAACTCCGCTTTAAATTCATCATTAAGCTCGCTTGACGCTAGCTGCTCCGAAAACTCATCTTTATTTAAGCCAATTTTTTCAGCCAAACTAATTAATGTACTTTCATCAGACGGGTTTTGTGCGTTTAGGTAATAAGCGTGTTGAATGGCAGCCACCATTTGAGCTTCTTTACCCGCTTTACGCGCTATAAGTGCAGCTCTGCATGCGGGATACGTTGAACGCCTTGGCTGGCAGTTGCGCCAAAAATCATAATTAAATTGCGTACCTAACTGCGCTGAAATTTTATGCCAAGTTCCCTCAAGCATCTCTTTCATATTTTGTGGCATTGGGTCTTGGCTATCGGGTGCTAGGCCACCTACTTTATATTCAATTGCCACTTTACCAGCAAGCTCTGATTTTAGCTTAAGCCAGGTTGGTGAGTAACCCCAACACCAACTACACATTGGGTCATGAACATATATTAACTTACTTTGAGACATATTAATCCTTCAACTAGTTTGAGACGACTCTATTGCGACCAGCAGCCTTTGCACTATAAAGAGCTTCATCAGCTTGCTTTAATGAATCATCATAATCAGTTACTTTATTTACTTGGGAAATACCAATGCTACAGGTGATTGAAATACGCTGCTTGTCATCAGTAAATATAACATGCCCTGCCACGGCTTCTCGAAATTTGTTCGCAATTACAGAGGCTGCAGAGGCTGTGAGCTGCGGTAAAATAACAACAAATTCCTCACCGCCATAACGGGCCTTTAACGCAGTTGCCAAAAACTGAGACTCAAGAAGTTTGGTAAATTCAATCAATACCGTATCACCGAAATCGTGGCCATGCGTATCGTTTAAAGATTTAAAATTATCTAAATCAATTAACAATATTGAAAAAGGTAAGTACTGCTCTGGGCGTGTTTGAGCAAGCTTTAAAAAATGAGAGGTAATAAAACGCCTATTTGCTATGCCAGTAAGGGGGTCAGTATAAGCATCTTGTTTTTGCTCTAGCGTAATATCGGCAATAGCCATGTGGCTTTTATGTCTAAAATACTCACCAATAAATGAGAATAAAAACACCATAGAAAAGGACGCTATAAAACGTGTTTTTTCTACGTTGCCATAGCTAACTTGACCAAAGTCAGGGCCGTATAAAATAACAATACAAGAAAACAGTAAGGTACAGCCTAACCAAGCACCTAGTCTAACCCCTAAAGATGCAAACGTTACGACAGGATAAAACATTAGCCAATATAGCGCGGTATTATCTTTACCGCCGGTATAAACAAGTGCAACAAACATCATGCACACAATGCTCATACTTATTAATGCCACAACTTGCAGATTACCCGTTTTTATAAAATAGATAGAACAGCTTATATTTGTAATGTTAACGATAATTAATGAAGCGGTCAGTAGTGGCGAATAAAGCTTATAATTAAAAAACACTAATACTGCGATCAACACAATTGAAATCCCAATCATGGTAAATAAGGAAAACGCTTTGCGTTGCATGTCTGAGCTATAAACACTGTCGATATTTATCAGACTGAGCCAATTTGGTTTATTCACATTTTTTTTAGTCATTAATTTTATACTTTAAACTTTTGAACCATATTTTCTAAAGCACTAAACTGTTGTTTTAGTTTGGTACATTCGTCAAGCGTGTCATTTAAGTTGGCCTTGCCTTGTATACAAAGCGAATTAATTGTTTGAATATCTGTATCTAATAACTTAACAACTTGGTTTTGCTCATCTGTTGCAGTGGCCACAGAGTGATTTGCATCGTTAATTTGTTGAATCGCTTGTATAACATGGCTCATTAAATTGCCAACAGCATCGGCTTGTTGCACGCTTTTTTCACTGCCTTCAAGGCTTGTTTTCATAAGCTCTACAGCAAGGTTTGAGCCTTTTTGCAACTGACTAACCGTGTCTTCAATCTCTTGCGTTGACTGTTGAGTGCGGTGCGCTAATTGGCGAACTTCATCTGCTACAACGGCAAAACCGCGTCCCGCCTCTCCTGCTCTAGCCGCCTCAATTGCGGCATTAAGTGCCAATAAATTAGTCTGCTCGCTTACACCTTTAATAACTTCAAGCACTTGGCCAATACTGGCTGTATGCGTATTTAAACTGTTTATAGTTTGCTGAGCTTTTTCCATATTACCCGAGAGCTGGTGGATAGTTGCAACACTGTGGCTTAATGCTTCTTGGTTTTGTGTTGAGTGTTCATCTGCATTTTTAGCAAGCTGCGATGCACTCTCTGCATTACTTGAAATATCCATTGATGTGGCAGAAAACTGGTTGATAGCTGCTGCAACGCTATCGGTTCGTTTACTTTGATCATCATACATAGACAGCGAAGAATGTGTTTGTGATACCAAGCTCTCAATAGCTGTATCTAATTGCTTTGTAGACTCTTTTACTTGTTCTATTGAATGCTGAATTTTTTCGATGAAAATATTAAATGAATAGCTTAAATCGCCAAATTCATCGTCGTTTTCAACGGTTAAACGCCTTGTTAAATCGCCCTCACCTTGTGCTATATCTTTAATAGCATCGTTTAAACGATTCATTGGCTGCATTAAATAGCGTAATAAAAGCTGCATCATAATTATAATAGTGATAATTCCTATCACCATAAAAACAGCTGCGGTTTGGCCAAAATTAGAGACACTGGCATACGCTTTATCTTTGTCTATAACAACACCTAGGTACCAATCTACGTTTTCAATACCACTAATTTTTGTAAACGAAATAAGCTTAGACTCTCCGTTTATCTCGTACTGGGTAAACTCACTTTGTAAAGGCGTATTGGTGCCAAAGATGTCTGATGTATTTTTTAAGTTTAACTGAGCATTTGGATGGCTTAACACTTGGCCTTTATTATCGAGTAAAAAACCATAACCGAGTCCTAAAAAGTCAATATCGTTGATAATTTTTGTCACGGTCTGCATATCAATATCGGCACCTGCAACGCCGCTAAACTGACTATTTTGGAGTATGGGTACTACCGCTGAAATTGTAAGCTCGTTAGTGGTTACATCAATATAAGGAGTTGTAAAAGCGGTATTTGATTTGTTTTCGACTAATTTATACCAAGGACGAGAAGTCGCATCAAAATCTGCAGGTAATACAACTGATTGATCGTTTAATATAAACGTGCCGCTAGATTTACCTATATACGTATTTTTAAAGCTTCCAGCAAGCTCTGCTGTATTTAATTGTGAAAGGGTGAGTGCTTTAGAATCATTCGCTTTATGGGTTTTAGCAATTGATATTACAATCGCCAACTTTGCATTTAACCAACTCGCTATATTTTGTGAAACAGATTCGGAATTTTGTTGTAATACTAGGCTTAACTGCTGCTCGGTTTGCTTGCGCATCGCAATGTAGTTATTAAAAGTAAATAACCCTAGCACCAAAACCAAAATTAAGGAGGCTGCAATAGTCACTTTGGAAGTAAATTTCAACGAGTTAAGCATATACACCCTTTTTATTATTTATCGTTATTAGCCTTACTGTTTTAGCAAAAATTTAGCTAAATGTCCTAGTAAAAGAGACTTACAGTTAGGTTATTGATGAAAAATAAGAATAAAGGATTGTAAAACAAAAGGCTTTCGTGGGTAACTGGCTAATATTAAATAATTAATGACTAGATTTATTTTTTATGGAACGTTCCCATTAAATATAGCTTTATAAGTGACTGAATACGTATTCAGTCACTCTTGTATAGTCTGTTATTTCCACTTATTTGCTAAGCGAACAACATTTAAACCATACCATGCAATAAATACATAACATAACATTGGAACAAAAAAGCTTTGCTGTATATTTACTGTATCAGCTATAAACCCTTGCAGTAATGGTACAAGTGCACCACCAACAATTGCTAAACATAACCAGCCAGAACCTTTGCTCGTCAATGATCCTAGTCGCTCGATTGCAACTGAAAATATAGTCGGGAACATAATTGAGTTAAATAAACCAATTACCAATACTGAGTATAAAGCGACGTCACCTTGAGTAAAAATAGTGATCAATAATAGCGCAATAATACTAAATGCATTAAACGCTATAGCTTTAGAAGGTGCTATCTTTTGTAATAATACAGAGCCTATAAAACGCCCTACCATTGCCCCGCCCCAGTAATAACTAATAAGTGCGGCCGCAGTATGCTCTTCAAGCCCTGCTATGTGCGCCTCACCAAAGTAGTTAACTAAAAAGCTGCCAATGGCAACTTCCCCGCCTACGTAGCAAAATATAGCAAGTACACCCATAGTTAGGTGCGGTGCTTGCATTAACGAACGAGATTCAATTGCTGTATTATTTTCCTCTTTGTGGGCTTCAATTTCTGGAAGCTTTATAAAGGCAAATACAATAGCGATAAGCAATAAAGCGCCAGCAAGCATTAAATAAGGCACTTTTACAGATTCAGCAGTTGCTGCCGATGCGGCTAAACTACCTGCCGTACCGAAAAATAATAAACCACCAACATAAGGCCCAACGGTAGTACCAAGCGCATTAAGTGCTTGTGCTAAATTTAGACGAGAAGAAGCTGTTTTTTCACTGCCAAGAGCTGCAACATAAGGGTTAGCAGAAACCTGAAGTACAGTTACACCAGCAGCAAGTACAAATAAAGCGCCTAAAAATAGCCAATATTCATGTACTACAACAGCAGGGTAAAACAACATACACCCCATTGAAGCCACAATTAAACCAGTTAAAATTCCTTTTTTGTAACCAAATTGCTTAACTAAAAGCCCCGCAGGAATAGAAACAATAAAGTAAGCCCCAAAAAAGCAAAACTGTACTAGCATCGCTTCAAAAAAGCTCAAATCAAATACGCCTTTTAAGCGTGGTATTAGTACATCGTTTAAAACAGTAATAAAACCCCATAAAAAAAATAGGGTCGTCATTGCAGTCAGTGGAAACAGATAATTTTTATTTGGCTGTTCGTTGACCGCGAATGATTGGTTTGTATTTATTTCACTCACGTCGTTTTCACTCCATTAACAAGTTGAAAACGATTTTACATGTTTAAATATAAATTAGTCAGCGCACTTATGGAACGTTCCAGTGGCGTTATTCACATTGCGTGTTGGTCGCTCTAACAATTCGGTCTATTTCGCCACTGTTATTAAACTGATAAAGCCCTTCGTTTATATCCTCTAATACTAAAAGCCAATTATGTGCACGCTTACTAATGGCAAAATATAACGAGTTATATTGCAAAGGAATGCTTTCTTGCTCAATGGAAGAAAGCAAAGTCTGTTTTTCAGGTTTAGTTAAAGAGGAGTAAGCCACAGATGATTTCAAAGCTTGAGGATCGCCTATAACCAAATCAACACGTTTAGCAGTCAGTAGCTTAACAAGCTGTAAGTCATCAACAGAGGCGATAACTTCAAACTCACCATTGTCCATCATGGCATCAAACTCTGGCGTATTTTGATACCCTCGAACAACACCAATCTTAAGCCCTTTGAGCGAGTTCAAGTTTCCTGTGAAATGGTCTGTATCGCCTTTCCTTTTTAAAAAAGCAATTTCGCCACCTTTAAACGAATTAGATAAGCCGAGTAATTCTCGACGTGTTTTACCATCAACATAATCGGAGGGGGCTGTATCTTCTATAAAGTATTCAGGCATTAGTATGTCAGCCCTGCCTAGTTCTACATTTCGTACCGCTCTTGCCCAAGGCAAAAATTCAATATATACGCTGTAGCCCTTACTATTTAACAAGGCAATTGAAAATTGATAAACCCAGCCTTTATTACATACATTATTACCAATATAAGGAGGCCAATCGAGTGTGGCTAGATGAAGTGTTTGTTTGGAGTTTTTAGCTTCATAGAGCACCCCTGATTTATGGGAATGCCCAGTTAAAGTGTGTTGAGTACCATTTTGAAAATACTCAACCGATGTTTCAGCAAAACTATTACTAGTTGTTAGCAATAATATAAAATAAAACCAGCGCATTTTAGTATCTATTTGTGATTAATAGTGTTTTTAAGTTTAGCTACTACTAACACTTTTGCACAAATAAACCTTAACTAATCAGCTTTTTTGCCACCTCATTTTATTGTTTGTATCACGAGAGCTAATAATAGTATCGTCACTACTCTCAACGCCGCCTAATTTAGCTAAGCGGTCATACAAAACTACATTACAGGTTGCCGCTAAATTCATACAGCCAATAGTTGGAATATATACCACTTCATCACACCACTTTAAGACGTCTTTTGATACAGAACCATCTTCGGGGCCAAATACATAAAATGCATTTTCAGGATGTTTAAACTCAGGTAAAGGTGTTGCACCTTCAATAAGCTCAATAACCACAACCGTTGCGCCTTGTGGCTTTATTGCTTCTAAATTATCTGTTTCGGTTAAAGGAATACGCTCCACTACATTTTTTGTATCTGTATGGAACTTTTTGGCGTTTAAGTAGCGATTGCCTGTAAAAAAAACTTGTTTAGCGTCATAACAGCCAGCTGCTCGCAATACACCGCCAACATTAGTCGGGCTTTTAGGATTGATTAAACCAATTACGGCTTGTTGTTTACTCATTAATCTACGTCCTTTGTTGGCCATTCTGCAATGTACAAATCAAAGTCGTCGAGCTTTACATCGCAATCTTTTACTGTTTTGTCTTTTACAGAAATACCTAGCTCATGCATCTTTGTTTTATCACCATTATTTAATAACGGATGCCAAGAAGCCAAACCACGACCTTCATGTAAACGACGGTAACTGCAGCTTTGTGGCATAAAAAAGATGTCTTTAAGGTTTTCTTTTGTGAGTTTTACACAAGAAGGAACAAGCGTTTGGCGGTTTTCATATTCGCTACAACCACAGGTGTTGTTATCGAGATACTGACATACAATATTAGTAAATATTAATTGCTCACCTTCGCGTAACTGATCGGTGGCGGTAAATTCGTCTTCATCTTCGCTATCAATAAACGTATTTAAACAACATTTTCCGCATCCATCACAAATGGCTTCCCATTCGTTTTGACTCATGTCGCTTAAGCTTTTTTTAAGCCAAAATTGTGTATTTGCTAATTGTTGATCAAACATAGTTTACTCGTGCCCCCTAAAGAGCGCGCATTCTACCGTATTGCTGTAAATGGCGCAAAGCCAATACCCTTTCAAAGTACTGGCTTTGCGCTACAAATTAGCTTTGAGATTTAACCCAACGCTTAATTTTTTCCTCTAGGATTGGCATTGGTAATGCGCCATCAATTAATATTTGCGTGTGAAACGCTTTAATATCAAATTTATCACCGAGTTCTTTTTTAGAAAAATCACGTAATTCTTGAATTTTAAATTGCCCTAACTTGTAAGAAAGCGCTTGTCCTGGCCATGCAATATATCGCTCTACTTCAGCAATTACATCACTTTTAGCCATAGATGAATTTGCAAGCATGTAATCTATACCTTGTTGACGCGTCCACCCTTTTGCATGAAAACCAGTATCAAGCACTAAACGCATTGCGCGTAATTGCTCATCCGATAAACGTCCATACCACATATAAGGGTCGGTAAATAAGCCTAGCTCTTTGCCTAAGCTTTCTGCGTAAAGCGCCCAACCTTCTGCGAACACGGTATAGCCACCAAATTTACGAAAATCAGGTAAGCCCTCTATTTCTTGCTGAAGTGCTATTTGAAAGTGATGACCTGGGGCTGCTTCGTGAATCGATAAAGTTTCGAGTAAAAATTTAGGCTGCGCTTTTAAGTTATAAGCATTGATATAAAAAATACCAGGGCGAGAGCCATCAGGCGCCGGAGATGCATAGGATGCACCTGCTGCCGACTGCGCTCTGTAGGCTTCAACTGCTTTTACAACGTAAGGTGCTTTGGGTGCTATGTTAAAAAGTAGAGGTAAACGCGCATCTATTTTTTTCTTAACGTTTTCATATGCCGCAATTAACTCCTCGGGCGTGTCGTAGTAAAATTCATCTGAATCGCGTAAATGATCAAAAAATTCAGATAGCTCACCTTTAAAGCCTACGGTTTCTTTTACTTTTTTCATTTCGCTTAAAATGCGCGACACTTCACTTAAACCAATGTCATGAATTTCGTCTGCAGATAAGCTAAGCGTCGTGTTTTTCTTAATTTGGTATTCGTACCATGCTTTACCGTTTGGTAAGTCACTGTAACCTACGCTTTCTCGACTATTAGGAATATATTGATTAGCTAAAAAGTCACTCATACTTTTATAAGCCGGTACTAAGTGCTGCATAATCAATTGACGATACTGCGCTGTAATTTTTTGCTTTTGTTGTTCGCTAAACGATTCTGGTAATTTTTTAACTGGTCTCCAAAATAATGAGTCTTCGGCATTTTTAACTACATGAGCTGCAAATTGTGGCTGTAATTTTTCAGCAAGTGGTTTTGGTAACGTAATACCTAGTTTGATGCCTTGCGCCATTGAACGCTCTACACTTGCAAGCCACTTTACAAAACCTTCGCTACGCGAGATAAAAGCGGTGTAATCTTCAACGGTATTAAACGGCTGAGCACTTTGACCTGAACCAAAACCTGCAAAGGTGTTATGCGCACCCGCCATTTGATTTATTGGTAGTAAATAATCAGGGAACTGCATGCCTTCTAATTTAAGTGCAAGGTCACGCTCTAATATTTCAAAACTTAAAAGCGATTGCCCTGTTAACTGTGCTTTATCTATAAAGTTTAATCGCTGTTGATATTTTTTATAAAAAGCGGCTTTTTTTGCTCTATTTTCTTTTGAAATCACAGGCGTGAATTGATCGTTAAACTCATTACGACCATTGTACGTTGCGCTGATGGGGCTATATGTGAGCGATTCATCGTAATACTGTGCAACAAGTACATCGAGTTGTTGCTCTGCTGAAAGCTCTGAAACAATACCTGCTGATGCGTTAACTGTGTTTAACTGCGTACTGGTATTAGTCTGTGTACTAAGCTCAGTATTCATACAGCCACTTAAAGCAAACATAACGCCACTGGCAACTAATGCTAATTTAATTGATTTCATGATAATCCTTTTTAATATCGTTTTTTAATTATGCGCATTAAACCGTGCTTAATAAAGAAATTACGATAGATTGCATTCATCGTATTAAATTTGCACTTTTATCTGAACTTGTTACATTTCTATTAATTCAAATATGATTTAAAAGAAAAATAAAATGAAAAAACAACTACTCAGCACCTCTATTGCCTTACTTTGCTTAACCACTTTTAATAGCCATGCAGTTACATACCTATCGGCTAAAGCCATGGTTGATGTTAAAGATGGCAAGCTCATTAAATCACCCTTAATTACTATTGATGATGGCGTAATTACAAACATTGAACAAAATAAAAAACCAACGCTGACTAAAGATGATAAACACATTCAACTCCCTGATTTAACCCTTATGCCAGGTTTAATGGATATGCATGTGCATTTAACGAGTGACCCTACGGTGCCGCGCAGTGAGCGTTTAGGCCAGTCAGTTCCTAGAATGGCGATTAAAGCGGCTCATTTTGCTAAAAAAACCTTAGAAGCTGGATTTACAACAGTACGTAATGTTGGCGCAGAAGGTTACAGCGTCATAGCCGTGCGTGACGGCATAAATGCGGGTGACATAGTTGGCCCTCGTATTTGGGCTGCAGGCCCATCACTCGGCATTACTGGCGGGCACTGTGATAACAACCGCCTGCCTCCTGAGCTTAAATATACTTCAAGTGGCGTCGCAGACGGTCCATGGGCTGCGCGTATAAAAGTACGCGAAAATATTAAATACGGGGCAAATGCTATTAAGTTTTGCGCCACAGGTGGAGTATTTTCAAAAGGGACTAAAGTAGGTGCACAGCAGTATTCTTTTGAAGAAATGAAAGCCATTGTTGATGAAGCCCATATGCGAGATTTACCAGTAGCTGCTCACGCACACGGTACAAGCGGTATAAAAACAGCCATTAAAGCAGGTGTTGATAGCGTAGAGCATGCCAGCTTTTTAGATGACGAAGCGATAGCGCTTGCCAAAGAGCATGGAACTTGGCTTTCTATGGATATTTATAACACCGAATACACACTCACTTATGGCGAGCAAAACGGCGTAGACGAAGAAAACCTAAATAAAGAGCGCCAAGTTTCTAAAAGGCAACGTGATAGCTTTAGCCGTGCCGTAAAAGCGGGTGTTAAAATGGTGTTCGGTACCGATGCAGCAATTTACCCGCACGGAGATAATGCAAAACAGTTTAGCCGCATGGTTGAATTTGGCATGACAGAACTACAAGCCATTCAAGCATCAACTATTAATAGCGCTAAGTTATTAAAAATGGATACTCAGTTAGGACAAATTAAAACCGGATTTGCAGCTGATATAATTGCGGTAAAAGCAAATCCTCTTAAAAGTATTAAAACCTTAGAGGCAGTACCTTTTGTAATGAAAGCAGGTGTTGTTTATAAAAACCAGTTGTAAATACACGCTATTAAGGCTGAGTTTACTCAGCCTTAATAAAACTCTCACCTATATTGAATATGCCATAAAAGGGTCACCGCCCCCCTATTAGACTCGCTTTTGTCTATTAATTATCCGAACAGTTTTATTTAATCAAATAAAATGAACTTTCTATTCACTTTAAAAACAATAACCATTATCATTCGCGAAAATTCAATAACGCGAATAGTTATCACTCTATGAAAACGTTTAAGTACTCTCTTATTACTCTTGCTTGTTTAAATGCAAATGTGGCATTTGCCCAAAATACACAAGTTAATCCTGATATTGAACGCATCAGCGTATACGAAAAGCAAAACCGCGTGGTGATGAGCTCTGGTCTTGCTACTAAATCAGACATGTCTTTAATGGAAACTCCTGCACCGGTAGTAATTATTGACCGAGAACTGATTGAATCTCAAGGTGTAGATAGCTTACAAGATTTAGTTAGAAACGTAAGTGGCTTAACACAAGCAGGTAATAATTACGGTATTGGTGATAACTTAGTAATTCGTGGTTTAGATGCAAACTACACCTACGATGGTATGTATGGTGGTGCAGGCCTGGGGAATACATTTAACCCAACTCGTTCACTTACAAATGTTGAATCTGTTGAGGTTTTAAAAGGCCCAGCAACAGGTTTATATGGCATTGGTAGTGCAGGTGGCGTAATTAACCTAATTGAAAAAAAACCAGAGTTTGAAGAAAAACACAAAGTTGCGGCTGAGCTTGGCCAGTGGGATAGCTATTCATTATCGTTTGATAGCACTAACGCTATAACAGATGATTTAGCTTATCGTGTAATGGCTAAAACAGCGTCAAGTGACGGCTTTCGCGATTTAAAAGAAGATCGCGACGAAATTTATACCTCACTTAAATACGTGCTTAATGACAGACAAAACATCATGCTTTCTGCAGCCTATATAAAAGATGAAATAGCGGTTGATTCTATTGGTCATCCTATTCGTATTTACAGTGCAGAAACTGCAAACGGCTTAAGCGCGGGTGAAGTAACTGGTGCCGATTTAGTAAACGATCCGA
The DNA here is from genome assembly GCF_014164385.1 of Pseudoalteromonas sp. SG43-3. Classification (NCBI taxonomy): domain Bacteria; kingdom Pseudomonadati; phylum Pseudomonadota; class Gammaproteobacteria; order Alteromonadales; family Pseudoalteromonadaceae; genus Pseudoalteromonas; species Pseudoalteromonas sp. SG43-3. The sequence continues at coordinate 35,296 of NZ_JACJFC010000011.1, forward strand.
CAGTAAGCGGCGTACAGTTAAGTGATGCACAACGCGACCAACTTGCTAATTCATTATCTGCATCTGATGGCTTAACACCTTATAGCTTTGGCACAAATGGTATTATTTCACCAATGGCTGATGCTAACGAAGGTGAAGAGTTGCGTTTTAAATTAACGCATAACTATTACATTACTGACGATTTGTTTTTAAACCAGCAGCTACAGTACCGTAACTACACATCAAGTTTTGCGCGCCAAACAGGTGCATATAACTACGTCTATTCAACACGCGATGGAATAATTAATAACGACCCTCGTGCTCCATTAGTTGAAGACGGTGTACTTTACCCGTATGCAGCACGCCGCCAAGAATACCGCCAAGTAGAAGCAGATGAAAAATCATGGCAGTACTTCTTAGATTTACGTTATGACTTTATGTTAGGCGACGTAGATAACGAATTACTAGTTAACGCCAACTACGAAGATAGAGATATTCGTTTTAAACAATTCTCAATATGGGATCAAGATTACGTACTCACAAACAATGATGGTGATGTAACGTACCAAGGTTCTTTGCCGTATATTTACGATATAAGAGAACCAAATTGGCCAACCGGTAACTTTGAAGATTACGATCCGCTTAAAACAAGTGACTACAATAAAAAAGTACAAGCATGGGGCTTAGGCATTCAACATGTTGGTTACATAACTGAAGAACTTACAACGCGTATTGGTGTAGCATATAACCGAATTGAGCAAACTTATGAGCACTTTGGTGTTGATGAGCGCTACAGTTCTAGCCGTGCAGAGCCAACACCTGAAGCGAGTACATCAGATTCTGGCTTAACGTATAACCTTGGTGCAACGTATCAGCCATCTGAAGATTTATCTGTATTTGTAAATCATTCAAAAGGGCGTACAGCGTATAGTGTATTAGGCTCTGTGGCAGGAAACGAAGCTGACCGTGAAGATTCAGAGTCTATAAGTAACGACCTAGGCTTTAGATTTAAAGCATTTGATGACCAACTACTCGCATCTGTTGTTATATTTGAAAGCTCTCGTACTAATTTAGAATACGCAAACCCGCTTTATGACGCATTAACATCAGGCTCAGATGTACCTGAAAGCTATTATGATGGTAAAGAGCAAACAAAAGGTGTTGAGCTTGATTTAAATGCTTACTTGAACGATAAATGGAAAGTAAACGTAAACGGTATTTATCAAGATGCACGTGACAAAAGTAATCCTAATAGCAGCAGTTACGACACACGCCAAAAAGGTGTGCCTTACGTAACAGCAAGTACGTGGGTAACCTACTACGCAGATATGTTTAATTTACCTGAAGCTGTAAATATAAGTGGTGGTATTACGTTTGTAGATAACAGAAGTACTAATTCAAGTTCATTCTCGATTCCTGATGGTTATGTACCAAGTTATACGACTTACGATACAGCTGTATCGTATACAACTGATAAATGGCATATGCAGTTAAACTTAAATAACTTGTTCAACAAAAAGTATTACTCAAAAGCGATGTTTTTAGGTGGTATGCCAGGGGAAGAGCGTAATGCAAAACTAAGTTTTAGTTACACACTTTAACTAGCTAACCTGAACTCTGGATAATAAATCTATCTCAAGCAGCTATTTTCAGCGCTCAGGTTAGTTAAAGACTTAAAAAGCACGGTTTTCTAATTTAGAAGCCGTGCTTTTTTGTGTTTTATAAACGCTTAATCTAAATTAAATGGTAACCACTATGCGACCGTTAATTTCACCTTTGAGCATATCATCAAAAATTTCGTTAATGTCCTCTAAGCGTTTTTCTTCAATAATCGCTTTTACTTTACCTTGCGCTGCAAATTCCAAGCATTCTTGCAAATCTTTACGTGTACCAACAATAGAGCCAACTACTGAAATGCCATTAAGCACAGTATCAAAAATAGGAAGTGGCATATCCTCTGGAGGTAATCCCACTAATACGCATTTACCGCCACGGCGTACACTTTTATAGGCTTGTTCAAATCCAGCTTTAGACACTGCAGTACACACAACGCCATGCGCACCACCTACTTGTTCAAAAATAGCTTCGCTTGGAACCACCTCTTTAAAATCGAGGGTGATATCTGCGCCTAGCTCTTTAGCAAGCGCGAGTTTTTCTTTACCTGTATCAACAGCTATTACATTAAAACCCATTGCTTTAGCGTACTGTACTGCTAAATGACCAAGCCCGCCCACACCAACAATAGCAACCCACTGTCCTGGTTTAGCACCGGATACTTTTAATGCTTTATAGGTTGTAACACCTGCACAAAATAATGGAGCAGCCTCAGAAAAACCGAGTTCTTCTGGTATTTTTACAACGTAGTCGCCATGCGCTAAACAATATTCTGCATAACTACCGTCAATAGAATAGCCAGTATTGTGCTGCGATAAACACAGTGTTTCTTTACCATCTAGGCAAAACTCACAGTGCCCACATGCACTATAGAGCCAAGGAATACCGACTCTATCGCCAACTTCTAAGTGCTTAATGTTGCTTCCGACTTTTTCGATAACACCGACACCTTCGTGCCCTGGTACTAATGGCATTTTTGGTTTTACTGGCCAATCCCCATGACAGGCATGTAAATCGGTATGGCAAACGCCACAGGCCGCTATTTTTACTAAAACATCATTTATTCCCACCTCAGGAATTGGTAAGTCTGTTATTTCTAATTTACCTTTGTATTGAGTATTAATTGCAGCTTTCATAGTCATTCCATCGTATGTGAAGAAAATTAAAGATAAGGATTTATTTATGTATTGTTGTGTACAACATATCCTAATATAGATGTATAAATATTAATCTAAATCATATTTTAGTCATTTAAATTAACTTATAAGCCTGCTAAGAACTTGCTATCCATAATGAGCGTGCTAGCATTTACTTTCTGAAATTACTGAAAGTTACTAAGCTATGAGTTTATCCGAAAAGAATTTTGCCTTTGTAATGCATTGTGGTGAGATGGGCAGCCGATGGGGATTCAATCGTACGATCGGACAAATGTGTGGTTTGCTGATTATTACTAAAAACCCAATGACAGCTAATGAGATTGCAGATGCGCTTAGTATTTCTCGCGGTAATGTAAGTATGGGCATTAAAGAGCTGCAATCGTGGCAGTTAATTAAAGTACAGCATATTCCTGGCGATCGTAAAGAGTACTACGCCCCTGCTGGCGATATTTGGGATATGGCAAATCGCGTATTTGAAGAACGTAAAAAACGTGAAATTGAGCCCACCTTAACACTACTACGCGATAACTTATTAGACGAAGCCAGTAACGATGATGAGCTTTATGCACAAAAACAAATGGGTGAGATTCACAACCTACTTGAAACCGTCACTAAATGGTCATCAGAACTACAGCGTTTAACGCCAGAGCAACTTAATAAGCTAATGAAGCTAGGTTCTGGAATTGGTAAAGTTATTGACCTAAAAGAAAAGATATTCAAAAAAGAATAAAGCCGCAATTGCGGCTTTATTTATAGGTATATTTTAAAAATTAGATTTTTGGATAACCAATTCTGTCCGACAAGTAACCTACACTAGTAGCAAAGTAATACGAGCGATTCCAATGCATAAACACTTTGTAGTTATCGTACGCTAAGTACATACGACCATTTATATCATCAGGCATAACCAGCGCAGCACGTACGTCTACATTAGGTAAATCAGAACCATCAGCTTTACGAACACCCAGTGCTTGCCAATCAGCTAATGAGCGCTCTGAGTCGTTCCAATATTCTAACCACTGCTTGCGAGTTTTTGTACCACGCACTAAAACGTATTTACTATCAAAGTTTTCAGGTAACTGAACTTGGCGACCCCACGTAAGAGAGTCATTCCAGCCTTCTTGCTTTAGGTAATTAGCAATTGAGGCAAAAGCATCTTCTTTTGTAGTCCAAATATCTTTACGACCATCGTTATTGTAATCAACCGCGTAAGCATTAAAAGAGGTAGGCATAAATTGCGTTTGCCCCATTGCGCCTGCCCAAGAGCCTTTAAATTTATCAAGCGTTATGTGGCCCGACTTTAAAATATCCAGTGCAGCCCAAAGTTGGCGCTTATAAAGTGCTTCTCGGCGTCCATCAAAAGCAAGTGTCACTAATGATGAAATAACGTTATGACCGCCTTGAATTGTACCAAAGTTACTTTCAAGCCCCCAAAGCGCGACTATAAAGCGTGCTTGTACGCCAAACTCTTTCGCTACTTTTTCAAGTACCTCTTTGTTTTCTGCGTAAAGCTTACGTGCGCGGTCAATTTTCCATTGTGGTACACGTTTTGGTAAATACGTTTCAAGGGTTTCTTTTACTTCTGGCTGGTTTTTGTCAGCCGAAACCACTTTTTCTTTATACGTTGCTGTTGCAAACGCATCGTCAATAAGTTTGGCTTCGTAACCTTTTGCGATAGCTTCTTGCTTTAAATTCGCTAAATAATCTTGAAATTCAGCCTGAGTTTTTGCCATAACAGGTGAGCTTAAACATACACCACATAATATAACGATAAGTTTTTTAATCACTATCAACTCCATTGTCTTTTCGTAATTGGCTTAGCAAATTTTGCTCAGGTGGTGGAATTTGTAAGTAGTAGCCTTTATCAGGATTTGATAACGCTGCTTTTACAGTTTCTAAATCTGCCCCACCTAAATGCTCACGTTTTGCTAAATTGATGATCATCACATAAACAGGTTGACCAAACATAGCCATCAAAGGTTCCGGAACTTTACTAAAATCATCTCTTTTTTCAACAAATAAGAACGTATCCGCTTTTTTCTTACTTTTATATACTGCAGTGAGCATTATGGCCCTATAAATTCTTGCTTAACAATGCCGCACACTATAACATGAGAGTAATAATAAGTTAGAAAAATTAGATTAGAAATTTCAATAAAGGCCCTATTCAGCCTACGTTTATCTAAAATTAATTTCTAATCAGACAAATCAATTGAGCGTGTATGTCGGACCAAATTTTTGAGTTAAAAGGGAATCTTTTTACGTTATCAGTTTTGCATCTTTATAGTACTGATATAAACCTTTTAGCAGAACAACTGTATGTAAAAATAGCCCAGGCCCCTAAGTTTTTTGAGGGTGCGCCTATTGTCGTTAATTTAATAGAAATTAAAAACAGTTCACTTGATTTTGTTCACTTAAAATCATTAATCGAGCGAATGAGTTTTAATGCGGTTGGTGTGTGTAATGGCTCAGATGAGCAACATACTCAAGCAAAGGCTGCTGGCTTATCTGTTTTAAATTATTCACAAGACGTTAAGAGCGAACCTGTTAAACAAGAGCCCAATACATCGATTGTAGAAAAAACGGTGCATTTACCAGCGCAAATTATCAGCGGTACAGTTCGCTCTGGACAACAAGTTTATGCAAAAGATAGAGATTTGATAGTACTTGGCGCAGTTAGTCATGGTGCGGAAGTCATTGCCGATGGGAATGTGCATATTTATGGCACCCTACGCGGTCGCGCTATTGCAGGCGCAAAAGGTTTTAAAGAAGCACACATTTTTTGCCAAAAACTTGAAGCCGAGCTGGTTTCAATAGATGGTAATTACTGGATCAGTGATTCGCTACAAGGTGAACATTGGGGAAATGCAGTGCAAATACAACAAAAAGACGAATCATTAGAAATTTCAGCTTTGGTTAAAGGATAAATCTCATGGCAAAAGTAATTGTCGTTACCTCAGGTAAAGGCGGTGTTGGTAAAACAACATCAAGTGCTGCAATTGGCACAGGCTTAGCGTTAAAAGGCTATAAAACAGTTATTATCGACTTTGATATTGGTTTACGTAACTTAGATTTAATTATGGGTTGTGAACGCCGCGTTGTTTATGACTTTGTAAATGTAATTAATGGTGAGGCAAACCTTAACCAAGCGCTTATTAAAGATAAACGTGTAGATAAATTATTTTTACTACCTGCTTCACAAACTCGTGATAAAGATGCTTTAACACGTGAAGGTGTTGAACGCGTACTAAATGAACTAAAAGAAGACTTTGATTACATAGTATGTGATTCACCAGCAGGTATTGAAGCTGGCGCTATGATGGCAATGTACTTTGCTGATGAAGCAATTGTTACAACAAACCCAGAGGTGTCGTCAGTTCGAGATTCAGATCGTATTTTAGGTATTTTACACAGCAAATCAAAACGTGCTGAAGAAGGCCTAGAAAATATTAAAGAACACTTACTATTAACACGCTATAACCCTGGTCGTGTTGAAAAAGGTGAAATGTTATCGGTAGAAGATGTGCAAGATATTCTGTCAATCCCATTATTAGGGGTTATTCCTGAATCGCAAGCGGTATTAAGTGCTTCAAACTCAGGCCAACCTGTTATATTGGATACAGAATCTGATGCAGGCCAAGCTTATTCTGATGCAATTAACCGCTTACTAGGTGAAACCGTCGATTTTCGCTTCTTAGACGTTGAGAAAAAAGGCTTATTTAAACGGATTTTTGGAGGTTAACGTGTCTTTACTTGACTACTTCCGCTCAGAAAAGAAAAACAGTGCGTCACTAGCAAAAGAGCGATTGCAGATCATTGTCGCGCACGAGCGTTCTCAGCGAGGAACGCCGGATTACTTACCACAATTAAAACAAGATATTTTAGATGTGATCCGTAAATACGTGAACGTAAGTACCGATGCAGTTCAGGTTCAGTTTGATCAAAACGAAGACGATTTAGCCGTACTTGAGCTAAACGTTACACTACCTGATGAAGAAAAGAAGTAATTGAAGAAAGGGCGCTTTATAAGCGCCCTCTTTATTTTCATTTACTTTTTAATAACTTTCTAAATATCTACGTTTTAATCCCTTGCATGCAACTAAAACTTTTCTACTATGTAACACAAAAATTATAGATAATACCAATTCGCTTAATTAAGTGATCTATTTTGAGGATGGAAAAACGTGTTGATAGCTAGGCAAAAAAATCACTATTTAGTTGTTCTAAATGAGATATTTTTAACACAGGTAACGACACGTTTAGCGCCGCAAAACGATTAAGTATTATTGCGGATTGGTATAAGTATTACACAGTAAAAAAAATATCTAGTCTTAAGTATCCCACTCTTTTAAAGCGTCTTTAACGTAGGTATATCGCCAAGAGCTTAATAAATCAGGCTTAATATGGCTTTCTTTTTGTTTTGACGTTAACTTCCAATTCCAACTAATCAATTGATTAATTTGCTTTTTAGAGGCCATAACGTCTTCTGGTATATTGTGCTCTTTAGCGACTTTAGTGATCTTTTGTTTAATATCTTTGGCTACTTTTTTATAGGTAGGAAAATCAATTAAGCGCTTAAGTACATCAGGATGCTCAGCATCTGGTATTGCTTTGGCAACTTCAATACACTTGATTATATCTACACCAGAGCGATTAACTTCAATAGCTTCAACTCCTGGGATTTGACGTAGAGCATTTAAACTTGAAGGACCACGTTTGGCAATTTCAGTCATGTTATGTTCTTTTAACACAAAATTTAGCGCTAAATTCTTCTTAATGGCTTTGTTTCTACGCCATACAGCAAGTTCTTTTAAAACCGCGAGTTCGTGCGGTTTGAGTTGCCATGCATTTTTAATATCTTTATATAAAAGATCGTCTGGTGTTTGAAACGCACGTTTTTTAGCTATCAGCTCACTCTCGTTTATTACAATGTCAAAGAACCCAGCGGCATTAATACGCTCTATAATCAGCTCGAAACACGGCAATAAGTAAAAAGTATCTGCAGCAGCATAATCTAACTGTTTTTTAGTTAACGGACGTTGCAGCCAGTTAGTGCGTGACTCACTTTTATCTATTTCAATACCTTGCAACTCTTTTACCATAAGGGCAAAGCCCATACAGTTACCTTCCCCAAGTAACTGCAACGCAAATTGTGTATCAAAAAGTGGGGATGGAACAAAGCCTGCATATTTTTGAAAAACCTCAATATCTTCTGAAGGAGAATGCAGTACTTTTAAAACACTAGGATCTTTTAGTATTTCCCAAAAATCGAATAATGAGAGCTCAGCTAACGGATCGATAAGCGCTAAATGCTCACCATCAAAAACTTGGATAAGTGCAACTTCTGGATACAAAGTGCGACGACGCATAAACTCAGTATCAATAGCTAAAATAGGCTTATTTTTTATTTGTTCAACAAAAGTGTTCAGTTGATTTTGGGTTTCGATCAATTGGTATTGCACTTAATCTCCTACAATAAAAAAGCCGACATATGTCGGCTTTTTTATAGGTTGCTAATCTTTCAAGGCTCTTCGGAGTATTTTACCTACGTTAGTTTTAGGTAACTCATCCCTAAACTCTACCAGTTTTGGGACCTTGTAATTAGTTAAATTATCACGACAGTGACTTATTATATCTTTTTCAGTTAAAGAAGGGTCTTTTTTAACAACAAAAACTTTAACTTGTTCACCACTTACATCGTGAGGAATACCAATAGCAGCAACTTCAAGCACACCTTCGTGCATAGCCACTACCTCTTCTATCTCATTAGGGAAAACATTAAAGCCAGATACAATGATCATGTCTTTTTTGCGATCTACAATAAAGAAGAAACCTTCATCGTCATAAGTTGCAATATCACCTGTTGCAAACCAGCCATCTTTTAAACATTCAGCTGTTGCATCTGGTCGATTGTAATAGCCCACCATAACCTGCGGGCCTTTCACACACATTTCACCCGGTTCACCTTTAGCGGCCTCTTCACCGTTATCAAGTATTAGCTTAATCTCAGTATTAGGCGCAGGCAAACCAATAGAGCCGTTATATGCTTCTAAATCATAAGGACTAATAGTTACTAATGGAGAACATTCTGTAAGGCCATAGCCTTCCATTAATTTTGAGCCAGTCACTTTTTGCCACTTTTCAGCAACAGGACGTTGCACGGCCATACCGCCACCAAGTGACATTTTTAAATGACTGAAATCAAGTTCAGCAAAACCTGGTGTGTTTAATAAACCGTTAAATAACGTATTAACACCAGTAATAGCTGTAAATTTATGCTGACCTAGCTCTTTAACGAACCCAGGCATATCTCGTGGATTTGTGATTAATATATTTAAACCACCGTACTTCATAAACGTCAGGCAGTTAGCTGTTAAAGCAAATATATGATAAAGCGGTAAAGCGGTAACAACAACTTCTGTACCACGATTTAACACTTTGTCTAAACAGCCTGAAACTTGCTCAAGGTTACCAACCATATTGCCATGGCTCAGCATTGCCCCTTTTGATACACCTGTTGTACCACCGGTGTACTGTAAAAAAGCAAGATCTGACAAGCTCATTTCAGGACGTGTATATTTAGTTTCGTCTGCAGCTAGAACGTCTGAAAAGTTAATTGTGTTTGGTAAGTTGAACTTTGGCACCATTTTTTTAATGTGCTTCACAACAAAGTTAACTATGTGCTTTTTAAGCCCACCAACCATGTCGCCTACTTGCGTTACTACAATGTGTTTAACATCAGTGTGTGCAAGCGACTTTTCAAGTGTGTCAGCAAAGTTTGCTAAAATGAAAATAGCGGTAGTGTCAGAATCCTTTAGCTGATGCTCTAATTCACGCACAGTGTAAAGTGGGTTAACATTTACAACCACACAACCTGCACGTAGAATACCTAAAATGGTTACTGGTGTTTGTAGTAAGTTAGGCATCATTACGGCAACTTTGTCGCCTTTTTTAAGACCTAAATCATTTTGAATGTAGGAAGCAACTTTTTTTGTTGCTGTATCTATTTCGCTATAAGACAGCGTTTTACCCATATTAGTAAATGCAGGTAAATCGGTGTAGTCAGTAAAACTTTTTTCGAACACTTCGAGTAACGAGTTGTAATGCTCAGGATCGATTGTTTCAGGCATACCCTCTGGGTAGCGCTTAAGCCAGATTTTTTCCACTCTTAGCCCCTGTTTATAATTATATTTTTATTAACCTTAATCTAAGTAAGGCGCTTTAACAATTGAGCAAATACTCTAATGGAGGAATAATCCCACATTTTACGTAAACTTACAATTAACATGCACCATTTTGCAGCATAAAGTCTTGAATATGCTTAAAACATAGTTCACTACTTTGCATATGACAGTGGTGCCCACCATCTACATTAATTACCTTTAAGCTATTGTAATAACTAATATACTTTGCCAGATTTTGTTTTACAAACGAATAACCTTCGTTACCTAAAATTAATTGACACGGTGCAATTAAATCTTTTATTGCACCAATACATTGCGCCTCATTAAACCTAAAACCTGAGTGATTTTTAAGCTTCGGATCAGTTGTTAATGTATAACCATCTAAAACCGATTTTATATTTCGCTGCATTAAAAGAGCAATAAGCTCACTATTCAAATCGGTTGTTTGAGCACGTGCTTCATAAATAAGCTCTTTCGATTTATAAACTCTCTGCTTCTTATTTTTTAAACGCGCTCTATTTAATACTGCACTTTTTAGCTGTTCACATACGCCTTCGCTAGGAGTTGTAACACACCCAATCCCCTCAATAAAGGTAACAGATTTTACATAATCACCAAAGCAACTAGCAAAAAGCCCTGCAACCATGGCTCCCATCGAATGCCCAACTAAATGAACTTTTTTAACACCAAGCGCATTAATAAGTTGGTACACATCATCAATATAATCAACAAAATAATAATGTGCATCATCACTTCGCCAAGATGATAAACCATGCCCGACAAAATCAATACAGTACCAAGTGTGCTTTGGCTTAGCTTTACTTAACATTGGTATAAAACTGTGGCAGTTATCTAACCAACCATGCAACGCTATTACTATTTCATCCCCAGAACCTACTTTTAAGCCATGAATATTCAAGTTATTGGTTTCAATATTAAATGGCTGCACGGCAAGTCCTTTATTAATTTAGAGCATCATTATTTATAGCATACAAGTTGTCAGACCACTAACCGAGAAAATGGTGCCAAATTCGCTATTTAATTATCTTGATGTTCTAAAGAAAGTAAAAAATATAAAATAAAATTTAAACGATATCATAAGCTTAATTACAAAAAAAATAAGCTGACCTTTTTAAATATATTTGCTTTGTATGCCTTTTGAACAATTAAAAGGTGATAGCATCATATGTAGTTAAGCTATAACCAGTATAATTTAAATAAATAGAACTAACAGCGTTAACTACAATTCTATTCATATAACCCTAAATTATAAATATCTTAGATATTCATTTATTTATCATACTATCTGTATACAATATCAGCGGCTATTAAATAAGGTACACTCATAAGGTACACAACCATGAAAAAACAGATCAGCTTATTAGCGCTTTTATGCACCGCTTCTGGTGCTTACGCAGAATCAGCACCTAAAAATGTAATTTATATGATTGGTGACGGCATGGGTCCGGCTTACACCACGGCTTATCGCTATTTTAAAGACGACCCTGCAACAAAAGAAGTAGAAGGCACGGTTTTTGACACTATTTTAAAGGGTATGGCTCGTACCTACCCTGATGACCATACTTATGTGACAGACAGCGCAGCAGGTGCTACAGCACTTAGTAGCGGCCATAAAAGTTATAATGGTGCAGTTGCTGTAGATACAGATAAAAAGCCAGTTAAAACCATGCTTGAAATGGCAAAAGAGCGCGGTATGACAACAGCGCTTGTAGCAACTTCACAAATAAACCATGCAACACCTGCTAGCTTTACAGCTCACAATGAATCTCGTTACAACTACGATGATATTGCCAACGATTATATTGATAATAAGATTGCTGGTAAATTACCTGTTGATTTAATGCTAGGTGGCGGTACTAAATATTTTATTCGTGACGACCGTAATTTAGTTGAAGAATTTAAAGCGGCAGGTTACCAATACGGTGACGATATTAATAATCTGGGACAAATTACACAAATACCTGCCATAGGTTTGTATGCAAGCAAAGGCTTGCCATTTGCCCTTGATATGAACCCAACTCGCCTTACTCAGTTAACATCTAAAGCGCTTGGTTTACTAGATAACCAGAATGAAGAAGGCTTTTTTGTGATGATTGAGGGCAGCCAAATTGATTGGTGTGGTCACTCTAACGATATAGCGTGTGCGATGGCTGAAATGGACGACTTTGCTAAATCAATCGAAAAAGCAAAAGCGTACGTTGATAAAAATAAAGACACTATACTTGTAGTTACAGCCGATCACTCAACGGGCGGCTTAACTATTGGTTCGCACGGCCAATTTAAATGGGAAACAGACGTAATTAAAGGTGTTAAGGCAACGGCTAGTAAGTTAACAGACAAACTTATGGAGTCTAAAGACTTAAAACCAGTATGGACTGCTAACACCAATATTGAATTTACAACTGAAAACCAAATCAAACTTGAGCAAGCTAAAAAAATGGGTGAAAAAGCGCTTAATTTAGCTGTTAAGAGTATTATTAGCGATGCAAGCTTTACTGGCTGGACAACAGGCGGACATACAGCTGTAGACGTGCAGGTATTTGCCTATGGTAAAGGCAGTGAGCAATTTATTGGTTCACAAAATAATACTGATATAGCAGATAAGCTGATTGGCTTTATTAAGCAGTAAGCTTTACGTAGTTTTGAACACAAAAAGCCCGAACATTTGTTCGGGCTTTTTATTAAATTTTATAGCTGTATTTATCTAAAGCGCTTAAATAAGCGTTAAGCGTATATATCAACGCCTATTAAATTTTGTACTTCTGCTCTGCGTTCTAAATTAGCAAATTCAGTATAAGTAGAAATCGCTTTGCTTACTTGAGCTGTCGGTTGGTCGTAAATTGTTTGGCTGTATTCATTACTTTTAGCACTACTTTTAAACAGCTGATTAGCAAGTTCAACGCCCTCGACACTGCTTTTTACATAATCGGGATTCGTTTTTTGAGCAGCCGGTTGGTCTAATAAACTCTGTGGTTTATTAGTAACAACTTTAGTAGAGCTAACCCTACCCGGAATATCTCCGGTAAAAAAACCTGAACCAATAGGCAGCGTCATTACGCGTCTCCAACCTTAATATTACATAAAATTATGATTTAAAAACAACCAATTTGCAAATAATATGATTACTCACGTCCTGGTAGCTTTTTCCACGTTACCGTATCGCGCACATATTTAGGTTGAGCGTCACTCGCTTTTACAACGTCACCCGCTAAAAACGCGGCTTCAACATGCGCTAACATATAACGTGCATCTGGTAATGTAATATCAGTATTAATTGTCACGTTTTCAAAGTCATTAAGCGCATCAGGATAGGTTTTAAAACCTGTGCCCACTGCTACAGATGGCTCAGTGGTTGCTATATACTTATTGTTTAGTAAATCAGGTTTTATAACGCATTCTTGGTTAACTAAAAGCATTAGATTATTTTGCGCTTGGTAATGTGCAAAGTATATCTCCCCCATACGCGCATCTATACTTGGATAAACACTCAGGCTGCCTTTTTGTTCAAACGTTTGTTGAGCCATAGTAGCCAGTGTAGACACACCAACAAGCGGCAAATTAGTTGAATACGCTAAGCCTTGCGCTATAGCAACACTAATACGTACACCGGTGAAACTACCTGGCCCCTGGCCAAAACCAATTACGTCTAAGTCTTTTAATTTACAGTTTGCTTTAGTTAAAAGTTCATCCACAAGTGGAAGTATTTTTTGGCTGTGCTGCTGCGGACACTCTTCAAAATGATGAAACGTTTGGCCCTGGTAATGTAAAACAATTGAAAGTGCTTCAGTTGAAGCATCAAGGGCAAGGATATTACTTTTGATCATTTTAGTACTCTAATTAATTTGTTTTAAAAATGTATTGGCATCTTCTAAGCTTCGCGTGCGGCGCATCGGTGGTAAGCTTTTTAAAAATACTTGGCCATATTGGCGTGTAACTAAGCGATTATCACATATTACAAGTACGCCTTTGTCTTTACTATCTCGAATTAAACGCCCTACACCTTGCTTTAGCGCAATTACAGCCTGCGGTAATTGTATGTGTGAAAAAGGGTCTTTTCCCTGCATTTGGCAATCTTGCATTTTAGCTTGTAGCAATGGATCGTCAGGGGCTGCAAATGGCAATTTGTCTATAATAACACAACTTAATGTACTGCCGCGTACATCGACACCTTCCCAAAAAGAAGCCGTGCCGAGTAATACCGCATTACCATGGCGAGTAAATTTCTCTAAAATTATACGCTTAGACATTTGCCCTTGCATATAAACTGGGTAGTCTATTTGTGTAGTTAGCCCTTCGGCCACTAAGTGCATCATTCGATAGCTAGTAAATAACACAAAACAACGCCCTTGTGCTGATTTTATAAGCTCAAGCGTTAGTTTTACAATTGCATGTGGCATATTATCAGCATGCGATTCGGGTAAGTAGCGAGGTAAACACAGCAGCGCCTGATTAGGGTAGTCAAATGGGCTATCTACCATCATGCTTTGTTTTGGCTTTAAACCTAGGCTTGCATTAAAATGCTCTAGTTTGTTATCAACCGAAAGTGTTGCAGAAGTGAATACAAATCCTGCGCCCGTGTCTTGCATCATTTGAGCAAACTTAGCTGATACATTCAATGGCGTTATATTAATTGTTAAATAACGGCGCGTTGTTTCATACCAATAACTAAAGCCGGTTTGGGCTGTATCAAAAACCCGCTCTAACTGCCCTTTAAACGCAAGTGCACGTTCAAATGGATGCTCAATTTTGTCGCTTCTATCTAGGCAAAGCTTGAGTACTTGATAAACAAAATCTAAATCACTGATCACACGATGGAGCGCCGAGCAAATTTGTTTATCGCTTAGTTTTTCTCGCCAATCGCCACGGCTGCCATCAACACCAAATTGTAAACGTAAATCAGCAACGCTTGTCTCAAGCTTGTTTAAGCTTTTACCAAGTTGCAGCATATCGGGAATTTCAGCTCTATAAATAGCACGTAAATCATTAATTAAATCTACCAACTTTTTAGTGCTAACACTTTCACCAAAGTAATCGCTGGCAATTTCGCTTAACTGATGGGCTTCATCAAATATATATGCGTCGGCTTTTGGCATAAGTTCAGCAAAGCCACTTTCTTTTACAGCCATATCAGCAAAAAACAAATGGTGATTAATTACAACCACATCGGCATCGGCCGCAGTTAAACGTGCTTTGCGTATATAACAGCTTTGAAAATCTGGACACTCTTTACCTAAACAATTATCGGCTGTTGAATTTACATAAGGCAGTACTTTGGCATCATCTTCTATACCTATACAATCGGCCAAATCGCCCGATTGTGTTTCGCTTGCAAACTTAGCTACCATAGCTAGTTGATGCATTACGTCGGAGTCGTCAGTAGGTACATGTGCAACATGTTGATTAAGTCGGTAGGTGCATAGGTAATTGGCGCGCCCTTTTAATAAGGCGGTTTTTTTTGAAGCACTTAAAGCTTTAACTAGTTGCGGTAAATCGCGGTGATAAAGCTGCTCTTGTAGAGCTTTAGAACCTGTTGATATTATCGTGCGCCCTTTTGACTTAAGTGCAGGGGCTAAATATGCAAATGTTTTACCCGTACCCGTGCCTGCTTCAACAACTAATTGCGAACTGTTTTTTAATGCATCCGCAACAGCTACTGCCATATCAATTTGTGGTTGGCGAGGCGTATACCCATCTAAAGATAACGCTAAAGGCCCGGTTGCACTAAACAGCTGTTTGATAATACCAATCACTTTACAATAAATAATAGCGGGATTTTACGTAAGCAAAGCATTAAGGGCAAGTAATTACAAAACCCACTTTTACTTTACGAATTAATACGCACTTTAATAGTGAGATTAATCATTCGATTTTACAATACACTGTGTATTTATAACGTACATTTAATTTAATAATGACAATATTTACAAAGCCTAATTTTCTATTAACTCTTACTAAAAATAATCCGTATTAAAAGCTATATTTAGGCATAAAAACTGTGACTCTGAAATATTACAGGAGTACCATATGCCGCGTTTATACTCCCCTTTTTCGTTTGTCGTTAAAAAAATAGTAAGGTTAGCCAATGAATGCTTGGTATCTCATTTGTTTTCTCTCTGCCATTGCAATTTTTATTGCTTTTGCAAACCAATATATCCTCAAAATGCAAACTACAATTGCCATTACTACAGGCTCAGTTGTTATTTCTTTATTATTGATTATTGCCGTTAAATTATTAGGCGATCAAAATGCGTTAGCCATGACCCAAATTGTTTCCAGTATTAACTTTAACGAGTTATTACTCAAAGGTATGCTCGGATTTTTACTTTATGCTGGCGCATTGGAAATTAACCTTATGGCGCTTCGTAAACAGCGCTGGGAAATAACCGCACTAGTGCTATTTTCTACTATTGCTTCCACTTTTATAGTCGGTTATTTAAGTTTTTATCTATTTGCCTTATTTGGCTTTGATGTACCGTTTATATACTGTTTATTATTTGGCGCGCTTATTAGCCCAACCGACCCTATTGCTGTACTTGCTATTATTAAACAAATGCGAGCGCCAGAAGGAATCTCAGTTCAAGTAGAAGGTGAGTCGCTATTTAACGACGGTATTGGTTTAGTAATATTTACGACCATTTTTTCGGTTGCTTTTTATGGCACCGATGCACAATTTGGCGATATAGCAGAACTCTTTTTTGTAGACGCCCTAGGCGGCATTGCGTTTGGTTTGGTTATCGCTTTGGTTGGCCACTTTTTAATTATTAACAGCCGCGATGTAAACATTCGCTTATTGATAACCTTAACTATTCCTACCGCAGGTTTTGCTGCTGCAAATATTTGGGAAATATCAGGCGCACTTGCCATGGTTACGAGCGGCATATTGATGGGTAACATTACTCGTACTAAAGCAACTGAGCGCACGGGGCCTGAAGACACTCGTTACGTAAAAGATTTTTGGCATGCAACCGATAGCTTTTTAAATGCCCTACTGTTTTTAATAATAGGTATGCTAATAGTGACGATGCCAATCACGCTTGGTGAAATTGGCTTAGGCTTACTAATGGTACCTGCAGTATTACTAGCACGCTTTATTAGCGTAGGCGCACCCTTTGTTATCTTTAAACGCTTTAGAAGTTACGATAAACACAGTGTTAAAATTTTAACCTGGGGTGGGCTACGCGGTGGTCTTGCACTGGCAATGGCAGCAGCGATTCCACGCGAGCAAGTTTTTGTAGGTGGCTCTGACCTACATAACCTAATCGTGATTGTTACCTACGTTGTGGTTATATTTTCTATTATTGTACAAGGCTTAACTATTTCACCGCTTATTCAAAGCAGTATTAAATCAGCTGAGCAAGCAAAGTAATAAATGCTTTGTGAGCAATCAACTCAGTAACCAAGTTATTATATAAATCACTTGGTTACTGTTACTCACGTGTTACAAAAACACTTTAAAGTTCTATAAATTGTTATCCTTTTTATTTATCTTCTTTGTTTGAATTAATCCGCTTGAAATGCAAATGAAAACAATTATAATTTTGGCTTTTCCTCTTTAGGGCTTTTCAATGTCCAAAAATAATTCTCACGTGTTTTTAAATTTTGTATCTCTGGGCAAACGACAATTTCATTGTTTTTTTGTGCTTTTTATAATGGCTATGGCAAGCTTTAATGTGTCGGCCTCACCTAATGAGCAAACAAAAATAAAACAAATTGCACAGCTTGCAGAGTATGTAGGTGTAGATTACGTGGCAGCTGTTGGAAATGGTGAAATACTAGACCCCGACGAATATCAAGAAATGACTGAATTTTCGCACGTTATTATTGAGCAAGCTGGACAGCTATCAAGCCAAACCAATGAGTTTGATACAGTAAAGGCACAAGCTAAAGCACTGCATACAGCGATTGCTAATAAAGCGAGTGTTGCCGATGTACGTGCAGCAAGCTCAGCGCTTCGTGAGTCGCTGCTTACCTTTATGCCACAACTATCGTTACCTACATCACTGCTTCCGGTTGAGCAAACTAAAGCGCTTTTTGCTACTAACTGCTCAATGTGTCACGGCCAAAGCGGTCAAGGCGACGGTCCGCTTGCAAAAAATTTATCGCCAGAGCCTACCAACTTTACCGATGAAGAACGCGCAACAAACCGCTCATTAATGGGGTTATTTGACGCTGTAAGTAACGGCATTGACGACACGCCTATGGTTGCTTTTACCCAATTTAATGAACAACAACGATGGTCTTTAGCTTTTTATGTAGGTAGCTTGGCATTTAAAGATGTTCAAAAACCACAAAATGTAGAACAAAACATTACCGCTTCGCAGATTGTAAACCTAAACCCTGCACAATTATCGGCAGGTCAAAGTGAAGCACAAGCACATTACGTTAAATGGCTTCGTGGTAATCCAGAGCAATTATTTAGCGCTAACAAAAATCCGATAACAGTTACTCGCACGCAGTTACTTGCAGCGCAAGCTGCGCATGCTAAAGGCAATTACTCACAAGCAAGTGATTTAGCAATTAGCGCATACTTAGATGGCTTTGAGCTTGTTGAAAACAACTTAAATGCCTACGACGAAACACTGCGTAAAAACATCGAAGTACAACTGATGAACCTACGCCAAACATTCAAAAACGAAAAAGATACAGCCGTCGTTGCCGAAAAAGTAAATGCCGCACTAACGCAACTCGCTAAAGCAGATAGCATGCTAAACGAAACCAAGCTAACTGATGGCGCCCTACTTTCAGCGAGTTTAATAATATTACTGCGAGAAGGCTTAGAGGCACTCTTAGTTATAATTGCCCTTATGACTGTGCTTATTAAAACGAAACGTCAAGATGCGCTTAAATACGTACATGTTGGCTGGGTAACCGCACTTATTGCCGGTGGCTTAACATGGGCTGCTGCGCAAACATTAATAGAAATAAGTGGTGCAAGTCGCGAAGTTATGGAAGGTGCTGGTGCATTGTTTGCCGCTGTAATCTTACTGTATGTTGGCGTATGGATGCACAGTAAAACAAGTGCGCAACAATGGCAAAAATATATAAAAGACAATATAGATAAGCGTCTTGAGTCGGGAACACTTTGGGGATTAGCGGGGCTTTCTTTTATTGCCGTGTACCGAGAAGTATTCGAAACCGTATTGTTTTATCAGTCTTTATTAACGCAAAGCTCGCCTGCTCAATATTCATCTATTGCATCGGGTTTCGCGATAGCTGTAGCAATACTGGCTATTATTACGTGGGTATTAATTAAGTACTCAATTAAATTACCGGTTGCTAAGTTTTTTGCAATTACCACTTACCTATTATTTGCACTCTCGTTTGTGCTTATGGGCAAAGCCGTTATTGCATTACAAGAGGCCGATATAATAGGTATTGCGTCGCTACCAATGAGCTTTGAAATAGCATGGCTTGGTATTAAGTCAACATGGCAAGGTATTGTAGCTCAGGTATGTGTGTTCGCTATATTTAGCTTTTATATATTTAAAAGCAAAAACCAATAGTAATGCCTATCTGCTTAAGAGTTTAAGCTAATTGGCATAAGCAAAATACATAGTAAAAAGGCCCGCAAGGGCCTTTTTAGTTAATTGCTTATGTATTTAGTAAAATTGGTATTATCAAGCCCATGTATCTAAATGGGGGTTTTCGTCATCATCTACGTTAGACTTTTTTTTACTATTTTGGTCGTCAAGCATATTGAGCTTTTTCTTTTTTTGTAACTCACGCCTTTTTTTATTCTCTAGCTCAACTTTTTCAGCGGCCGATCCACTTTGCACACCCGCAATATGAAAAGCACTTTTTGACTCAACTTCTAGTCTGGTTATTCTTCCTAAATAAGGAATCATGATATCCATACACACTTCCTTAGTTTACTGTTAAATTATCTAAACGCTTGGTTTGGCTAATAAACAAACAAATATATGCAAAAAATGCACTTCCCTTCTTAATATTATCGACAGTTATAAGATATGCTTTAATTAAGCTAAAAAAAACTTGCCATAATATGGCTGTTTATGTTTTTATGAATGCGAAATTTATTTAAACAGATAACAACTGAACGTTACTATAACAACGAGCAGTTAAATAGGATAAAAAATGCGCTTAAACCTGACAACAGTACATCATCACCACCATTCACCGGAATAACCTGTCAGGTCTTTCGCTGAGAGGTTATTCCTAAAAGGAACCTCTGGCGATTCAAAAAACATTGATTCATTTTCGCCCTGAGGTTCCCCTCGGGGTTTTTAGTTTTTAAATTAAAGGAAAATGAATAATGAGTAACACAAATCGTCTACGTATCGCCATCCAAAAAGGCGGCCGCCTATCTAAAGATTGTCAAGATCTGTTAAAACAGTTAGGTGTTAAACTTAACCTTCGTGAACAACGCTTAATTGCACACTCAACTAATATGCCAATTGACGTACTACGTGTGCGTGATGACGATATTCCTGGTTTAGTAATGGACGGTGTATGTGATTTAGGTATTGTTGGCGAAAACGTACTAGTAGAAGTTCAAGCAGAACGTGAACGCCAAGGTGTTCCAAGCGAAGTAAACAAACTTTCAAAACTAGATTTTGGTTACTGTCGTCTTGCACTTGCATGGCCACAAGAGCTAGGCGCTCGCGATAAGAGCTGGTTTGAAGGCAAACGTATTGCAACTACCTACCCAGAAATTTTAACTCAGTGGTTAAAGCGCGAAGGCATCAACGCAAGTACAGTAATGCTTACTGGCTCTGTTGAAGTAGCACCACGAGCAGGTTTATCTGATGCAATTTGTGATTTAGTATCTACTGGCGCAACACTTGAAGCTAACGGCTTAATTCAAGGTGATACAATTTTAGAATCAAACGCATGTTTAATTCAAAATAAAGATCTGCAAGACGCTGACAAACTAGCACTAATCAATAAGCTTATGCCGCGCCTACGTGGTGTTAGACAAGCTAAAGAAAGCAAATACATCATGCTACACGCACCAAAAAACAAACTTGATGAAATTTGTGAAATTTTACCTGGTTCTGGTCAACCGACTCTACTTGCCCTTGCGGGTAATGAAGAATACGTAGCACTGCACATGGTAAGCAGCGAAACATTATTTTGGGAAACAATGGAGCAGTTAAAAGCCCTAGGCGCTAATTCTATTTTAGTTATGCCAATTGAAAAAATGATGGAGTAAGTACCATGCTTCGTTGGAATGAGGAATCTTCACAAGTACAAGCAGCGGCGCTAATGCGCCCTGCAGTTTCTGTAAGCGCAAAGGTTGAAGCAATATGCAAAACTATTTTAGCTAATGTAAAAGAGCAAGGCGATGAGGCCTTACTTAGCATGGCCAAAGAGTTTGATAATAGAGCTAACCCACGTTTGCGCGTACCGCTAGATGAAATTAACGCATCTGAGCAAGCACTAAGTGCTGAGCTTAAATACGCAATTGACACCGCTTATGCAAATGTTAAACGTTTTCACGAAGCGCAGTTGCCAAAAGATATTAAATTATCAACCCAACCAGGCGTTGTATGTGAACTGAAATATCAAGCCATCGAAGCAGTCGGTATTTATGTACCCGGTGGCAGTGCTCCGCTGCCATCGTCAGTTATTATGCAAGGTGTATTAGCACAGTTAAGCGGCGCTAAAACCGTTGTACTAGCTACGCCGGTACAAGGTGATAAAGCAATTAACCCTGCTATTTTATATGCAGCTAAGTTATGTGGCATTACTACTTTGATAGAAAGTGGTGGCGCAGGCGCAATTGCAGCAATGGCTTATGGCACCGAATCGGTTCCTAAAGTAAACAAAATTTTTGGCCCAGGTAATAGCTTCGTAACAATGGCTAAACAGCTCGTTGCGCAAACTATCCCAGGTATGGCAATTGATATGCCAGCAGGTCCTTCTGAAGTATTAGTTATTGCAGATGAACGTGCAAACCCAGAATTTATAGCCGCCGATTTACTCTCACAAGCAGAGCACGGCGCAGACTCGCAAGTTATTTTATTATGTAACAGCGAAAGTATTATAGAACAAACTCAGCAGGCACTTACACGCCAGTTAGCTAATTTGAGCCGCAAAGAAACAGCCGAGCAAGCGCTCGCTAATTCTTCACTTATTTTGGTTGATTCAGTTGAGCAAGCATTTGATGTATCGGCGCAATACGGCCCAGAGCATTTAATTTTACAACTAGGCGATGCAACACCTTACCTAGATAAAGTTAAAAATGCAGGCTCAGTATTTGTAGGTGACTACACACCAGAATCTGCAGGCGATTACGCATCGGGTACTAA
This sequence comes from Pseudoalteromonas sp. SG43-3, assembly GCF_014164385.1. NCBI lineage: Bacteria > Pseudomonadati > Pseudomonadota > Gammaproteobacteria > Alteromonadales > Pseudoalteromonadaceae > Pseudoalteromonas > Pseudoalteromonas sp. SG43-3. The sequence continues at coordinate 57,523 of NZ_JACJFC010000011.1, forward strand.
CCACGTGTTACCAACATATGGTTACAGTGCAACTTACTCGAGTTTAAACTTGCTTGATTTTTTCCGTACATACACAGTGCAAACAATTACTAAAAGTGGTTTAACGCAGCTTTCAAAAGCAATTTTACCACTTGCAGATGCAGAAGGCCTTGATGCCCACGCTAATGCGGTTTCAATTCGTTTAGAGGCAATTAAAAATGAGCAATGAGAGCGCACAAGCGTCTAGCTTATTACCTAAGAATATTGCAGCCCTTGCTGCATACAGCTCTGCAAAAAGTGAAAAGCTAACCGGTACTACGTGGCTAAATGCTAACGAAAGCCCGTATGCTAAAAATCTTGAACTGAGTATTGAGGATTTAAATCGCTACCCCGACCCACAACCGCAACTGGTTATTGACAGGTACGCCGCTTATACAGATCTTGAAAGCGAAAATGTATTAATGACGCGCGGCGCAGATGAAGGCATTGAGCTTTTAGTGCGCACATACTGTGAGCCAGCTAAAGATAGTATTGCGCTATTTTTACCAACTTACGGTATGTACAAAGTTACCGCCGATACACACAACGTTAGTATTAACGCGCTTACACAAGAATTATTATTAAGTGGCAGTGTTGATGAAATAGTTGCAGCTGTTGGCAGCTCAAAGCTGGTATTTATTTGTAACCCAAATAATCCAACTGGCAGCTTAACGCCACTTGATAAAGTAAAAGCGATTGCAACAGCACTTGCAGGTAAAGCATTAGTTATTGTTGACGAAGCCTATATAGAGTTTTGCCCAGAGCAAAGCGCGACTAAACTTATTAATGAGTTTAGTAATGTAGTGGTTTTGCGTACGCTTTCTAAAGCCTTTGCGCTAGCAGGGCTCAGAACGGGCTTTACGCTTGCACAAGCAGCAACACTAGCGCCAATTCGTAAAGTCATTGCGCCGTATCCGGTATCAGGCGTTGTAGCAAGTATTGCAGCGCAAGCAATTGCACCCGATGCAATTACATCAATGCGCCGCCAAGTCACTATTTTAAATAGCTTAAAAGCTAAGTTGGTAGATTGGCTAAACGCCTCCCCTGCTGCATTAAAAATTCTCACTGGTGAAGGTAACTTTGTTACTTTAAAATTAGCCGATAAAAACTACTTTAAAATTGCACTTGAGCAAGGTTTGGTTATGCGCGCTTTTACACTATACGGTGAAGACGACTGGCTACGAATTTCAATTGGCAGTGAACAAGAACTTGAACAAGTAAAAATTTGGTTAGATGGCTTACAAACGCCGGCTACCGCAGCATCTTTAGCAGGAAACGAAGTATCATGAGTAACCCCTATTTATTTATAGACCGCGACGGCACTATTATTGAAGAGCCAATTACCGACAAACAGGTAGATAGCCTTGAAAAGCTAGCATTTTTACCTGGTGTTATTCCTGCGTTATTACAATTACAAGCCGCAGGTTACCGTTTAGTAATGGTGTCTAACCAAGATGGTTTAGGCACAGATAGCTTTCCTACTGCTGATTTTGACATAGCACAAGACAAAATGATGGACATAATGCAAAGCCAAGGCATTAGCTTTGACGAAGTATTAATTTGCCCTCACTTTAACGAGCAAAACTGCGATTGCCGTAAACCTAAAACCGGATTACTTACCGAGCTTATGCGCTCAGGCAAAGTAGATTTAGCACGCTCTTTTGTTATTGGCGATCGCCAGACCGATATTGGCCTTGCTCAAAACTTATGTTGTGAAGGTATTTTATACGACGGCGATTGGAGTGCGATAGTGACAAAATTGACTACCGCAAACCGCGAAGGTCGTGTTACACGCAACACAAAAGAAACCCAAATTGATGTAGCCATAAACTTAGATCAAACAAAAAATGGCAGCATAGACACCGGACTTGGCTTTTTTGATCACATGCTTGATCAAATTCGCACCCACGCAAACATTGGTTTAAACATTAAAGCCAAAGGCGATTTACACATAGACGAGCACCACCTTGTTGAAGACATTGGTATTGCTCTTGGTGTCGCACTTAAACAAGCGCTTGGCACTAAATCGCAAATTGCACGCTATGGTTTTGCCCTTCCTATGGACGAGTGTAAAGCTGAAGCACAAATTGATTTATCGGGCCGTGCATCATTTGTATTAAACGCTAACTTTAGCCGCGAAAAAGCAGGCGACTTAGACGTGCAAATGGTTGAGCACTTTTTCAAAAGCTTAAGTGATAACGCCGCTATTAGCCTTATTTTATCGGTAAGCGACGGTAACTGTCATCACCAAGTAGAAGGCTTATTTAAAGCGTTTTCACGTGCTCTTCGTATGGCAGTGGCACAAGACACGACCCAACAAACAGCCAGCTCTAAGGGATGTTTATGATTGCCATAATTAATACCGGTTGTGCCAATATAAATTCAGTACGCTTTGCGTTTGAACGCTTAGGCCAAACGCCAACAGTAATTACTTCACCAGAGCAATTAGCGGGTTTTGAGCGCGCTATATTGCCAGGTGTAGGTCACGCGTCGGTTGCTATGAAACGCCTAGTAGATAACGGCTGGCAACAAGCTATAAATGAATACCAGCGCCCGCTTATGGGCATTTGTTTAGGTATGCAGTTACTGTGCGAAAGCACCGAAGAAGGTAACGTACAGTGCCTAGGTAAAATACCAGGGCAAGTAAAAGCGCTTGATGTAGGCAATTTAACGTCGCCGCATATGGGTTGGAATAACTTAAGCGTTAACAAAGAGCATGCATTAACTAATGGGCTTACGCTTGATGAGCAAGTGTATTTTGTTCACAGCTTTGCGCACACCGTAAACGACGCCACACTAGTGAGCGGCGAATATGGTCAAACCTTTTCAGCCATTGTTGCTAAAGACAATTACGCAGGCATGCAATTTCACCCAGAGCGCAGCGCAAAAGTTGGCGCACGTTTATTACAAAATTTTGTTGATTGGCAGTTATAAGCTGCCCATTAACTAACAAAAAAGAGATTATTTGTGATTATTCCAGCATTAGACGTATTACAAAATCAAATTGTGCGCTTGTACCAAGGTAAATACGACACAGCACAGTTTTACCCTTTCGAACTTGGTGCGCGTTTAAAAGAATACGCCGACAGTGGCGCAGGCAAGTTACACCTTGTTGATTTAGAAGGTGCACGCGATCCAAGTAAAAAACAGTGGAAACATATTCAAGCTGCAACCAAAGCACTTAACGTACCGTACCAAGTGGGCGGCGGTATTCGCTCAGAGCAAGATGTAAGTGATTGGCTAAAAGCCGGTGCAAACCAAGTTGTTATTGGTTCAATGGCAGTAGAAAAACGCGAACAAGTAAAAGCCTGGATTGAGCTATTTGGCGCAGAGCATTTTGTAATTGCTCTTGATGTAAATAAAACAGCCACGGGCTGGGCACCAGCAACGCACGGTTGGTTAAGTGAATCTGAATTTGGTTTACTTGAGCTGGTAGATTTTTATGTAAGCTTAGGTGTTATTGATTTTTTATGCACGGACATCAGTAAAGATGGCACCATGACGGGTCCATCGTTTGAGCTTTACGAAGATTTAACTCGCCATAACAGCACAATTAAAGTGCAAGCCTCAGGTGGCGTAAGCTCACTAGATGACATTAAAAAGCTTAAAGAGCTTGGTGTGGGCGGCGTTATTTTAGGTAAATCATTGCTTGATGGCGCATTTAGCGTTGAGGAGGCACTGGCATGTTATCAAAACGCATAATCCCGTGTTTAGACGTTAAAGACGGCCAAGTAGTTAAAGGCGTAAAGTTTAAAGGCCATGAAATAGTTGGCGATATTTTAACAATGGCTAAAGCCTACAGCGAAGCTGGCGCCGATGAACTGGTTTTTTACGAAATCAGTGCAAGCGTTGAAAAACGCCTACTTGATGTAAACTGGGTAGAGAGCATTGCACGTAATATCGATATTCCATTTTGTGTAGCGGGCGGTATTAAATCAGTGGCTGATGCAGCGCGGGTACTTGAGCGCGGCGCAGACAAAATAAGTATTAACAGCCCTGCTATTGCGCGTCCTGAACTTATTAAAGAATTACACGATGAGTTTGGTAAGCAATGTGTTGTAGTCGGCATTGACAGCTTTTTTGATGAAATTACCGGCGAGTATTTAGTGTATCAATTAACCGGCGATCCTAATGCATCAAGCCGTACGCGCTATAAAACACAAGAATGGGTTAAACGCGTACAAGACCTAGGCGCAGGCGAAATTGTATTAAACTGTATGAACCAAGATGGCGTTCGTAACGGTTACGACAACGAGCAACTAAGTAAAATTCGCGATCTGTGTGACATTCCTTTAATCGCCTCTGGCGGTGCGGGTAGTATGCAAGATTTTGTTGATGTATTTAAACAAAGCAAAGTAGATGGTGCATTAGCTGCCAGCGTTTTTCATAAAAATGTGATTAACATTGGCGAACTAAAACAATTTTTAACAGATAACCAAGTGGCAGCAAGATTATGCAAGTAACACAACAAAACCAAGCTCAGGTCGATTTCGCTAAAAGTGATATGATCCCTGCGATTATTCAAGATGCCCGCTCTGGTGTTATTTTAATGCAAGGCTTTATGAACAGCGAAGCACTCGCTGTTACGCTTGATACCAATAAGGTAACGTTTTACTCGCGTTCAAAATCGCGTTTATGGACTAAAGGCGAGTCATCAGAAAACTACTTAAACGTAGTATCTGTGCATACAGATTGTGACTACGATTCAATTTTAGTACTTGCCAACCCAGAAGGCCCAACGTGCCACTTAGGCACACAAAGCTGTTTTGGTGATGAAGCAAAACCAAGTTTAAGCTTTTTAGCACAGTTAGAAGATGTGATTGTTGCGCGTAAAAATGACGACCCTGAAAAAAGCTACACTGCCTCACTATTTGCAAAAGACTTAAGCCGTAGTTGTCAAAAAGTAGGTGAAGAAGGCGTAGAAGTTGCCCTTGCCGCTATGAAACACGATAACGATGAGCTAACAAACGAATCTGCTGATTTAATTTATCACCTTACAGTATTGCTACAACGCCAAGGCTTAGCCCTTGAAGATGTAGTTAAATGCTTGCAAGGTCGCCATAAATAGCATTAGTTGTAACTAACAAAGAGGCTCATATTTATATGGGCCTTTTTATTTTTACAGTAAATCACGTGTGATATAGTGCGTGGCTAAATTAATCGGTTACTGTGAACTATGAAAAACTATATTATTCCTTCTATTGTCGCGTTTATTTTAGCAGGCTGTACCAGCAAAACTGATCAGACTACAACTACAACAACCACTACTACAACGAATCAGTCTGTAAAAACCACAGTAACACCCGATGAATGCAGCACCATAAATAACCTAATAAATGGTTATGAGTCTGGTTTTAATTCAATCAAAACAGATAAAGTAAATAACCAGTTTACTAATCAATGGCGTACTAATACTCATATAATTGGAGCAAACTGTACAGTTACTTTAAATAAGTCAGAGCAAGCAAGCTACCAATGCCAAACACCTGTTAAAACACAAACGCAAACAATAAAGTCTCATCAAAAACTGGCTAAGCAATTGCGCCAATGCTTAACCAAAACAGGTTGGTTGGAAAGCCAAAAAGAAACAGCAAGTTCAATTTACAGCACCTTTGTACTTGATACTAAAACCCCTGTCATTACACTTGCTACCAATCAAGAAGGTAATGGGTTTTCTACTCGCTTTGAAATTGCTCCACCGTTAGGACTTTAATAATGCGCCAATTAAATCAAAACAAAAAACCATCTAAATTTAAAACTGATTGCCTAGGAATATGCGAAAGGCGCAGCGGTTACTGCACCGGGTGTGGGCGTACCAACGAAGAAATTTTTGATTGGATAATATTATCTGAAGATGAAAAAAAAGCGATTTTAGAAACACCACGAGCAGACGCTAACTCATAACAAATAAAGCCCCTAAATGTTAAAAGTAACAGTTAATTGATTAACTAAAAACTTTTAACTTGTTGTGGCTATTCATTTTAGTTGCGCTAATACAGCTTTCGACTACTTGCTCAAATGAGTTATTAATATCTATATTTATAACATTGGGCTCATCTTCTTTTGGAACTTCTAGCGCTTCAAATTGGCTTTTGAGTAAATCAACAGGCATAAAATGCCCTTTTCTGTCCTGCATACGGCTTTTAACCAGCTCAAAATCACCATAAAGATGTAAAAAGGTAATGCCTGTATTTCCATCACATATTTGTTTTCGGTATTTCTTTTTTAATGCTGAGCAGACTATTACCGCGACTTCATTTTTCTTTTCAATGCTAAATGCAGCATCACGTATTCTTTCGAGCCAAGGCACACGATCAGCATCATTTAAAGGCTGCCCAGATGACATCTTTAATATATTAGCCTTGGGATGTAAGTCGTCTCCGTCGATAAATTTAGCGCCAATGCGCTTTGCTAATGCATCACCCACACTTGACTTTCCTGTGCTTGAAACCCCCATTACAATATAAATACGACCTACATTTGTGTTACTCATGTATTTATCCTCGCCTTAATTTAATAATTAATTATTTTCAATGTATATATTATATTGAGTTACGGGTAACATGTTACGCGTAACAAATACGAAAGTGAAGTTAAACACACACTAAACATCATAATTCACACTGAATATAAGTAGGGAAAAATGTCAGATTTATCATTAATACTAACAGCGGTAGGCTCCATATTTTTATTGCTTTTTTTAGTAATGAAAGTACGACTACATGCTGTCGTCTCTTTGATCCTTGTTTCTATGATTGCAGGATTATTCTCAGGAATGAGCCCAGAAATAATTGCCGCTACAATTCAAAAAGGAATGGCCGGAACACTAGGCTTTGTAGCGGTGGTGGTCGCTTTAGGCGCCATGTTTGGCAAAGTAATGGAAGAAACCGGCGCGCTGGATCGCATTGCCCACACACTTTTACACCGTTTTGGAGAAAAAAACGCTAATTGGGCGCTTACCTTTACGGGCTTTATTTGTGCCCTCCCCCTCTTTTTTGATGTAGCCGTTGTACTTTTAATCGGTATTGTTTTTGCTGTGGTACGAAAAGGCGGTGGCAGCGTTGTTAAAATTGGTATTGGGCTACTTGCTGGGATAGCATCTTGTCAGGCATTTCTTATTCCTGCGCCAGGGCCGATTTTGGTTGCCTCTCAATTAGGCGCTGACTATGGTTATATGATTTTATTTGGCCTTATTGCTGCCATACCGGCAATGATTATAGGAGGTCCAATTTGGGGCTCTATTATTTCTAAATCTATTCATGTAGAACTCCCACGGCACGAACAAATCGATGATAACCAAAGAGTTGGTAAAGGGACGCCTAGTTTTGGATTAGCATTAGGTTTAATTGCTCTGCCGTTAATTATGATTAGTTTAAATACTATTGGTAGTCGCTTTGTTGAAAGAGACTCTGATTTATATAATTGGTTAGCCTTTATAGGACATCCATTTACAGCAATTTTAGTTGCCTGCCTAATGGCATTTTATTTGCTCGGTGCAAGGCGCGGTGTCCCGAATGCTAGAATCATGGAAATTTGTGGTAGTGCCTTACAACCTGCAGGAATTATTATTCTTGTCACTGGTGCCGGTGGGGTATTTAAACAAGTATTAGTTGATTCAGGAGTAGGTACTGCACTAGGTAATTACTTAGCTGGCTCAGGATTACCAATTGTAATACTCGCTTTTGTATTATCAGCCGCTGTGCGGGTTATTCAAGGCTCTGCGACAGTAGCTATGCTTACAGCGTGTGGCTTAATTATTCCAATGCTTCAGCCTTTAGGCCTTGATGGAGCGCAGCTTGCCGCTGTCACTATCGCTATTGGTGGGGGCTCTATTGTGCTCTCCCATGTAAACGACTCAGGATTTTGGTTAGCGAGTCGCTATCTCGGTTTGAGCGAAATGCAAACTCTTAAAACGTGGACGGTAATGGAAACTATTATTGGTACTGTTGGCGCACTTGTCGCTATGATTATTTCTCTGTTTTTGTAAAATTACAGTATGTAGAGTTATCATCACACATATAAAAATTACCTGAGCCTTTTGTTATTTAGGCTCAGGTAATTAGGCACAGGTAATTAGGCTCATATAATTAGAGTATTTAAACACTTTCACCTAGATGAACTATATAACCAGTATCAATTACTTGCTTATAATTAATCCTAGCATCCAAATCTGAATTAATCCGGCTCAACAACTCTCTTCCCGCAACATTACCTATCTGATAACGAGGGGTGATCACACTTGCTAATTGAGGCACCATTGCTTGGCCAATATCATGGCCATGAAAACCCACAACCCCCATTTGGCTAGGCACTAAAATGTTGTTTCGCTGGCATTCAAAAATAGCCCCAATTGCTAAATCATCATTAGTACAAAACAAACAGTCAGTATTTGGGTAGTCAGTAAGCGCTTTTTGTAAAAGTTCAGCACCTAAACTATAAGATGAAGCTTGATCAGTCATCACACTTTTAGGCGTAAAACCTTTAGCTAACATAGCATCTGAATAACCTTGAAATTTTAGGCGTGTTCGTACATCGAGCCTTGCACCTATATAAACAATATTGCGATAGCCTTTATTTAAAAGTGCCGTCGTCATATCAAAAGCGGCTTTAACGTTATCAAAACCAATCGCTTGCTGCATAGGAGAGTGATGAGTATCCATTATTTCAATCACAGGTACGCCTGACGTTTCAATCATTTTTAGCGTTCTGTCTGTGTGTGTGGTTTCTGATAAAATTAAACCATCAACGTGATACGACAATAGATACTCAACCCGTTTTTCTTCAATTTCAGGGTTGTAACCATAATGGGCTAACATTGTTTGATATCCTGCAGGCCCTGTTACATCTTCAATACCTTTTATAACTTGAGCAAATACGTGGTTCGTTAACGATGGGACTAGTACACCAATAGAGTAGCTTTTAGCATTAGAGAGTAAATCAGGGGCTTTATTTGCAATGTAACCTAGCGTATCAATAGCTGCACTAATTTTAGTGCGAGTAGACTCTGATACTTTTTCGGGATTACGTAAATAACGACTCACCGTCATTTTGGTTACACCAACCGCATCGGCAATATCTTGAAGAGAAGAACGTTTGTTTTTTTTCATCACACACAATTAAATAAAATGTTACTTGTAACATACCAACTATTGTGAAAAATCACTACTTTTAGCCATTTTTATTTAAGTTATCACTAAGCGATTACCCAAGAGATTTAAATAACCTAGACCTATTTTAATGAATAAATCTGTATTTGTACCAATAACATTAAACAGAGGCTCAGATACTCCGAGCCTCATCGTAATTGAAAACTTATAGCAATCTCAACAATTGCGAACCAGGTAGGCCGCTTTGTGGTAATAACGCGGGGGTAACTGCAAATGCTTCTGGGATTTTACTTTTGATTTCATCCATCTTTTTACGGTTATTTTGTTTATCATAAACATAATATTTAAGGATATTTCCGTATACATCGTCTTTTGCATCAACCTTCTCTAGGGTTTTTAACGCTTTATCGTAATCATCAAGGTAAATGTATGCCAGTGCTAAGTTATCAGCAGAGCCAACATGTAGTTTCCCTTCAAGCTGTTTTGATAAATCTTCAAGCTCTGCAACAGCAAGCTCATAACGCCCTAGTTGTATATACGCGGTTGCTAGTGAATTTTTTAAAAAGTAAGGCGGGTTACTACCAGGCTCATACCATTTTTCGTAAGCACTCAGTATATCTTCATATTGCTCAAGTTTAGAGTAAACGTGATCTAGCAGCCTAAAGCTTTGTAGTTTAATTTCAGCTTCTTCAAAACCAGCAAGTTTATCTCTATTTAAGTGCCATTGTTGTATGCCTTGCGCAGCTTGGTTTAACAGTTCAGGGGTATCACTTTTTGCCCCAGCAGCACTTTTTAGAAGCTGTGCAAGTTGTTGTTTATATTCTTCACTTTTAACAGGAGCCTGAGACGTATTATTACCTGGCTGCTTGTTATCTGAACTACCATCTACAATTTGCGCTGCAGCTAAAGCACTAAAAGACATTGCCGCCGCAACCATAACCAAATATTTACTTTTCATTGTTTTTTCCTTGTTTAACATTTTGATCCTCTGAATATTAAAACTCTTAGAATGAGCAATATTCAAAAGTGGGGGGGTAAAAAAGTTAGGCGAGCTTTTAGCACTTTGCTCTTGTAGCAATAAACTGGCTAAATCCAATTGGTATTTACCTTTTAGCTTTTGCATACACAACTCATCACAGCTAAGTTCGAGTTGCTCTTTTGCTAAACCAGTTAACTTTAAGCAAATAGGATTCCACCAAAAAACGCTTTCTATAAAACAAATAATCCACGTCCAATAAATATCACCTTGTTGTAAATGAGTTACCTCGTGTTGAATGACTGAATCTAATTCTTCACGATTTACCATCGTCGACTCTAGCCAAATAACAGGCTTTATTAACCCGGTAGCAAAAGCAGGCTCTGTATGGGTTGTTAGTCTAATTGGATACTGATTGTTAATGTGTTTAAGTTCAGGACTTAGCTTTGAGTTAATGTATAAGTTTTTTATAAGCTTTACATAAAGGCTCACGCGTAATGAAAACAATCCAAAACCAGCTAAAACTAAAACTATAAAAACATTACTAAGTGATGGCAATAAGTCCCATATACCCATATCGCTTTGTAATTCGTCCTTAGTTGCTACTTGTTCAGCATTTGGTATTAGTGCTTTAACATCGGGAATCAATTGCGCCACGTTAAATGTGTAACGATTTGCCCCTTCAAATAAGGGTAACTGGGAAAAGTACTGCCAAGGGACAAACCAACATGCCAAGGCAATCATTAAAATGTAAAAGTTTAATCGTGCTGGGGCATTTTTAAGCCCTTTTACTGTAAGCAAAATACATAAGCTAATAAGTGTGCAAGTTAGTAAATAATCCGTCATTACCCTCTCCTTTAATCTAACTTTTTATTTTTTAAAAGCGTTTGTAAATATTCTATATCTTCATCATTTAGCTTTTCTTCTTTGATAAAGTGGGCAATTAAACTACGAGAATTACCTTTAAAAAATCGTTGCATAAAACTAGGCATAGCTTGCTCCGATAATGTGTCTTGAGTAACGATTGTTCTAAAAATAATAGCTCGTCCTTCATGTCCACAACGCTCAATCGCTCCTTTGTGTTCTAACCTATCTACAATAGTTTTAACTGTTGTATAGGCTACTTTTTTATCTTTTTGCTTATCAGCTAAAAGCACCTTATGTAGTTGACTCGCGGTACAGGGTTCTTCCTGCCAGAGCAGCTGCATAATATCCATTTCAAAATCACTAAGTTTCATTGTCGCTCCTATTACTACACTTGTAGTGGTACTGTTACAAATGTAGTAGTAAGTAATCTTAGTGTCAATACAAAATTGACATGTGAATAAAAAACAAGCGGTAAAAATATAAAAGCCTTAGGAAGGTTTTATAAAAAAGGTAGATAAAATAAAGAGGTATACTTATTAATAGATTTTAGAAAAACATAAAAAACGATAGTTTATTTTCAACTAACGCTTTTTATGCTTTAAAGTTTTTTATGAAAGGTAGTGAGGTAACTATGCTTTATCGAGCGCTTGGCTTACATCGGCAATTATGTCTGCAATGTTCTCAATACCGACTGACAAACGAATTAAATCGCGACTTACGCCCGCATTAGCAAGCTCTTCATCATTTAATTGGCGGTGTGTGGTTGACGCAGGATGGCACGCAAGCGACTTGGCATCGCCAATATTAACTAAGCGTAAAATCATGTTTAGCGCATCAATAAAACGAGTACCTGCTTCTAGGCCACCAGCAATACCAAAGCTTAAAATACCCGATGCTTTACCACTGGTAATTTTCTGACTCATTTCGTTATACGGGCTTGATTCAAGCCCTGCGTAATTAACCCAAAGCACTTTTGGATGATTTTCTAAATACTCAGCTAGCTGCTGTGCATTCTCGCAGTGGCGATCCATTCTTAAGCCTAAGGTTTCAAGGCCAATTAAAATGTCAGATGCGTTTTTAGGCGCAAGCGCTGCGCCAGTATTTCTAAGTGGCACTACTCTACAACGTCCAATAAATGCAGCTTCAGCAAAAGCTTCGGTATAAACCACATTGTGATACGACGGATCGGGCTCGTTCATCATTGCAAAGCGCGTGGCATTCGCTTTCCAATCAAATTTACCTGAGTCGACAATCATGCCGCCAATAGCAGTACCGTGCCCGTTTATATACTTTGTAAGTGAGTGAACCACTATATCGGCGCCCAGCTCAAATGGGCGGCATAAATACGGCGTAGCCACGGTATTATCAACAATAAGCGGCACACCTTTGCTATGTGCAATACGTGCTAAACGTTCAATATCAACAATATTACCTGCAGGATTACCAATAGATTCACAAAAAACAGCGCGGGTGTTGTCGTCAATGGCATCCTCGAATGCGCTAAAGTCATCAGCTTTAATCATACGTGCTTCAATACCTTGCCTAGGTAATGTATGGGCAAATAAATTATACGTGCCGCCATATACTTGGCTGGTGCTCACAATATTAGTACCTACCTCGCACAAACATTGAATAGCATACGTAATAGCGGCCATCCCAGAGGCAACAGCCAGCGCACCAATGCCCCCTTCCATCGCGGCAATACGTTGTTCAAGTACGGCATTGGTTGGGTTCATTATGCGGGTGTAAATATTTCCAGGTACTTTTAAATCGAATAAATCAGCGCCATGCTGCGTATTATCAAATGTATAAGAAGAAGTGTGATAGATAGGCACGGCTGCCGATTTGGTCGTAGCCTCAGATTCGTAACCGTGGTGCAGTGCTAATGACTCTAATTTCATAATTATTTCCTTCAATTAATTTACCACTAAGCTAGCACTTCTTGGGTATAAAATGCACATGAAATATATTAAAGGATGTTGAGGTGATTTGATTTAAGTTAAGGCGGTTAATAGCTATGAGTTCAGGATTATGTTCTTTTGAACTTTTTAGAAAAACCATATAAAAAAGACTTTATATGGCTATGTTCTTCCATTAAGTATTAATGAATTAGTATTAAGCACTAAATAAAACAAGCTTAATCGAAATGTGTATTAGAAACTTTAGAGGACAACATAAATTACTAATATTATTTGTATTGTATGGCTCGAATATATTCAATAAGTTGGTCAACAGGAAGCGGCTTTGAGAAAAAGTATCCTTGGATCCTAATATCTTTATATCTAGATAAATGTGTAATTAGCTTTTCATCTTCTACCCCCTCTACTACCACTTTTTTGCCTAAGTCATAACAAACTTTGATAATGGTATCTAAAAGCTTTCGTTCTTTCGTGTCTTTATCAGCTCCAAGAGTAAACTCTCGATCAATTTTAATAATGTTCGCGGGCTGATTAGCAAGATATGACAAACTTGAAAAACCAGTCCCAAAATCGTCTATAGCAACATTCAAACCTGAATTAATTAATTCAAGTAATGTTTTCTCTATAGATGTCTTTTCTTGAAAGGAGGACTCAGTGACTTCAACAGTGAAGTTTTTATATGTGATGTTATTTTGAGTAAGTAAATGGAGTAAGTCGATAGAAAAGTTGTCTTTAATAATCTGCTTGGTTGAAAAATTAACTGCTACGGTTATATTTTGCAGTTGTGAGTGTTTTTTTATATCGTGAAGGACTTGATTTAAAACTTGTTTACCTACTTGAACTATTTGACCCGTAGTTTCTGCTACAGGTATAAATTTTGCCGGAGAGATCCATTCACCGTTACAACACCACCTAACTAGCGCTTCAACACCTACAATTTGGTTCCCATTCAAGTTATGTATAGGTTGGTAGAACACTTCTAATTCGTTGTTCTTTAGAGCCGAGTGTAAATTATTTCGGATAATAATTTTTTCGCTGTGTTTATCATCCATTAATTGTTGATAAAAGTGTATTTGATTTCCTCCAAGTTCTGTAGATTTTTCAAGGGCTATATTTGCTTGCTGAAGGTTAAGCTTAAAATTAAATGATTCGGGGGTTTGATAAAATACCACTCCAGCACTTGCAGTAAGATTGAAGTCAAATGAATCTATACAGTACGCTTTAGATAAATCGAGTATTAAAGCCTCAATTTTTTGCTTAAGGATAGCTGGTGTAGTATCTGTAAAATATAAAACAAAGCTATCGTTAATTCCCTTAGAAATTAATACTCGGTTATCGACATTTATGCTTATTCTTTCAGAAGCTTTTTTCAGAATTTTATCACTGATTTCATAACCTAAAGAGTTATGTATCTCTTCATAAAAATCTAGTTTAACTATTACAGTTGCAAAATTACTACATCCTCTAACCGAGCTAAGCTGCAGAAACTCTTCTTCCAAAGCTTTCAATCTCAGTAAACCAGTTAATTCATCATGCTTTGTACTAAACTCTAAGGCTCTTGATGAATCAGCTACCAGTACAAAAATAAATATAAATAGAAACGTAAACCATAATATTAATTGATCAATTATGGTATCAATGTGTATTGCTTCATAGTCATTGATAAAGGTATAGACATTATGTTCAACTAAACCCATCACATTTATTTTTTCAGTGATAAAATGGTTATAACGGCTAGTTAGCTTGTTTAAATCAGACTGAGTTTTATTTTTATAGTCTACTGAAAAGTATACATTTGGAGTTAATTCTAAATATGTATCATACCGACTAAGATATTTTAAATAACTTTTCTCTAATAATAAGTTCATATCTAGTAAATTTAATATATAAAAACGACTTTGATTCGCAAGTTTAACAGGGGCTAAAAACATTAAAATTGGTATATCGGAGTCTAGAGTTAATGAGTTAGCTGCAAATTGGACTTCCTCTATATCTCTTTTAAGCCATAATTTTATTGTAGGTTTTTCTAGCATTCCATTTAAGTAAAAACTGCTAGAAAAATTATCGCCTGAAATATAATTTAATTCATTATCAAGAACTAAAACACCTTTGATTATATTATAATCACTAATGTAATTTTTTGAGTCTATATTAATTAGACGCATAAAATCTTCAAAACTAACTTTTTCTACTCTAGTCTTTATTCTAGCTAGAGCTTTTTTCTGTGAAGCCAAAGAGCGGTTTATCATTGTTTCTAATAAGTGTATTTTTTCTCTTGCATTACCATCTTGGGTTCTGACTAGATTCAAAGATGACTGATGCCACACAGTTGAACCGATTAATACAACTATAAATACGACTAATTTTATTTTTTTCATTTCATTTATTTTTATATTTTTATGAAAAGCTTTGATAGTAATTGCTGAAAAACAAGTAAACATAAAAATGGCGTACAATGATAAAGTAAATGGCTTGTTATCAAAGCTTCCCAGATCGAAATTACCCTGCATATGAAATAAAAAAGAAAACTGAATAAATAGAAAACACAATGCAGCAACTGTAGCTATTGCGATGCAATACTTCTTTGTATATAGACTTACTTTTTTTATGGTTGCTAAAACGCCTGCAATTAACAGTGAAATTATTGCCGTCGTGGGGCTTATCACCTTCATTAATTCATACCCAGAAAAAGTAGATTCAACCATTCCTAGTGCAAAAATAATACAGTGAAAATACAAAATAGCGCTATATAAAATACTAGTCGCACTTCTTGTCACATTCAATCTCATATCATAACCCATTAAATTTATCAGCTGCCCCAATGCAGCTTAAAAGGATTGCTTATATAATTCAATGCAAACATAAAGTATTACTTATTAATCATTTTTCTTGTGAAGTGGCCGAGAAATACACTTTTGATTGTAAGACCTCCAAGTTGACATCCATGTTTTCATTATATACGATACATACATAAATCATATACGGTATATATAATGGGAATAGTGAAAATATCAGATGGGCTGCATGAAGAAATTAGAAAATCGAGTAATATCATGTCCAGATCTATCAATTCACAAGCAGAGTTTTGGATTAAAATAGGCATGCTTGCTGAGTTAAATCCGACACTTACCTACCATGAAATAATTAAAAAACAACTCATAAAAGAAAAGCTTACTATTCAGGATCTTTTGCATGAGTAAAGCAACAATAAAGACTGATGCAGAAATTGGGCTCATGAGAGAATCAGGAAAGCTTTTAGCTCAGGTATTTAAAATGCTTGATGATTTTATTTGCGAGGGCATAACTACGTTAGATATAGACACTAAAGTAGAAAGCTATATTACCAATGTGTTACATGCTCGTCCTGCCAGTAAAGGCCAATATGGCTATCGGTATTCATTGAACTCATCTGTTAATGACGTAGTGTGCCATGGTGTACCCAATAATATTTATAAATTAAAAAACAAAGATATTTTAAATATTGATATTACCTTAGAGAAAAATGGTTATATCAGTGATTCAAGTAAAATGTATACTTTTGCAGCGACAAGCTCAGAAGCCAAACGATTGGTTAAAACGACTTATGATGCTATGTGGGAAGGTATTAAGGTGGTAAAGCCAAAAGCAACGCTTGGTGATATTGGCTATGCTATTCAAAAGCACGCTGAATCTTCTGGTTATAGTGTAGTACGTGAATATTGCGGTCATGGTATTGGTAAAGAAATGCATGAAGAGCCGCAAGTTTTGCATTATGGTAAACCTCATACAGGGTTAGTGCTTGAAGCAGGTATGACCTTTACTATAGAGCCTATGATCAACCAAGGTTCCAAGAAGGTAAAAACTAAAAAAGATGGATGGACAGTCGTAACAAAAGACAAGAAACTTTCTGCTCAGTGGGAACATACCGTTCTAGTAACAGAAACGGGCTTCGAAGTTTTAACACTTCGCGATGAAGAGAAGCGTGCTTAGCAAAACTAAGTTATGCTACTGACGTATACAAACCGTAACCCATTATGATTAATAAAAAAGGCACTTCCTTTACAGTAAGCGCCCTTCTGTTATCTCACTAATTACTTATTTTACGATTGTCATTTCGTCTAACAAGTTTTGTGCATTATCTACTTTATCCATTACCCAAAGCATGTAGCGTGAATCAACGTGGATTGAGCGATTAAGCTCAGGGTTGTAATCCCAGTCACCAATAATACTTTCGTAAACACCGTCAAACAGTAAACCAACAAGCTCTGCTTTACCGTTAAGTGTTGGCGAACCTGAGTTACCACCGGTAGTGTCTACATTTGATAAGAAGTTAACGGGTACTGTATTCATGCCACCCGTGTAATCACCATAAAGCTTGGCTTTAATTTGCTCTTGTAACTTTTTAGGTGCATTAAATGGGTCAACATCGGTGTTTTTAGCTAGTAACCCTTCAAGCGAGGTAAAAGGTGTTGCTACCAAGCCATCTTGAGGTGAGTAGCCGCCTACGGTGCCATAGGTTACTCGTAATGTGCTGTTGGCATCGGCGTATACAGGTTTGTTTTTAGCTTTGTTAAACGCAATTATTGCGCTCATTAGCTTTGGACGAGCTGCTTGTAATTTACCTGCAAGTGCTTTTGATTTATCTTCCTCTGCTTTCATTACTTTAAAGATTGCTTTAGCGTACTGCACAAATGGGTCTTGGCTTTGATTTAGCTGGCTAAACGATTGTTCAAATAATGAATTGCGAACAGTGGCATTATCAAGTCTTGACTGTTCATACATGCTATCAAGTAACGCGCTTTGGGTTGCTTTATCAAACCCATTTTGTACTTTAAATACGTTATCAACCTCGCTAAAACGCTCTTCTTTTGGAAGTGCTGCATACAGCTCTAAAAAGTGCAGTAAAATAGCTTTGTCTACTTTGCTATCATAACGGCGCGTCATGCGCTCAAGCCCTGCTTTAATGCGAGGTAAGTCACGTTCTTGATAACCAGATTCACGTTCGCTATTTGGCTTTTGTTTTTCGTAAGCTAGGCGGTATAAACGTCGTGCTGTGCTGATCATTTGTGAGCGATGTACATAACCTAACATACGGTCGCGTTCACTGTGCTCTTGTGATTGTGCAATTAGCTCAGATAGCTCACCTAATACGCTTCCGTATTGCTCTTTACGCTCACTATCGCTATTGATCCATTGTGTTAACTCTTTCTCAAACTGTTTTTTGCGCTCAAGCATAGTGCCTTTTTTGAAGCTTTCGATCATCGAACCATAGTTTTTAATATAGTTGTTATAACCTGCAATGGTGCTTTCGTAAGCAATACGCGCTTTACTGCCGTCTTCTGAGTTTTCTTCAATAAGCGACACGTATTTTGAGTTATGAACGCGTGCTTTAGGGTAGCTGTCGTTAAATACGTTATCTACCTCTGTTGCTATACGGTAGCGGTTAGTACGCCCTGGGTAGCCTGTAACCATTACAAAGTCGCCTTCTTGCACGCCTTTGGCACTTACTTTTAGGTAAGAGTCTGGTACGTAAGGTACGTTGTCTTCGCTGTACTCAGCTGGTTTTCCATCTTTGCCTACATAAGCGCGGTAAAAACCAAAGTCGCCTGTGTGGCGCGGCCACATCCAGTTATCTATATCGCCACCGTATTTACCTACGCCCATAGCTGGTGCGTAAGATAAACGTACGTCTTTAATTTCAAGTGACTTAATTAGGTAAAACTCTAAACCACCATGAAACGAATACACGTTACAACGGTAGCTTTCGTCGGCTTCACACTGGGCTACTAGCGCTTTTTCGTTTTTTACTATTGCGTCGTAGCGTGCTTTACCGCTTAGTTCTTCAATACCTTTACTAACTTTGTCAGTCACATTAGTAACTGTTTCTGTGACGTATACGCGTGAACCCGGCGCTGCTGGTAAGTCCTCAGCAGGGCTTTTAGCTAAAAAGCCATTTTCTAATATGTTGTTTTCAGGTGTTGAATTGTATTGCACCGAGCCATAAACACAGTGATGGTTTGACACAACTAAACCCTTAGGCGATACAAACGATGCTGTACAGCCACCTAGGCTAATTACCGCATTCATTGGGAATTCGGTTAATTTAGAAATAGATTCAACATCAATTTCAAGCCCTTTGGCTTTTAAAATTGATTCTAACTCTGGAAGTTGGTGTGGTTGCCACATGCCTTCGTCGGCTATGGCACTACTTGAAAGTGATAAAGAAAATGTGGCTGCTAATGTAGCTACAAGAGGTTTTAAACGCATTATAGAATCCTTTTTATTTGTTTCTATAACAGGTTACTCGTCAGTAGCTAATGAGGTCAATAGCCGTGCAATGAATTGTTACAATCGAGTGTTTAATCTTACTTTTTATCAAAATTCATCGAAAAATCAAGAAACTGTTTTGCTGGTATGGGTTTACTAAAGTAAAAACCTTGCATAAAATCACAGCCTAATTCGTTCAATAAAGTAAGCTGCTCTTTTGTTTCTACGCCTTCGGCTACCACTGTCAGCCCTAAACTGTGCGACATGGCAATAATTGCCTTTACGAGATTACAATCTTCATTGTTTAGTACAATACCGTCAATAAAACTTCTATCTATTTTGAGTACATTAAAAGGGTATTCTCTCAAATAACTTAATGATGAATAACCTGTACCAAAGTCATCCATTGATAAGTTAATGCCTAATGCTGTTATTTCAGTCAGTATATCAACAACATTAGTGTGGCAACTCATCAGCACTCCCTCAGTTAT
The DNA here is from genome assembly GCF_014164385.1 of Pseudoalteromonas sp. SG43-3. Lineage (NCBI taxonomy): Bacteria > Pseudomonadati > Pseudomonadota > Gammaproteobacteria > Alteromonadales > Pseudoalteromonadaceae > Pseudoalteromonas > Pseudoalteromonas sp. SG43-3. The sequence continues at coordinate 77,147 of NZ_JACJFC010000011.1, forward strand.
TTCAAGCTCTAAATTTTCGGGATTTACGTTTGCTTCACTCAATGAGTTTTGAATAAAACTGAGCAGCCCTACGTCTCTAAATTGGCGAGGAGATAAGTTAACAGCCATTGTATATTTTTGTTGGCGTTTACAGGTACTTTGCCATGTGTTTAAAAAGTGTAATGCTTGGCTAATTACAAACTTGCCAATAGGTACAATTAATCCTGTATTTTCGGCAATAGGTATAAACTCATCGGGTGTTACATTACCTAGCACAGGGTTATGCCAGCGTAATAACGCTTCTGCACCAATGATGTGTTTATTTTTGGCGTCTAATTGGGGCTGGTAGAATAACTCGAATTCATTACGCTCAAGGGCGCCACGCATCTGCTCTTCTATTACTAGTCGGCGCTGAATAATTACGTTCATTTTTTTAGTAAAAAATGAATAAGTATTACGACCATATGATTTTGCTTGATACATTGCAGTGTCAGCATTTCGTAATAAATCAGCAACAGTTGTACCATTTTCTGGGTATATGGCTACACCAATACTCGCTGTTAGTATATGTTCCCGGCCCTCAATTTTAAAAGGGGCTCTAAAGTTATTGACCAGTTTTTCAGTAATTTTTAGCGCTGCATGGTGATCAGTTATACCGCGTAACAATACGATAAACTCATCTCCACCTAGGCGCCCTACCGTGTCGTCTTTTCGCAGTGCCTCTTGCAGCCTTTGCGCTGATTCAATTAAAAGTTTGTCTCCTGTTTCATGGCCTAACGAATCATTTATTTTTTTAAAATTATCTAAGTCCAAAAACAGTACCGCAGCTTTTTCGTTATTTCTTTGTGCTTCAATAAGTAATTGCGACAAACGATCAAGTGCTAAAAAACGATTTGGGAGTAAAGTTAGACTATCGTAATACGCTTGATGTCTAATTAGTTCATCTGATTTATGCTGTTCTGTAATATCTCGAATAATAACCATTAACTGGTTATGTTCTGTTATTTTATTTATTCTTGCTTCAAAAAAAACGAGCCCATGGGGCAAAGCTAGCTCGTATTTAAAGCTCATCACCTGCTCTTTTTCTAATACAAGGCTGATATAGGTTTCAAATTTTTTGGCTACAGCGCGCGGGAGTACATCTCCCATTTTTTTACCAATAAATTGCTTGGGCTTGGTATAGAGATCTGTTTCATTACTGGCATGATACTCAATAATAGTTCCATCATTTTCCATCAAGACAAATAAGTCAGGAATTGCCTCAAAAATAGTTTTTAGCATATCCTCATTAAATGATGCATCTGCTTGTGCCTTTTTAACCTCAGATAAGTCAATATCAATGCAATACATTTGTTTTGTATTATATTGATTTGTAAGCATAACATGGCTAGAAAAAACAGATACACTTTCGCCATCTTTACCTTTTAGGGTAATTTCGGATGCTGGAATTTCTATGTCTTTTTCTACCCAATCACTGTGTGCGTCAATTACAAATTCACACATTGATTCTGGAATTATAAGGTCTTCTATTTTTTGCCCTATGGCTTCTTCTTTTGTGTATCCGTAAAGTCGCTCACTGCCTTCATTCCAATAAATAACACGACGCTCATTGTCATAACCTTGAACAGAAATTACATTTACCGCATCAAATAACTGATGCAAATAGTCGTTAATTACAAATTGGTTGGTTAAGTCTGAAGCAACGTCGTCTAATTTCATTTTGAGGCTATATCCATAAGTAATTTTATTTAGTAATAAAAATACCAAATAATAATTAAATTTAATTTTAATATTAAATTTCCATGTACATTATATACGCCATTATACAAAACAAAAAAAAGAGCCGAAGCTCTTTTTTAATAATTGTTAACTGTATTTAAACGCTATAAAAACTAAATTTATTTTTTTGTCACATCATTTGGATGTTCCACGCCAATCCATGCTTTGAAAAGCGCTTTTTGCTGTGGCGTTGCCTCTTTATCAGCAACTACTTTTTTAGGCTTATCAAAATCTTCTGATAATACTAATGTTAAGCTTTCAAGAGCATCGCGACGAAGATAGTCAACGGTTACTTTGTCGCCTGCCTTAAACGTTTCTAGGCTGGTTTTTAAATCTTTACCTACGTGATGTTTGTTTATAGCGACAATTTTATCATCGGTAGTTAAACCCGCTTTCCACGCACTGCCACCACGGCGTACATAACTTAACGTCAGTAATTCACCCGTATTTTTGGCGGTAGCATCAATACTTGCAAGTGCTTTTGCTTTTTCAGGACGCTCAAACTTTAAACCTACTTTAGTAAGTAAATCGTCAAAGTTAATACTTGCAGGCGACTCTACATTTTCTTGCCACCAGCTTGAATAATCACGTCCTGTTAAATCTTTTAAGATATTAAGTACATCTGTATCTGTAAATCCAGCGGGCATTTTATGATTGTTATAAAGTGCTTTGTGTACGTCTCGGTAGCTTATTTTACCTTGGCTTTTTTCTAGTAAGTCGATATCTAAAGCAAGTGAAAGTAACGAACCTTCTGAATAAATATTGGTGCTGTAGTTACGTGCATGATCGCCACCTTGATTAATCCATTTATCAAAGCTTGTTTCGCTTGCGCTTTGCACTTCACGGCCCGGTGTTTGCAAATGACGGTTAATGGTTTTACTCATTACTTTAAAAAATTCATCTGTTGTTTGAATGCCTGAGCGCACTAATAAATGATCTTCAAAGTAACTTGTTGAACCTTCTGCAATCCACAGCAGTTTTGAATAGTTCATATTAGTGTAATCGTATGGCACTAAACCTTGAGGGCGATATGCTTTAACATTCCATGTATGAACAAACTCATGCGCAGCGGTGCTAATAAAACCTAAGTAATCTTCGCGGCTACCAAATCGGTCACGTGGTCGTTGAATAATTGTTGAGTTTAAATGCTCTGTTGCACCACCTGCTCCTGATGTTGCATGCACCATAAATACATAACGCTCATACGGATAGCCATCCCAAATTACATTACCCGTGGCAACTAATTTTTTAAGATCGGTAAGCATTAGCTCTACATCGTAGTTACCATCGCCCCATATAACTAAATCATATTCACGCCCTTCTACTTCAAATGTGTGTAGTTGGTTAATACCCGTTTCGATTGGTGAATCAACAAGTACATCGTAATCGGCTGCTTTAAATGAATTTTTGCCTTTTAAATTATTCATACCCGATACAGAACGCCACTTTTTAGGCACGTCTAAATTAACGGTTACAGGCTCTTGGCGAAATGATTCACTAAACATAAAAAAGCCTGACGCATCTATAAATGCATGGCTGTCGTCAATGTGGCGAGCACGTTTACCAAGCTCATTTGCATACACCTGGTAGTCAACATTTACTTCTGTAGGTTCATTAAGATGTACACGCCATGTACTGTGATCTATTTTTTCCCATTTTAGTTCTTTGCCATCTTCATCTTTGGCTTTGAAGTAGCGAATGCCATTTGCAAGATTTAACATTTCGTAGCGACCCGTGCGCCACGCAGGAAGTTTTATATCAAGGTGTGCTTGCGCTGTTTTTGGAAACTCAACACTTACATCACCTAAATGATGCTGTGGTTGCGAGATTTCTAAAGAATAATTTACATCGGCAAATACAGGCGCTGAACATGCAGCTAAAATTGAAAGGGCTAATAACTTTTTCATAGAGACTCTTAGTGGAAACTTAATTGCTTACAAGACTAACAAGCCCCTATTTAAAAGTGAATTAAATACGATAAATGACCCTATATACGAGTTTATAAGTAGTAGCTTATTAAAATTTCTAAGTTTTTTACTAGATAACTACACATAATAAAAATTTGTTGTAAACTGAAGATAATGAAATTAATTTGATGGCGGTATGCTTAGGTGTCACAAAGATCTAACGCAACAGATAAAAAGCTAAAACAAGCAATTGATGCGCGTATGGCTGTTGAGAGCGCTCGTAAACATCAAGTAGATGTTCTATGTGACTTTACAGCTAAACTATCGTTGAGCTGTAAAGGACTAGATATCGAGTTAGATAATCGCCTCGCCAAATTTAGAAGTGCGCTTAATAAAGGCATGAGTTTTGAAAACCTTGCTCCCCTTATTAGTGAAACTTTAATCCTACTTAAAAACCAAGAATCGATTCAACAAGCTCAGCAACGTAATTTATACAACAGTGTGCAAAGTGCCGGTAAACAATTACAAAAAACCAAAGGTTTACCTGACGATACTCGTAGGACTCTAAGAAATTTACTCGATCACGAGATTAATAACGTTCATTCAACTCATGGTTACATTCCGCTACTTGATCAACTTATTAGCTTTTATCATGAAGCGTTGCTTACCAAGCAAAACCCTCAAGTTGATCAGCAGCGCCCAGTAAAACAGGCGCGTGCAAAAAAACTACTTGAGCTCGCAAATGAACTTATACTTGAAGAAGAAGCTACGCTACAAATTAATAATATAAAAAATAATATTACAGAAAGTGACTCAATCGATACATTACTTGATGTTGCAATTAGTATTATTGATGTAGTGGTAAAAAATATAAGTAAAGAGCGTAAATCCGCGCAAAGCTTTTTAGTTTCATTAAATCAAACCCTCGAAGATCTTCATAACTCTATCGTCTCAACTAGCAAGCACTCTGAGTCTATGGAAGTTGAGTTTGACTCACTTAATAAAAGCATTGAACTAAAAATAAAAAATCTTAATGAGCAAACGCAAAAAGCTACATCAATCTCATCTTTAAAAGAACTCGTAGATAACGAATTAAAATCAATAAGCGAAGATTTTATAGCAAAAGAAAAGTTAGAACGAAAAGACAGAGAAATGCTTAGCGCTAGCTTTAATGAAATAAATACTCGAATTGTTACTTTAGAAGATAAGTTAACAACGTATAAAAAACGCTTAAACGAACAGCGCTTTAAAAGCTTACTAGATGGGCTTACAAAACTGCCTAACCGGGCTGCATTTGACGAACGTTACAATCACGAAATGCATTTGTTTAATGTGCAGCCATCAGATGTTACGCTTGCAGTTATTGATGTTGACCACTTTAAATCTATCAATGATAGATTTGGCCACACCGCAGGTGATATTACCTTACAAGTTATATCAAAAGCGTTGCAAAAATCGGTAAGAAAGTCTGATTTTATAGCGCGTTATGGCGGTGAAGAATTTGTACTATTAATGCCAGGTGTGTCGCTAGAAAACGCAACATTACCCCTGGATAAAGTAAGAAAGGTAATTAAAAATATACCTTTTAAATTTAGAGAAAAACAAATTGAGATCACTATTTCGGTAGGTGCAACTCAATTTAAAAAAGGCGATACCCTATTAAAGGCATTTGATAGAGCTGATGATGCACTTTACGAAGCCAAAAATTCAGGGCGAGATAGACTTTGTACCAGTAAATAATGTCATAGCTATTATAACTTTTATGACAAGTAGTTTTACGATTTAGTAGTAGGAGCACGTCTATGTTAATACAGTTAAACCCAACTGGGGTTTTAGATTTACTGTCGCAATTAGAAGTTGATTTATTAGAGCAATCGTCTGCTAGTGAGCGTTATAAATTATTTAGAAACTGCGTACTTGCAGTCCTCAATGTAGGTAGTCATACCGACGACAGTAACGATATATACAACAAATACAAAGATTTTGATATTCGTTTAGTAAGCCGCGAACGAGGTATTAAAATTGAACTTGAAAACCCACCCGAAACCGCATTTGTTGATGGCGAAATAATTACCGGTATTCACGAACATATATTTTCTGTTATTCGTGATATTTTGTTTATTTGTCAAAAATACGAAAAAGATTTAAAAGAGCAAAAAGCCATAACCCATATGGTGTTCGATATGCTCAGAAATGCAGGTGCACTGCGTGTTAAAAGCGAGCCTAACATGGTTGTTTGCTGGGGCGGACATTCAATAAACGAGGTTGAATATAAGTACACAAAACAAGTAGGTTACGAACTTGGTTTACGTGGATTAAATATTTGTACCGGTTGTGGTCCTGGTGCCATGAAAGGCCCAATGAAAGGCGCAACTATTGGCCACGCAAAGCAACGTAACACCGATAATCGCTACTTAGGTTTAACAGAGCCAAGCATTATTGCTGCCGAGCCACCAAATCCTATTGTAAACGAACTCGTTATTTTACCTGATATTGAAAAACGCCTTGAAGCTTTTATTAGAACAGCTCACGCAATTATCATTTTTCCTGGTGGCGCAGGTACTGCTGAAGAGTTGTTATATTTATTAGGCATATTGTTGCACCCAGATAATACTAAACAATGTTTACCTGTTATTTTAACTGGCCCCAAACAAAGCGAGGCGTACTTTAAAGAGCTATGCGAGTTCGTTGAAATGACACTTGGTAAGGAAGCGTTGGATAAGTTTGAAGTAATTATTGATAATCCTGAATTAGTCGGTCAAAAACTAAAGTCATCGATGGCTAATGTTCGTGATTACCGTAAAAGTGAAGGTGATGCTTATTACTTTAACTGGACATTAAAAATAGATAACGACTTTCAACAACCTTTTGCACCAACACATGAAAATATGGCAAGTTTAGATTTACACCTTAATCAGCCTAAACAGCTACTCGCGGCTAATTTGCGTAGAGCTTTCTCTGGTATTGTTGCTGGTAATGTAAAAGACGAAGGCGTTAGAGCCATTAAACAAAACGGTCCATACATTTTAAGTGGCGAACCTGCCCTTATGACAAATATGGATAAATTATTACAGGCATTTGTTCATCAAGGTCGCATGAAGCTCCCTGGTAGTAAATATGTTCCATGTTACAAAATAAAAGCATGAGTTTTATAGTTTGAAACCCCATTTACTTCTTATAGATGCGCTTAATTTAATTAGGCGCATTTACGCCGTTGACGCGAATCAAAAACATCATAGCGACGAGCAAATGATACAAACGTGCTGTGCACGTGTAGCCCACGCCTGTAAAAAGCTTTTAGATACGAGTAATGCAACCCATGCCATTGCTGTGTTCGATGGTGACAAAAGCTGGCGTTATCATTTTTATAAAGACTACAAACATTCACGCGCGCCAATGCCCCAAGTATTAAAAGATGCTCTATTGCATTTTAAAGCCGCAATTGAAGAAACAGGTATTGTAGTATTTGAGCCTATTAACGATGAAGCTGATGATATTATTGCAACGCTTGCCTTTAAGGCATCAAATAATCAAATAACGAGCACTGTTGTTTCTACTGATAAAGGCTTTTTACCTTATATTGGCCCTTACATTACAGTTTACGATTACTTTAAAAAGCTATATTTAGATGAGACAAGTATAAAAGAGCGTTTTGGTGTTGAGCAAAATAAACTCGTTGATTTTTGGGCATTAGCGGGCGATAAAACAAATGATATTCCGGGAGTTAAAGGAATAGGTACTAAGTCTGCGCAGCAAATAGTTAATAACTATAACTCAATTGAACAAGCAGCCGAAGATGAGTCTCTAAGCCCGAGTATTAAAGCAAAGTTAGCCGCTAATATGGATATGTACGTAATTTCAAAGCACTTGGTTAGTTTACGCACCGATATAAATTTAGGTTTTAGTTTAAAGCAGTTAAGACTTAATTAGTCGCAAGTTAATAGCCTCTAAACATTACAAAACGTATACTGATATTAGTTACCGGAGTCAGAGTAAGCCATATTGAAAAAATTTATCCGATATTTAATTTTAGGTTTAGGGCTATATGCACTGATAGCTGCATTGGTGATTACCTTTTATAAAGACGATCCTCAAGCTATGATTTGGCAAGACCGAGAGGCTTTCAATAAACGTTACATCGAAAAACTATCACTTGAGCAGCCAACAACACTAAATAGTGTTCTTGATTACTTAGGCAGCCCCGATCTTACTTATGCCAAACGAGATGGTGAACAAGTATTTCAGATAGTTTTTTATCGTACACAACATAAAACATCTGACGGTATTACCACTATGGATGAATGTACTGGCCTATTATTTAAAAATGGTCAGCTGTTTTTGTGGGGCCCGAGTGCATACAATAAATACCAAGAACAAAATTAGGTGAAGGTTTAATGGATGAAGCTGTTTCAACTACCTTAGAGCAGCTGCTTAATAATACGCAGCTGTTTTTAAGCTATTATAACAATAAACAAAAATGGACAGCTCTATATCCAATGGCAAGTAAGCTAGCTGAGCAATATAGAGTGCTCTACAGCAAACAGCCATTCGCATTACAATCCCGATTGACGCTTTATAACCCAAGTTATTCTTATGCCACCAACTTAGTTGTTAGTCAGAGCGTCATAACTGCTGCCCTGTGTAAGTCTCAAAATTATAATAGTGCCTTAAGTGAGCTATACATAGTCACTACTCTCATTGAGCATTTATGTGTTGGAGCGCAATTAAACAAGCTTTGCGAGCAAACACCTTTTCAAGATTCTGATAAAAAAATTTGGAAAATGCGTCATCAGTTAGCAGCAAAAGTAATGTTAGCTAGTGGCGATTCAGCAAAACCTGTTACGCAGTTACTAGCTAAATTAAATAAGTATAAACAAGCATTGGTAAGTGCTCCTAAAATAATGCTTTACGATGGGGGCATAACGCTGATTGCTCTAGCAAATATTATTAGCATGAACATTACGAGCAACACGGCTAATAAACATATTAGCTTATATAAAGCACTTACCGATTTGTACATTCGCACACCTAACTTGTTCGCACTGCAATTAATTAAATCACTAATAGCGCATTTAGGGCCATTATTACCGGGAAGCCGCGTTTTATACGCTGAGCAAACCATGATTTATTTAGCAACTGATGCACAACAACGGCATGTTTTAATTAGTACAGCAAATCCAAATAAATTAACCTGGTACAGAGTAAAAGCAACGCTTAACGATAATCCAAAACAATGGCATTGCACTGATAAAACCATTAGCTTTAAAGTATTTAACAGTGAACATGTAAAACCACAAAGTGAGCTTGAGGTTGATAAGGCACAATCTTTACTTGAGCTAATAAGTAATATTAAGTTACAGCACGAATACAGCTATAAAGGATTAAGCCTGCTGATGGCGCCCCACCCTCTCGTAATTGCTAATTTATGCGAGGCAGTAAAACCATATAATAAAGAACATCAGCCCGCAAAAGACTTAAAACATAGTTTATCTATGGTCGGTTATTATAATGCACCTGCAATAATTCAACGGGTTGTTTTTGAACAATTAGTTAATGTTACCCCACATCCATTGCAAGCCTACGTGACTAACAGATTAAATGGATTAGTAAAAATAATGGCTTTATTGGTTAGTAAAAATGATCACGACCAGTTTGAGCACATCACTTTACCTTTATACGCTTACGCCCATTTTTTATTAACGCAGTGCGGTACACAGCTTTCTCGTAAAACGCTGATTGACGACACACCAAATAAAACATTGAGTGCCCCTATCTGCTCCTTTTTTGGGGTAAATGCAATTAACACCGAACAACTAACACAACAGCTTACTCTTTTATTGAGTGATAACCCATGGACAGCAGCACTCTTAGAAGCAGAGCAAACACCTAAAAAGCACTTAACTGAGGCCCATAAACTTTGGATCACACTTAAGGTTGTTGCTCAAAATGTGTTTAAACCAGAACTTTCGCTAACTCCGTGGCAGCAGCAAACGTTAAATGAACAGCTAAAAATACTCAAGTGGCATAACCAAGCTGATTTTTATCAACAATTAGAATCTCTTGAGTTGTTTAATAGTATTTAGTTTATTAGAAGCTATTTTATGTCTTTATACCCATTATAACTTTCGTGTATACCCAGTATTTTTTGTATAAACTAGCAAAATGGGTGATAAATTGGTATAAATGCGCCCTTAAATTTTCAAGCACGTTCACATAAATGTTCTAACAAGCGGTTACTCTCTCAGAGTAATAATTTATGTGCAAATCAAACTCTTTAAAGGAAAAGTCAATGGCCAAACAAACCATCACAGTGATCAAAGGCGACGGCATCGGTCCGAGCATTATCGACTCAGCACTTGAAATATTAAAAGCCGCAGGTTGCGACTTTGATTATGAATTTGTTGATGCTGGCCTAGCTGCACTTGAAAAAACAGGTGAGTTATTACCGCAAGAAACAGTTGATACAATTGCTAAAAACAAAATCACTCTTAAAGGCCCATTAACTACGCCTGTAGGTGAAGGTTTTACATCTATTAACGTAACACTTCGTAAGCAATTTGGTTTATACGCTAACGTACGTCCAGTTAAATCATTTGTTGGTACTAAAGCACGTTACGACGATATTGATATCATTACTATTCGTGAAAACACGCAAGGTATGTACTCAGGTGCTGGCCAAGTAGTAAGTGAAGACGGTAATGAAGCAGAAGCAAAATCGATAATTACGCGTGAAGGCGCAGAAAAAATCGTAACTTTTGCATACGAGCTAGCGGTACGCGAAGGTCGTAAAAAAGTAACTGCAGTTCATAAAGCTAACATTTTAAAATCAACATCTGGTTTGTTTTTAAAAGTAGCACGTGAAGTAGCTGAGCGTTACCCACAAATTGAATCAAATGAAATGATTGTTGATGCAACATGTATGAAGCTAGTAATGACACCTGAAGAGTTTGACGTAATTGTTACGACTAACTTATTTGGTGATATTTTATCTGACCTTTGTGCTGGTTTAGTTGGCGGTTTAGGTATGGCTCCAGGTGCTAACATTGGTGAAGACGCTGCAATTTTTGAAGCTGTACACGGTAGTGCACCAGATATTGCTGGCAAAAACCTAGCTAACCCAACATCTGTAATTTTAGCGTCTATTCAAATGCTTGAGCATTTAAATATGGGCGATACTGCAGAGCGTATTCGTAGTGCTGTTGCTGATGTAATTAAATCAGGCGACCGTACAACTCGCGATTTAGGTGGCAGCCACGGTACAACTGATTTCACTCAATCAGTAATTGACCGTTTATAATTAATATTTGTTATTAATTTAAATAGCCCGCTAATTTAGCGGGCTTTTTTGTGTTTGCTAACTGCGTTTACTAACCTAGTGTATTTATGCAGGTTAGTATTAAACCTAAATAAACTTAACAGTAATAATCCTAATAAACCCGTCAGTGATCCGCCACTTGAACCCGAACTACTTTGTTGTTTTTGTACAGTAGCAGATAACTCTTGAGTAAAAGTATCATTGGTTTGAGTATCAGTAACATTCAACGTTACGTTATAAGTCCCGTCAGCTTGATAAGTATGCCTTGGGTTTTGTAAATTTGATAACGCACTGCCATCACCAAAATCCCAACTGTAAGTGTAACTATTAAAACCGCCGGTTACTTGGGCATTAAATTGTGCGCTTAAATCACTAACTGTAGCGTTTGCGTTTATGCTAAGCGGAACATTAGCAGTTACATCAATCGCTTTTGATTGTTCAGTGCCGTCGTCATCTGTCACTGTAAGCGTTACTTGGTAATCGCCAGAGTACAAATAATTATACGTAAGCGATTGAGTCGCTAAAGTACTTCCATCTCCTAGCTGCCAATTATAAGTATACGGTGCGACTCCACCTGTAAGCGATGCCTCAGCTGTTAAAGTTCCTTGGTTTATTTCATATTCAATTTCACTTACAGTTAATGGTTCAACTAATGTAACTTGTGCTACAGCTACTTGCTGTGAAGTACCATTATCTGCCATAAACTCAACGTTATAAGTGCCATAGTCTTGGTATTCATGAGTAGGCGTTAACTCTGTGCTGGAGCTTCCATCGTCAAAACTCCACGTAAATTTGTCCGCAGGAGTAAGTGCAAAGCCTTCTACATTAAAATTAACGGTTAAACCGTTTTTAGTAAAATTAATTCCCTTAGTAACATCGTAAGTAAGCTCTACTTCTATATCTTCACTGTCTGCTGACTGGCTTATAATACTAAACCCAAAACCAACCTGTGGAAGCACAACACCCGATGGTTTTTGCGCTTCAAAGCTATAATCGGTTTTATCAGTAAACCCGGTGATAGCTGATAAATCATCATCACCTAACCCTGCCCTTTGTTGATATAGGCTAAAAGCAGCATCACGTATTTGAATTTCTGAAGCAGCCGGAGTTTGCGTACTGCCTTTATTTATCGAGCGCTGATCAGCATCTACCACTAATGCAAAACCACTGCCTGGATGCTCGGTAGTGTTATTATCTGCTTGAGATTCATTGCTGTACCACAATAATAACCCCGGTGAGTACTGCTCTGCTTGCAAACTACTGTCAACGCCTGTGTATGAACGCAGTTGTAAATAGTAATGTGATGGCGATGCATATGTGTAACTACCTACTTTTTCAAAGCCATTAAACTCAGTGTTAACTTGATCTTGTGCATTATTTTGCCAAATTAAAGTATCACTTTGCTCAATGCGCATATCATCAACAACAAAACCATAATAATGTGTGTTCGCATCTGTTATGTATTCAATTTTTAAATCAATTGTTTGCCCAGCATAAGCTGATAAATCAAACTTATGGGTCAAATAGCCGTTAGGTTGCTTAGCATCACTATTAAGAAATGAATCACCTGAGATATACGGACCAATATCACCGTAGTATGGATTAAGCGCTTGCGTATAATTACTCGCGATTGGCTCGCCATTTACTTTTACTTGAACTAAATCGTAATCACGCTCAATACTGTAATAAGCAATAAAGCTTAAAGTAAGTGTCTCAGTTGTGCTTGGTAGCGCTATTGTATTAGCTAAGCTGTTGCTAATATTGTCGCCCGTATTTGAATAGTATTGAAAATCACCTTCTACTGGAGCCCTAAATTTTTCGAGCCTTGGTGGTAGTGTTATTTTTATTTGATTTTGCTGTTGTGAAGTACTCGCAGTATTAATTAATGTTTGCTGTGAGTTAGCCTCTATCTCATCCATATCAAGCGTAAACTGGTTAACCCAGTTACCCTGGTACCGCTTTTGTAAATATTCAAGCGCATAAGGGCTAAACATAACTGGCTCTGAGCCTCTTGGCGAACCAGCCCAACTTCCTGTCGACATAACTGACCAAGACGCGACAGGCTCACCTACCGTGTTAGATTGTAAGTCGTATTCATCTAATAATCCTAAATCATGCCCAAACTCATGCACAACCACACCAATCCCAGCATCAATAGGGTTAATGGTATAACCAAAGAGCTTAATGTTGCTGCCTGCAATCTCGCTCGGCCCGCTATTTCCATCAAATACATAGTAGCGGTGCGACCAAATAGCATCGGTGCTTAGGTAACCGCCACCCGCTTCTTCGCCAATACTTGAATGAAATACCATTACATGGTCAATAATGCCATTAGGTTCATTAAGGATACCGTCACCATCAATATCATCTAAATCAGTTAAATCATAATCCGCTAAATTAATATTAAACTTTGCAACTGCTTTCTCTACAGCCTCTTTAATTAAAGCGGGCGCATTTATATCCCGTGTACTGCCTTGGCGCTCACCATATATTTTTGCATTGCTATTAGCGGTTACCCAGCCATATACCTGCCCGCTAAAGTTTAAGCTGTTTCCCGAAGCCGCTTTATAATAATCAGCAGCCGTTTTTAAGCTTTGTCCATCAGGACCTGTATAACCTTGAGTATTAAAAAGCATTTGCTGATAGTGCCCAGTTGAATAATCAGCGTAAAACATATCGGTGTCTTGCTCTACAAGTTGATTGTCGTCATGTTTAAGATCAGGAAAATCAATTAAAATAGCTAACACTTTCACATCATTAACGCTTTGATCTGGCACTAGCGACGTTGAAAAAGCGAACTGTTGTTTATTTGTGTTTGAAAAAACGTTGGAGGATGATTTAAATTGCCTAAAGCCATTTTTAATTGAGTGATTTGCAACGTCTTTGTTACTCATATATGACTTAAATGAACTATCTAACTCACTTGAAGATATTTGGTCTCTTTTTTTAAGCCAATATAAAATACGCTCTTCGTTAGTTATACCAACATCATGCGGACTTAAGTTATTAGCCGCCACCATAGGGCTTAATAGCGTAGTTAAAAGCGCAATTAACGTCACTTTTTTCACTGTGTTTTCCTCAAACATAATTATGTAGCAATCATACCTAATAATAGAAATTTAAACATGCGATAAAAACATATAGTTAACATATGCAATTAAAGCTAATGGTCTCTCACACTCTTTTATATCTAAAATCGAACTTACAACCTAAAATGCATAATTTCTGCCAGTAAACTCAATTAAACATAGGTTTCCTGCAGCTTTAAATTAAAAAAAGCCACAAAACGAATTTAAAATGCAAAAAACAGCTTTCAAGGTTGACATGAAGGCTTAAAACCCTTAAAAATAAACCTATACAAAATCTTTAATTTAAAAGCAGTGTTTTGCTAAGTAGAGTAAAAACTATGAACACACACATTAATCTTTTAGTCGTACTCGTACTGGTCTTAGTTATAAGCCCAGCGGGGATGTATTAAAAGGTGATACTGCTTTTTAAAAACCCTCGCACTACGCGGGGGTTTTTTTATGCATAAAAAAGCGCACAGAGGAATGAGGATGAGCAAACAAGAATATAATGGTTCTGAACTAGTAGTTCAGGCATTAAAAGAGTTAAAGGTAAAATACATATTTGGCTATCCCGGTGGTTCGGTTTTAGACTTATATGATGCACTTTTTCAGCAAGATGACATTGAACATATATTAGTACGTCACGAACAAGCTGCAACACATATGGCTGACGGCTATGCCCGCGCTACTGGAGACGTTGGTGTTGTACTTGCAACCTCAGGCCCTGGCGCTACAAACTGTATTACAGGTATTGCAACGGCCTACATGGATTCAATTCCTATGGTTGTGTTATCAGGCCAAGTGCCTACAAATTTGATTGGCGACGATGCATTCCAAGAAACCGATATTGTGGGTTGTTCTCGCCCTGTAGTTAAACACAGTTTTAACTGTAGAAGTGCTAAAGACATCCCTACAATCTTAGCTAAAGCTTTTTATATTGCTAGCACTGGCCGCCCAGGTCCTGTCGTTGTTGAGCTTCCAAAAGATATGCTTAACCCTGCTATTAAGTTTGAATACGAATTTCCTAAAACCACCGAGCTGAGAACTTACAGCCCTAATACTAAAGGGCACTCAAAACAAATTCGCAAAGCCGTAACAGCTATTTTAGAGGCCAAAAAACTGGTTATCTACTCTGGTGGTGGTATTGTCATTTCAAATACATCAGAGCAATTAACGCATTTAGTTGAATCATTAAATGCCCCCATTACAAATACACTAATGGGATTGGGTGGTATTTCAGGTGTGCATCCAAACTTTGTAGGTATGTTAGGCATGCACGGCACGCTTGAGGCAAACAAAGCAATGGCTAACGCCGATGTGATTTTAGCGCTTGGTGCCCGATTTGATGACAGGGTAACTAATAATGTTCAAAAGTTTTGCCCTAATGCCACAATTGTTCATGTTGATGTTGACCCAACTTCAATATCTAAAACAATTAAAGCACACATACCAGTTGTAGGTTGTTTAGCAACCGTACTTGAACAACTACAAGCGGGTATTGATAAAAGCCCAATTAAAATAGACCGCAGCGCGCAAGAAGATTGGTGGCGACAAATTATCAGCTGGCGCGAACAAAAGTGCTTAAGCTACAACACTGATGGCGACAAAATTAAGCCACAAGCCGTGATAGAAGCGGTTTATAAAGCCACTAATGGCGATGCTTATGTAAGTTCTGACGTTGGTCAGCATCAAATGTTTGCAGCGCAATATTATCCATTTAAGCATCCTCGTCAATGGATCAACTCAGGCGGCCTAGGCACCATGGGCTTTGGTTTACCTGCTGCAATGGGCGTAAAGCTAGCCTTTCCTGATAAAGAGTCTGTGTGTATTACGGGTGATGGCTCTATTCAAATGAATATTCAAGAACTATCAACCTGTTTACAGTACAACCTAGCGGTAAAAGTTGTAT
Source organism: Pseudoalteromonas sp. SG43-3 (assembly GCF_014164385.1). Taxonomy (NCBI): domain Bacteria; kingdom Pseudomonadati; phylum Pseudomonadota; class Gammaproteobacteria; order Alteromonadales; family Pseudoalteromonadaceae; genus Pseudoalteromonas; species Pseudoalteromonas sp. SG43-3. Next base: position 93,104 of record NZ_JACJFC010000011.1, read on the forward strand.
CACTTAATAACCGCTCTTTAGGTATGGTACGCCAATGGCAAGACATGGTTTACGGTGGACGTCATTCATCATCTTACATGGATTCACTACCTGATTTTGTTAAGTTAGTTGAAAGCTACGGCCATGTAGGCATACAAGTAAACACACTAGATGAGTTACAACCTGCTATCGATAAAGCAATGTCAATTAACGACCGATTAGTCTTTTTAGATATAAACGTTGATGAAAAAGAACATGTATACCCAATGCAAATTAAGTTAGGCGGCATTGATGAGATGTGGTTACGTAAAGGAGTAAAAGCATAATGCGTCGTATTTTATCTATTTTATTAGAAAACGAACCAGGTGCCCTATCACGTATTGTTGGGCTTTTTTCACAACGTGCATATAACATCGACAGCCTAACTGTTGGCACAACTGACGATCAATCACTATCACGTATTACCATTACCACTATGGGTGATGACAGAGTTGTAGAGCAAATTACAAAGCAGGTTAACAAATTAGTCGACGTGCTTAAAATTATCGATTTAACAGAAATGAGTCACATTGAACGTGAGCTATTGCTTGTTAAGGTATTTGCTCAAGACGAGACGACTCGTGCAGCGGTTACGCGAGTAGTTGATGTGTTCCAAGGTGCTATTTTAGATATGGGCCGACAAAGCTATAGTCTACAACTAGTGAGCAGTACAGACAAAATAGAGTCATTTTTAGACACTCTTCGTCATGAAACCGATATTATTGAAGTTGTACGTTCTGGCGCTGTTGGCATTGGTCGAGGCGATAAAGCCTTAAAAGCATAAATTTATAATATAAAGGCATCAATTGATGTCTTTATTAAACATAAAAAAAAAGAGCTAATTAGCTCTTTTTTTAATTTAATTCGTTAAACCTATTAAGGGTTTACTTGGTCTTTAAGACCTTTACCTGCTTTAAAGCTTGGGATAGTTGCCGCTGCGATTTGGATCTCAGCACCCGTTTGTGGGTTACGGCCAGTGCGAGCTGCACGTTCTTTTACTGAGAAAGTACCAAAACCAACTAATGCTACTGAATCACCTTCTTTTAAAGAAGAAGTTACAGCACCTGTAAACGCGTCAAGAGCACGAGTAGCAGCGGCTTTAGAGATTTCTGCATCAGTAGCAATTTTTTCAACTAATTGAGCTTTATTCATTGTTAGATTCCTATTCGTTATTATTTTGCCTTCGCAAAACCTATCTTTATGCATTTTTAAAGAGTTAGCAACAGCAAATTGCATTTTTTGCTTAAATTCTTAAAAAATGAGTAAAATTTAAATAATTCTCTGTAAAATACAGCGTGTTGGGTTAACAAAGACTTAATTTGAGTACAATTTTGGCGCAAGTTAAGCAACTGGGTAAATAAGCTATATTTTTTCGATCACTAAGGTCACTTCCCCGACCTCGACTCCAAACTTAACAATAGATGTGCGGTTTATCAAGCGCGATTGTGTAACCAGGTACATCCAATCATCAAAATTCACTTTTAAAGTACTACCATCGTATGGAAGCTCTACATCGTAATTCCAATGAAATACGCTGCCATCACTTCTACCTTTTGCAGTACCTATAACATCATCTGCCACACCCGTTAAACTATTGTCTTCGTTTAACGTTATTTTCCAAATACGCTTTTGAGTTTCGCCATCGTCATAAACAAAGTCTTCTTCAATAACGCCCTGGTTACCATCCCAGCTCGCATTCATATCTACGACAAGCTTGCGGGTCAATTCACCCTTAAAGTCTTGTACAACACCGTAGGCTTTCAAATTTCCACTAAAAAATGTTTTAAAGTCAAAGTTTGGCGATGTATTTTTATAATGCTCTACATTTGGTGCCGAACAGCTTATCAGCAACAAAGCAGATAAGCATACAAGAGCTGTTTTAAACGCGTTAAATACATTCATATTAATTCCCTAATAGTTGCTTTCGTAGTTTCGGCTCTGAGGTTTTTTCATCCAGCCAAATGGCTAAAAAATCACTCGAAAATTGAGGTTCATTTATTTCGCCAATTTTTTCATCATTATGATAAAAAGTACTCATACCCTGCTCATTTGTGACTAACGTTAGCGAATCACCTTGTCTAATATCAGGCCAAATAGACAATAATTTACTGTCGTATTTGTCTGCTAGCTCTTTTTTTCCAATATGCTCCCACTGCTCATTTGTTGCTTTTACGATTTCTTTAGCTTGAAAGTCACGTAAATAGGTAAGTTTAAATTTAATAGGATGCGTTCCTGAGCTGTAATTACCTGAAGGGGTAAATAAAACCGCGTCATATACATCCCAAAATAAATACTCCATTCGTGCTTCGCCTACTTTATTAAACTGTGTGTCAGCTAAAACAATTGAAGTTGTAAGCAAATAAAAAGTAACTGCCTTTAGTAAAAATTTCAAAATAAGCTCCCTTTGAGTCAATGGGTAATGTTACGAAATGGGAATTGTGGGCGATCAGCGATTGATGAATAACTTGATTTTTTGGTTTATAAAAAGAATAACAGTAAACACTGTAGACCAAAGCGCACCGTAAACGAGCCAAAACTGCCATAAAGGTAAACCCAAACTTATTACTTCAAAGCGTGCACCAGCCCAATAACTTGCTGGCGCAAAAGTCATGCATACTAAAAAGACCTGCCAAAGCTTTAATTTACTCAAAAAAACCATAGAAGTATTTAAAGAAAGTAATAACGCAGCCCATAAAAAGACGAGCCATAGAGGGAAGGGATAAACTTTAAACTCTAACAAGCCTAACTTTACTGCTAAAAATTCTAATAATAGTGCTAAAGGTAGGGCTTTAATAAGAAGTAAGGTGTCTTGTTTTTTTTGCTTTGACAACCAAAACATTAAAACGATAATTAATCCGCTAAAAAGTAGCGAATCAGCTTCAAGCAGCAAGGATAAAAACCACACTGCTTGAAATAAAACAAAATTAGTAACCGAGCGCAATATCATCGTTATCGCTAACAAAACGTGGTTTACGCGCCATTAAATGCACCGTACTTGTTGCTCTGGCTCTAAACGCGCCTTCGCAATAAGCAAAATAAAATAACCATAAACGATAAAAGCGTTCATCAAATTTTGAGCGGTCCAAATCAGGCCAGCTTTTTATAAAACGGCTTCGCCAATCTGCTAATGTTCTTGCGTAGTGTGCACCAATATCATTAACAGTATGAATTACCATGTCGGTATTATTTTTAATCTGCTCACTCATTTCGTTAAGTGATGGCAAGCACCCGCCTGGAAAAATATACTGCTGAATAAAATCAGAGTTTTTTAAGTAGTGCTTATAACGCTGATCGCCAATAGTTATAGCTTGTATGAGCATGGCACCATCATCTTTTAACAATTCACCACATTGGGTAAAAAAGCTAGGTAAGTACTCATGGCCTACCGCTTCTATCATTTCGATAGAAACAAGCTTGTCGTACTTTCCTTTCAATTGCCTGTAATCAAGCTTAAGTAATGTAATTTTACTTTCAAGACCAAGCTCTGAAATTTTATTAGCGACATAATCATGCTGCTCATCAGATATGGTTGTTGTTGTTACATGGCAATCGTAATGTGTGGCTGCATATATAGCAAAAGCCCCCCATCCCGTACCAATTTCGATTACTGAATCATTTTTTTGAAGCTCAACTTGCTCACAAATGCGTTTAAGCTTGTATTGTTGAGCCTCTTCAAGTGTCGCTTCTTTTGTAGGATATACAGCACTTGAATAAAGCATTTCTTTACTCAAAAATGATTCGTACAAATCATTACCTAAGTCGTAATGAGCAACGATGTTTTTCTTAGAGCCCGATTCAGAATTTTTATTTTTTATGTGATTAAACCGGTGTGCAATATTACTAAAAAATGCGAATTTCTTCTCAAACTCATCAAGTTGCTTCTCATTTATAGCAAATATCTCAATGAAAGAGGTTAAGTTGTCACAAGACCAATGCCCCAAAATATACGCTTCACCAGCGCCAACACTCCCAGATAATGCAAATGCCTTATACATTGCTTTATCGTTTACTATAATCGTTGCTTTTAGCGCTGAGGATGGGTCACCAAAAACTGTACGCTCGTTTGCATCTACTAAAATAACTTGGCCTGTTTCAATTGACGAAAAGGCTTTAGTCACTAATTTTTTATATATGTTAGTTAACCAGTTTGTGCTTTGTTCGCAATTTAAGCTCGACACTTTATCCATTGAAATACCTATTAATTGTCCTGACTATCTACGTGCTTTATGGCTTGCCTGAGTGGCCTAAAAAAGGAACTCGTTTAATAAACAACTTTAACGCTTGATAATAAATACCTTTGAAAATAGACCATGTCATGGCCGGAAAACGTTTAAATAACTTATTAACTTCTTCTTTAGTAAGTTCTTTACGTTTTAAGCGAAGTGTAGCATCAAATAATAGCTCTTCATTTCGCTTATTTTCAATGTGTATCAATGTTTTATCAGGCGATTGCTTAACATGCCAATGATAGTTCATATCTAGATTCATAAAAGGTGATACGGAAAAAACCTTTTTAAAGTTCACTTTTTTTTCTAAAGGTACTAAATAATAATGACGTTCGTTCCATGGTGTATTACTTACTTCAGCAATCATGTATTTAAAACGGGTGTCGTTATGACCAAAAAAGTAAAAATTAACAGGACTAAAATACACACCAAAACAACGAAGTTGCCCAAGCATGTAAATATGAGTAAAGGTTTCAGTAATACCTAAATTGGCAAGTTGTTCGTGTGCACGCTCAATAAGAGGACGTTTAGCAAGCTGTGAGGTGCCTTTAAGATAATCAGCTTCATTAAACTTTAACGCCTTTAAGCCTGACGTACCTATGTGTTTATGCACACCATTTAGTTGTTGAGGATTATTTAAATCTACCCACATCATATACAGAGGGTAACTAAAGCGATGTTCTTTAACAGCAAAACGGCGATGTTTAACATCGCCTAAATACACTGCACTAGTCAAATTCGACCCCAAGTTGCTTGGCTACATCTACACCACTGTGTACGCCATCTTCATGAAAACCATTGTACCAATAAGCGCCACAAAAATAACTATTGTTGTGTCCGTCAATACTGTGTTTAAGTTTTTGAGCCGCAATAGACTCTTGGCTAAATACAGGGTGGTGATAAGTAAACTCGCGCAAAATTTTACTTTGGCTTATTCCTTCAAGATGGTTAAGCGTTACACAGAACTGAGTATCTGATTGTATACCTTGCAAAATATTCATTTGGTAAGTTACAACAGCGGCTTTATCAGTGTTGTTGTTAAGTAGGTAGTTCCAGCTTGCCCATGCCGCTTTTCTATCTGGTAAAAGGTTTGTATCGGTGTGCAACACCACTGAGTTCTCAGTGTAAGCTATTGCACCCAATACTGACTTTTCTTGCTCAGTAGCATCACCCAATAGTGCAAGCGCCTGATCTGAATGACAAGCAAATATTACTTTATCAAATTTACTTTGCTCACCATTGGCAAGCTCTATTGTTACTTCATCATTTTGCCGCGTAACTGATTTAATATTTGTATTGAGGTTAATTTTGTCGGCAAAACCTCTGATCAGCGGCTTTATGTACTGACGAGAGCCTCCTGGTACTACATACCACTGTGGTCTATTGGTTACATCTAAAAGCCCATGATTAAAGAAAAACTTAACAAAAAACTCAACGCCTACGTTTTCCATTTCTTTAATACTGGTAGACCAAATAGCCGCGCCCATAGGAAGAATATAATGGTATTTAAAAAAGTCATTAAACTGGTTATCGTTAAGCAATTGCCCTAATGATTGATCAGACTGGTAATCACCTTTTTCATGCATTGCTTTGCACAGTTTGTTAAACCTAACAATGTCGTACAATAATCGCCAAAACTTAGGTCTAAAAATATTACGACGCTGTGCAAATAAGCTTGTAAACGTATGTCCATTGTATTCAAAACCAGTGGCTTCGTTATGCACACTAAAGCTCATCTGGGTTGTTTGTTTATCAATACCAATGCGCGAAAGTAGCTTTTCAAAATATGGGTAAGTTCGGTCATTAAATACAATAAAGCCTGTATCTATTGCGTATTTGATGCCACACACATCAACATCAACCGTTGCTGTGTGGCCACCTATGTAATCATTTTTTTCAAATACGGTTACATCGTAATGTTTGTGAAGCAAATGCCCACATGTTAAACCAGATACACCAGTTCCTATTATTGCTATTTTTTTCAACGGGCTAATCCTTTTGCGATTTTAAGCCAAATCGGCAGTGGTAAAATGCGTAAAGCTTTTAATATAAGTGTAAAACGATAAGGGAAATGAACGTCTTTGCGGCGTTTTTGAATACCCTTAATCATGTAGTCAGCTGCTTTTTCAGCAGTAACGGCCATAGGCATCGGGAAATCATTTTTATTAGTAAGTGGCGTTTTTACAAACCCAGGATGAACTAAAGTCACATCAACATCATTTAAATCAACCGCTAAGCTTTTTGCTAAGTAACTTACACCCGCTTTTGATGCGCCATAAGCTTCTGAACGAGGTAGCGCAAGGTAAGTAACACTTGAGCTGACCAAAACAAGTTGGCCGCCTGGATTTATTTTAGGAAGTAACGCCTCAAGGCAATACCCCATAGAAAGTAAGTTAACGTTTATTACACGCTCAAACAACGCGCTATCAAAGTTGCGCGCATCATCTATATATTCACAATTACCAGCGTTTAAAATAACACGGTCAAAATGAGGAAAGCCAACTGTCGACTCTTTTATATCTTGCAGGTTAGTTGCATCAAATTTACATGCTTGGATATTGTCGTATTTAGCAAGCTCGGCGAGCTTATCACTATTACGGCCGCAAGCTATAACAGTGTCTCCTAGCTGTGCATATTTAATTGCTAGCTGCTCGCCAATACCTGATGTAGCACCCGTTATAAGTGTGATCATAATTAACCTGCCCTTTTATCAATTAGCTTTATAACGCTACCAAGTAAAGGAATGTGTTTGTATAACAACTCGCCCACATTAAAGTAGTCTCTGTGCTTAATAATTTTGCCATCTTTAAAAATAAGCTTACTATGACCGGCTACCGAGATAGTTTTACCTGATGAAAGCTTTGGATGTGTATAATGCATAGTCCAATAAATAAAAGCATTGTTACCGCTATTAAACGAATCACTAATATCAAACTGGCAATGCTTAACATTGCTGTATAAGTTAGCAAAGTACCTGCGCAATTCTACAATGCCGTTAATTTCATGCATCGGGTCTATAAACTGTATGTTGTCACAGTAAATATCACTCAATAAATCAAGATTAGTACTATTAAGCTGTTGGTATATTTCAACAAATTTATCTACTGGTAACTGGTTATCCATATCACACCTTAAATGCAGCAAGTGCACGTTCTCGTGCCGCTTTATGATCAACTATTGCTGGCCAGTAACATTCCTTATCTTTGCCTGTTGCGGCTAAATAAGTGTGTGGAAAATGAATGTGTTTATCTGGCACGTTTTCAAGCTCTGGCAAATACTTACGGATAAACTTGCCCGTTGGATCAAAGCGCTCGCTTTGTCTGATAGGATTAAAAACTCTAAAATAAGGCTGAGCATCACAGCCCGTACTTGCAGCCCACTGCCAACCACCATTATTTGAGGCTAAATCGCCATCAATTAAGTGCTGCATGAAAAAGCGTTCACCTTTACGCCAGTCTATTAATAAATGTTTAGTTAAAAAGCTTGCAACAACCATTCGTAAACGATTATGCATCCAACCGGTTTGCTTAAGTTGTAGCATTGCTGCATCCACTAATGGGTAACCTGTACGCCCTTCGCACCATGCTTTAAAATCGCTTTCGCTTTTACGCCACACTACAGCATTATACTTTTCGTTAAAGTTATCGCCGCGCGAAAGCTTCGGAAATTCAGCAATTAAATGTCTGTAAAATTCGCGCCAAACAAGCTCGTTAATCCACGTAAACGTTTTACTTTTTGATGTAGTTAAAATATCAGGATAACGCTGCTGAATATTAATAAGCAGTTGCTTTGTGCTTACAATACCTAGTGCTAAATACGGGCTTAAACCCGATGTGCCTTTTACACTGGGAATATCACGCTGGTCGTCGTAACTTGTAAGTTTGTCGCATATAAAATTATCAACTACGGTAGAGAGTGTTTCGTCGTCAACCGGCCACTTATCTGAGCATCCATCACTTTTTAGTAAGTCGCTTTCATCAAATTTTATTGGCTCAGAAGTTAAAGGCCATTGTGGCAAACTAAAGTGTGTATCTTGATACTGCTTTAACCATGCACGTTTAAATGGAGTAAACACTTTATACATTTCATTACTTTGATTTTTGACCGTTCCAACAGGTGCAATTAAATCACCTTCGTACAAAGTAAAAGTAATAGAAAGCTCATCGCATTCATGCAAAATTGCTTTATCGCGGTTTACTTCATTAAGCTCATATTCTGTATTAGCAATTACGTGTTTTACATCGTTTGCTTTACAAAAGTTAATAAGCTCGCGCGTACAATCACAAAAGCTAGGCGCTTCAATAATATGTAAAGTAATACCGTAATCAGCAAGTTGTGATTGAAGATAAGTAACTCGGCGCTTGAGTAAGTCAATCTGAATAGGCGCAGCTTGGTGTTGTTGCCACTGCTTTTCAGACACAAAAAAAATGGCGTGTTTAGCGCCATTATTTAGCGCTTGGATTAACGCTTCATTAGATAAAAGGCGCAAATCGCGCCTAAACCAAAATAATGTATCCATTAAATACCAAATCGTAATTTTAAATCGTGAGGGTATGGGTTAAAAAACACCTGTTTTTCAAGGTACTCATTCGGATGAACTTTCAAATGATGTTTTAACAAGGTAAGTGGTACATACAATGGCACCAATCCTTCGCGGTATTCGTCTATGGCATCACGAAGTTCTTGTTTTTCAACCTTTGATAAATCATTTTTAAAGTAGCCTTGTAAGTGCATTAGGGTATTGCAATTATTTCTTCGAGAAGCAGGCTTTTTCAGACCCGTCATCAAACCTAAAATATATTCATCCGCAACTGCATTTATGTCGTCACCTACGAACGTTCCAAGCAGATTACCTAAATCACGATAAGCTTGGTAATTATGAGCCATCAACAAGTACTTATACTGAGAATGAAATTGAGTAAGCTTGTGAACCGTTAGTGGTTCTTGTACTAACTTTTGCCAATTTTTAAATACGTAAATTCTCATTACAAAGTTTTCACGTAAATGCATGTCATTTAAGCGACCGTTTTCTTCACATGGCAATAATGGGTTGTGCTTCATTATTTGCTCAGCAAAAAAACCAATGCCTTCAGAAGTATTACCCGTGCCTGCTTCGTTGTATATTTTAATGCGCTCCATGCCGCAGCTTGGACTTTTTGCGCAAAATACAAACCCGCTCAACTCTTTAGCTTGTTCTGTTGCAACTTTTTTACCATACTCGGTAAGTTGTTGACCTACATCTCCAGTGCCATCTGGGCGACATACTTTAATAGTATCGCCAACTTTAACTTGGCGAATAGTTGGACGAGGTATTGGTAAACCTACCGCTACCTCCGGACAAAACCGTGTATATTCAACGTGTTTACCTAACTCATCCATACAGAAGTTTGACTTTTTATGACCTGTGTCAAATCTAACTTTTTCGCCTGCTAAGCAGGCGCTTATACCTATTTTTATTATATCTGTGTGCATAAATTCTCTTAGTAAATCAAATTACCTATTGGATTTAGTAACTTGCTGAAGCCCTTATTAAAATGTAGCGCACTACTGACAACTGTAAAGCACAAACAACCATCTTTTGTTAAAGGAGTATGTTGGTGGCTACCATCTTGCCATATAAAGTCACCTGGGACATATTTTCCTTCTTCATCACTAAACTCGCCATCTAGGAGTAAAGTAACTTCAAAGCCAGTGTGCGTGTGTTCTGGTATTTCACCACCAGCATCAATATGTAACAAGCTAGAGCGTAATGGGCCATCATCAAGTGCAATACGCGATCTCGCAAGCTTACCCACTTGGGTAAATTTACTGTGAGAAATACGCGTTAGCGCACGTGGAAGCTGATAGTTATGCTCATTAACTTTAATAGAAACAGGCTCTACTTCATAAACTTCGTCGATAGAATCATCAGACATGATCATATCAAGCACATTCAATTCAAATTCTTCAAGTAACTCAGGTTGCTCAGCTTGAGGTTTCTCATACTGCGCTGGCTCTTCGCTAAATAATGCGTTTGCGTTACTTGCCTCAATTTTAGCTACTTTAGCTTGGCACACAGGGCACATATCTACATGTATAGAAACGGCTAAACTCAATGATGTAGCAAGTGATGCATCGCAATACTGTGTCAGTAAAGTTTCACTCGGGTGATGTTTAATCATGCTGATCTCCCATTTCATTACGTAATTTTTGCAAGGCCAAACGTAATCGTGATTTTACCGTGCCTACTGGAATATTAAGTTGATGTGCAAGTTGCTCTTGCGACATGTCTTGAAAATAAACGCCTCTTACCACTTCGCGTTGAGCAATAGGTAATTTGTCTAAATAACGTTTAATTTGTTTATCTTCTAAATGATCACTGTATTCGTGATGTGTATCTTGTGATTCGTTTAATAACGGCCAAATATCTTCGCTTATGTTTTCTTCTTTATTACTTTTCATTTTACGAAGCATATCGAATGAAGCGTTACGCATAACGGTATAAACCCACGTAGTAGCCGCACCTTTATCACTGTGATACAAATGTGCTTTACGCCAAACAGATGTTAACGTCTCTTGCACAAGCTCCATTGCTTGAGCTTCAACACCAAATTGCTTAATTCCAAAGCGTTTAATTTTTGGCGCAAAGTATTCAAATAAATAGGAAAATGCTTTTTTATCGCGTGACTGTGCAACATCTATAAGCGCTTGCATGAGTTCTTTACTCGGCGTTTCTGGCATGGCAGTGTACTTACCTGTATTAGGTTCACAACGTGGTGATTGTTGTTGACTTACCATAATAATTTATCCCGTTATTGCTTTTGTATTAAGTAATACGGGCAATAATTAATTTAGGATCATAAAATTTAGGCAAATTCGTTATTAATCACAGTATGGAGGAAATTCAGTAAGTTATCAAAGTTCGTTTCAAACGCAAGTTGCTGTTTTTTCTCAATAGAAATAGGTAGGAGCTCAAGCCAACGGGCTGCAATCCAAGGCAATTTGTCAAAGTGAGTTTTTTTGTACAGTAAATTAAGTTCCGGATTACTTTTAAACACGTTTAAAAGCGCATCATGCAATAAGTCATGTTCGCCAACTGAGTTGTTAGAATCCTTATACCAATATGGCGTATTGCAAGAAGACACCAAACCATGTCGCAGTTCGTCCTCGTCTTGATAAACGTCATTTATTTGAACGCTTTGAGAAGCAAACACATCGATTAATAATACATCGTTGTCGTCTTGGTCAAAATCAATAATATCAACAAGGCAACCTTGCGCGCTTATATTAAATGGCGTGTCGTGCTCAAATGTACAAAGCACAAACCCTGTATTGTTTTTTAATGCGGTTTTAACCATATTTAAATAGCGAGGCTCAAATATGCGTAATCGCGTATAGCCTTCAGGTAACATAAAAATGGGTAATGGAAAAATCGCACGTTTCATAAAGTCTACTTCTTTCAAACACTCTGCCTTTATTTACGTGCGCTTTTGCTAAGTCGATCAGCTTTGTATGAATCGAATTAATTACCAGCTATATAATTGGCTAAAGATTAAACCAACCTCCCATAGCTTTAAACACTTGAACCGAGTAATAAGCGCTAATCATACTGACTACGGGTGCTAACATTAATGCAAATAATCCAAGTTCACTGCTCATCGTTTTAATCCTTTAAATAATTTATTTTACGTTTTTTATACTAGTGTCAGTATTTTTAAGCGTTGTGCTATGTGTTAAAACGGGCTCATCTAATAAACCCTCTAAAACAGTTTTAGCATCAAAATAAAGCGTTTCCTTTAGTGATTTTTCAAGCTCGATTGTGGTTTGCTTTACGTAGCTTGCTACACTTTGAGTTAATATATCAGTTACATCTAGGTCCACTTCTGTTGCATGTACTTGCGCAGAACCTAATACTAATAAACTTGCCATAGCGATTTTAATTGAATGTTTCATAATGGTATTCCTTGTTTGTGTATTGTTTAGACGTAGTTAGATACTCAAGGGTTGTGCCAACATAAAAATAAATCGTAAGCAACTGTAATTAAACAATTTTACATGCATCTCTTTAATTTAAAAAATTCATACCTTGTTAATTTAACCATTTAATTTAATTTTTTGACTACTTTTTAGTTAATAAATAAAAGGGTTTAAATGTATTAATACCGTCACACTAAATACATTTAGCGTTTATAAAAACGTCATATCTACCCGCTAAAGTGCACACCACTATAAATAATTCAAAAAGTGCAGTATGACCCTTTCATCACGTCGAAATTTCTTAAAAACCTCAGCAGCAAGCATATTTACCGTCGCAGTATCGAGTGCCATTACAGGTTGTGCTCAAACATTAACAAACAAACCACTATCGGCTATTGAATTTAAACACGGTGTAGCCAGTGGCGATCCGCTCAGTAATGCTTTAATAATTTGGACACGTGCAACTACTTCTCAATCAAATTTTGAAGTTACTGCTGCTTGGGAACTGGCAAGTGACTCTCAATTTAAAAACATCATCCGCAGCGGGCGCGAACAAACAGATAAAAGCAGAGACTTTACAATAAAAATAGATGTGCAAGAACTTGCTCCAAACACAGAGTACTTTTATCGGTTTATGGGTTTAAATACACAAAGCCCAATTGGCCGTGCTAAAACACTACCAATAAATAACATTGAACAAGTAAAAATGGCTGTTGTGTCGTGCTCAAACTATCCTGCTGGGTACTTTAATGCCTACACCGATGCCGCTAAACAAAAAGATTTAGATGTGGTACTGCATTTGGGAGATTACATTTACGAATACCCAATGGGCGGATACGCTACCGAAAATGCTGAAAAAATTGGCCGCCAATTAGCAGCCGATAACAGTAGTGAAATTATTACCCTTAGCGACTATCGTAAGCGCTATGCTATTTACAGAACAGACCAAGGCCTTCAAGCTCTTCACGCTGCAGCGCCTTTTATTGCAATATGGGATGATCACGAAGTTACCAACGATACCTATAAAAGTGGTGCTGAAAATCATACCCCTGATGAAGGTGACTTTTTTAAGCGCCGTGCAGCAGCTATTCAAGCCTATTACGAATGGCTGCCAATTAGGCCGCCAATGGGCGAACAAAGCCCGCAAATATACCGCACCTTCGATTTTGGTAATTTAATAAGCTTACACATGCTAGATACTCGCGTAATAGCACGCGATAAACAACTCGCTTACAGCGACTATAAAAACCTAGAGACCAAACAAATGGATGTTGCTCGCTTTGCCAGTGATTTAAATAATCCAAAAAGGCAGTTACTAGGTAACACACAACTTAACTGGCTTACGAGTGCAATAACTAAATCGAATGCAAAGTGGCAAATATTAGGCCAGCAAGTATTGATGACTAAAATGTGGCTACCTACTGAAATATTCTCGCAATCCGATCGCACCAAAATACCCCAGGTGTTAAAAGAGCTTGTTGCCATTAAAAAAGCCGTGTTAGCAAATAAAGCGGTAACACCCGCGCAACTCGCACGCGTAAATACTTTAATGCCTTACAATTTAGATGCGTGGGATGGTTACCCAAGCGAGCGCGAAGCATTATACAAAAGCGTTACTGCATTAAATAAAAAGTTAGTTGTGGTTGCAGGTGATACGCACAATGCGTGGCATGGCACATTAAAAAATGCAAAAGGCGAAAGCGTAGGAGTAGAGTTTGCAACACCAGGTGTTACATCCCCAGGTATGGAGCATTATTTAGCGCTTAATACGGCACAAGCAAAACAAATGGCAGACTCGCTTTCATTGCTAATAAACGACTTAAACTATTGTGACTTATCACACCGTGGATATATGTTACTGACGATTACTAAAGAGCAAATCACAACCGATTGGCGTTATATAGATAACATAAACTCCCCAAGTTATAACATAGTTAACCAGCATCAAAGTGTTCATAAAGGCTAATACTTTTAAAAAGAAGGTAAATGTATTATTTACCTTCTTCGCATATTTTATAAAACGTGCTTAATTACAACTATAAAGAAGCGTCCACGAAGCATCACTTCCTGGAAGGCTATTTGTATACCAATTTGCGCTGTATGCATTGCCTTGATATTGCATTTTATCGTCGGTGTTATTGTGAGTAAACGGACCACCTGAGTAATCTTTGTTCACCCAATTAGGGTATGCATTAATACCATTACAATCTGTTGAACTTACAACACTGCATCCGTTTGTATCAACACTAGTACCTGCAGGTGTATCTGGGCACTGATCAATATCATCATTCACTCCATCGTTATCCGCATCGCTTTGTGGTTCAACTACTTCAACAACGCAACCTACATTATTAACAGCTTCACCTACTGGTGTATTAGGACATTGATCAACATTATCGCTTATACCATCGGCATCGCTGTCAGTTACTGCACAACCAATACTATCAACCGTTGTACCTGCGGGAGTATTATCGCACTGATCAAGGCTGTCACTTACGCCATCCCCGTCGCTATCTAAATCAACATTGCTACTACCACCACTCCAACCTTGAATGATCTCTTTAACTTTAGAGCCTGACGATGTTAGTGAATTCCAACTACCGCCTGGAGTAAATAACGATGCACCTTCGTTTTTATCGTTTAAAGCCCAATTAGCGTGGCTAATATTGTTTGTTTTAAAAAATGCCATCCATGCATCGGTTTCATTAATATTAACACCACCATTGCCATCAGCATTAACTGTTCCCCACTCTGTGGCGAATAGTGCAATACCGTTATCGAGTGCAGTTTGTGCTTTATTTCGATACGATTGACCATGCGTGCCAGCATAAAAATGCAGAGTGTAAGCAATATTGGCGCGATCAATTGGGTTTTGTGATGCCACATCAACATCTTGCGACCACGTAGGCGTTCCAACCACAATTAAGTTATCAGGATCGATTGCTCTAATTTTATCAATAACTGTTTCTGCGTAAGGCTTAATATCGTTAACCCACGAGATTTGTAACGGCTCGTTATAAATTTCATAAATAACATTGTCGTACTGCCCATATTTGGTAGCTACGTCTTCAAAAAAGCGAACTGCAGTTGCTTGATCGGTATGTGCTTCATGGCTATGAAAATCAATAATAACGTACATATCTTCGCTAATAGCTGCGTTCACAACAGTATCAAGACGGCTCATATTGCCCTCCCAATCAAAGTTCAAACTACCACCGGTACTCGTACCATGGCCAATAGCTGCACGAATTAATGTTGCATTAAATTCAGTTTTTGCCTTTGCTACTGTTTCTGCTGTGTAAAATTTTTCAGCGCCCCACCCCGTATTACTCCAAAATAGGCTAGGTCCTGCAAAGCTTGTGTTTTCTCCACCCGCAAGAATTTGGTTCCCACTCACCGTTAACTTCTCAACAGCGGCATTGGCCATCGTTGAGTACCCTAATAATAAAGCTAACGATAAGCTCGCCACTTTAAAATCCTTTCTTTTATGATTATTTGAACTGTTATTCATCGTATTTCCTTAAATTGAAATTATCAGTCATCATTGCTTGATGTAATAAATTGACACAAAACCAATACTTAACAGTTAAACAAAGTTAATTTGGCGAGCAAAAAGTATCATTTATTAACATTAAATGAATAAAAAGGAACAAGGAGAAGGGTTTTAATTAACTAAGTATCAACAAGTGAGCAATTTAACGAGGTTTGAGGATTTTACTGGGTATATACAGGTATTTACACGATGTTTACATGGTGCAGGCAAAAATCTCGGTTACAAAAAATATGTATAAAAATGGAAAAAGCGGTAATAATTATTACCGCCATCAATAATAGCTAAATATCAGAGTAAATATTAATAAGCCAACCAAACCGAGTTCTGATTAACTGGCTTATTTTTTAGTAGGCAGCGCTTTTCTGCCCAAACGATATGCATCCAGCATACTCAGCACCCAAATTATAATCATTAAAGGTACATACTTATATTCAGCGAGTTGAGCGCAGGCGTCAGAAGGTTGTTGCGCGGCTTTTAAAATGGCCGTAACCGACATGGGTATTTTTCCGTTTACAATTTCATTTGCAGTACACTGTGCAATCGCAAATATATCTTGAAAGGTTAAAATTAAAAGAACAGAGAATACACCCGCAAAAATAGCGCCTATAAGGTGTTTTTTTAAAGAAAAATGCCCCGCTCCAGGATAAACAATGGCGGTAAGTAAAGCAGCTTTTAGATCTTGTTTCATGGTTATTTCAGCTCGTAATATGTATTACACTAGACACCAACATAGTGAATTAATTCTCTTTAAAATCAAGTAAAAGCTAAAGTAGCGTATCAAATAAAGTTATTTAGAATTACTCACAGCTAAGATTGAAACTTTCAGCGTACAGTTGTACACTGAAATTAATTCCAATAGTGGTAGGAACAGTTATGTCGTTAGAAGCGCCTTATTCCCGTAAAGAAGAGAAATTAAACGTAATCAGCCATGCACTCGGTATTATATTTGCCGCGTGTGTTATGTGGGATTTATTTAGCCAAGCCACCAGCACTAAAGCGTATGTTAGTACTGCAATTTATGGCAGCAGCTTATTTGTGCTGTTTTTGTCATCCACTTTGTACCACGCGAGTATTCAACCGCGCTTAAGAGCCTTTTATAAAAAGTGCGATCACTGCGCCATATACTTATTAATTGCTGGCACCTACACTCCCTTTTTATTAATCTCATTAACCGGTGCTTGGTCATGGGCAACACTTACATTTATTTGGAGTGTTGCACTGGCGGGCGTTGCGTACAAAGTATTTGTAAAAAACGGTAATAAAAAAATATCACTCGCCACCTACTTACTCATGGGCTGGTTTGCACTGGCTATTGTATATCCGCTTTATTCAAGTGTTGATGTAAAAGCACTTTACTGGCTACTTGCCGGCGGCATTTTTTATAGTTTAGGTACATTATTTTACAGCGCTAAAAGCACCCAATTTAGCCACGCTATTTGGCACTTATTTGTTATTGCTGGGTGTGTTTGCCATTATATTTCAATTAGTAATTATGTTTATTAGGCAGGTAAAGCCAATTAGAGTGGTCTGGTTTGAGCGATAACCGGACATTCAGGTGAGTTATCATTAACTTAATAAGAGTCAGGTTTTTTCATCTCGGCATGCTTTGGTAATGTCAGTATTAGTAATGGCAAGGTTGTTTTGAATGTTTGCACATAACAAAAAAATTAAGTCACTCACTGCGTTCGCTGGGACGCATACATGAGGTTTGGAGTCACGCTACTATTTTTAATTTTTTCTTCGCATTCGTATGCGTGTTTTAGTGGTGTTGGTTATGAGCAAAATTGGAGCGATTCAATTAACTTACTTTTTATATCTCTTGTCGTTGGTATTCTTGCAACGATTATTAGGTATTTTCAAAAAGTTAAACGGTTGTATATTCCTATAACATTACTCGTGCTCGCATGTATTCCTTCTGGATTAGAAATGTTGTGTTATGGTAATGGCGATTGTGGCTCTAGTCTAATGCAAGTTGCTACCTGGCCAATTTATACAATGTCTATTGTTTTACTTTACGAGGTTGTAAAGCTACTAAAATTAAGGCTTGGTGTAGGTAATACCTAACAAGCTGTTAAAGCAGGACAAAATTCAAAATTGTGCATATTTTCTGGAAATTACTTTTCGCTAGATAAGGTATTTGCCTGAATTAAAGATTTGTAAGTTATGTGAATTTCTATTAGCTACGGAATTTACTTAACTTCGGAAGAACTTAAATACAGAGGGTTGATGGAGTGTCTCAAGAACAAGATGCATGGGAAAAGTTTTTAAGTTTATGCCAAAAAGGCTTCATCAGTTGTACGTTTTCCGATGAACTTACTGAAGTCTGTGGTGGAGATGCTAATGTTGCTTCAGTGGTTTATTACCACAACAAAGGCAATGCATTGAAATGGATGCGGTCAAAAATGCCTGCACTTAAAGATAAAACTCCAGCATTTTGCGCAAGGTCAGATATGCCCTTACTAAAAACTGTACTAATGTCATTTCCGTGTTAATTTATCAGAAAGAAACATTTTATAAGGCCATCCACCCAAGCTCCGGTGAGTGATGACGCGTTAAGTGCTAGAGGGTGAATTTGAAAATCTAACAAGTTAAACAAAAAATAGATTTACTGGAGCACTTAGGGTTAAAACTCGATTTGATAATAATTCACTCAGTAAGTTTGTTAAGTTTTACGCACTCAAAAAGACAAGTGGTCAAATCATGACTTCAGACATTACAACTACTGACCGTCTTCGTATGGGACATTAATGCCCTTGGAATTGAACTTGAAACTGTTTCTAAATGTTTGAACTAACAAGGAGCTTGTTTGAGTTAAAAAATGACAAAATTCACATATTATAAAAATTTATCTTTATCAGTTATTTCCATCGCATTAGGCCTAGCAATCGGGTTTGTAAATCTAAATCAGGTTAATAGTGGCTTTCCTTTTAAAAGTGACCTTGTAGAAAAAAGTGGTCCTGTTGATTGGGTTCAAGCACATGATTATGGAATACGCTTCGGGTTTGTTAATGATCCAATGAATTTTAATTACCCGTCAAAATCAAATGGGCAAGGCATTGTTGAAGAGTCTCTTTTGAAATCAAAAGATCAGCTTGTTACTATTTTATTTGAGGCTTCTGATACGCATTCGCCAATCTACTCTTCGAAGATATATCATAATTTTTTTGAGTTAAAAGTGAATGGACTGCTTGTTCGTTCTTATGAAGAATCTGAACAAGCTTGGAAGTCAGACAACAAATTGACACCTTTAATTGTTGCTCTATTTTTGTTTGGAGGAACATATATTTGGCGCAAAACAAAAAAAGAGTACAAATATACTCGATATTGAAACACAGCTAACTCTCACATCATCAGGCCAGAAGATGCAAATTTAGACTTTACATATCATGATTCATCAATATCTGCTCGTGACACTGTGCGACACCCGCATATTGTTACATTTAGCTTTACCTAAGATAATAGAAAACTTAGTAATAGTAATATTTTAGGTAATTTGTTAAAACTATATAAAGCAGAAAAATGAGCGTGACAACAGCAGAAGTATTCGTGATTAGCGCATTTTAAGATTGTTATGTGTAATGGAGTATACAGAGTATGAATATCGGAATATACATATACTATGACGCAGAAGTTCTTGATTTCTCTGGACCATTTGAAGTGTTAAGTACTGCAAATCGTTTAGGCAATAAAAATTGGAATGTATTTTTGGTTTCTGAAAAACCTGATGTTGTAAAAGCTCGTAGTGGTTTTCCAGTGCACGCACATTTCTCGTTTGAGACTCATCCGAATATTGATGTGCTTATAGTTGTTGGAGGTATACATACAGAGGAAGTTAAAAAGCCTGCTGTAATATCTTGGATTTCGAATGTTGCTAGTACATCAAAAAGAGTCGCATCTGTCTGTACAGGAGCGTTCATTTTAGCTGAAGCTAATTTACTAAATGGTTTAACAGTTACAACGCATTGGGAAGATATAGCCGATCTCAGTGCTACCTACCCGAAATTAAATGTTGTGAGTGATCATCGTTGGGTCTCTCAAGGTAAATATATAACTTCTGGTGGCATATCAGCTGGAATTGATATGAGTTTACACTTAGTGTCAGAACTATCGACCTTAAATTTAGCTGAGCAAACAGCTAAGCAAATGGAGTATCACTGGCAAAAATGCACATAACAACAGGCTAAGTCGTCGTAGTCAGCTTGCCAATAATAGTCATATCACTCCCACCGACACTCACGCATATTTACTTTGTCGTTTTTAAACAATACGCCTTCTGATAATAACTTTTCACGTTGTTCTTGGTATTTTTCGCTACTTTCAGGGAATGATATTTTACCTTGGCTATTCACTACCCTGTGCCAAGGTATAACTGAGTCGTTTGGCATCACTTTTAATAAGCGCCCCACTAATCGTGAGTTTTGCGGATAACCCGCAAGAGCTGCAATTTGACCGTAACTTGCTACTTTGCCTATTGGTATGCCTGCGATAACAGTATAAATGAGTGTTTCTTTATCAATATCAGCGTTCATTTAAATACGCCTCACTAAGTACTTTAAATTGCTCCCAAATAGTACGCGCTACAGGGCCGTGGTGCACTGCATGCTGCCTAAAGGCTCTAATTTGCGCGCTAAACTTATGCTCTCGGTCAGTTATGTGTATTTCTTGAAGTAAGCCTGCTTTTATTTCAGTGTCGCAGTGCTCTAGGCTCATCATTGCCCAACCAGCACCTGAGAGTAAAAACGATTTTAAGGTCGATACATCATCAATTTTCATCATGGCGGAGCCTTTTGAGTACGATAGCCTGTCGCTGTCGATACTCAAGTCACTTTCAAACATGGCTAAACACGGATACGTTTGCAGTTCGTTATAGGTGAGCTTTTGAGGGAGTACGCCTTTAGCGCTCACAATGCCAATAGCAAGCTTGCCAATTGGTACGCTTTCTAAATCGCCTGTTGCATGAAATAAGTCAAACCACGGGCCAATGCCTAATTCGGCTTGCCCACTGTTTACTTGCTCTAATGAGATAAAGCGCTTTCCGCTTGTTAAGCTAAATTCGGTGCTAGTAAACAACCTAAAAGTATTACTTATGATCTCGTTGTAACTTTGCATATGGCACAGTTGTTCGTAACAAATTCTAAATTGAGGCTCATTGCCTAATGCTAATTCTTCAGCAAGTTGTGCCAGCTCGTCGTTGGCATGCAGGAGTTGCTTCGCTTCGCGGTGAAAAATTCGCCCTTTTTCAGTAAGCTGTAATCGGTACTTACTTCTGTCTAGTAACTCAAATCCTATTTTGGCTTCTAAGTTTTTAATGGCGAGTGTAAGCGCTGGCTGCGTTTTATGTAGCTTTAGTGCTGCTCCGCTTAAGCTTGCGCTTTGTACTATGGCATCTAAAATTATTAATTGATTCAGCTTCATATACCGCTCTGCAACATCATAAGTAAAACTTATTGAGTTTCTAAAATTTAATGATTTTTATTTTATATGTTTGCAGCGTATGCTGCACTTAATTATTTTGCCATCATTGCAACGGAGAAGACATGAAACTCTTTCGTCTATGTTTATTAACAACGACCTTACTTAGCTTAATAGCCTGTTCTGAGCCAGAACAACAAGTTAAAGAAGAGCCTATTCGCCCTGTTAAATTATTCAACATAGGTCATGATACGCAAACTAACATTCGCAGCTTTCCTGCTGAGGTTGTTGCAAACCAAGGCTCTTACCTAGCTTTTAGGGTAAACGGCGAACTTGTTAAGTTCCCTGTGCTTGCTGGTGAACACGTTGAAAAAGGTGATTTATTAGCAAAACTAGACCCAGAAGATTTTCAGTTACAGTTTGACGAACGTAAAGCACGCTTTGAGCTTGCAAAGTCACAACTTGGCCGTATTGAGCAATTGTTTGAGAAAAAAATCACCAGCCAATCAGAATTAGATGAAGCCACTGCTAATATGCAAATTGCCGAATCTGCATTTAAAATTGCACAAACAAACCTTGAGTACAGCGAGCTACGCGCGCCATTTTCAGGCACGGTCGCAAAAGTATTTGTTAAAAACTTTGAAAATATTCAAGCAAAACAAAATATATTACGCTTAGAAACACGCGATTTAATGGACGTAGAAATTCAGGTTCCTGAAAAAATAGTCGCTCGCTTTAAAAAAGGCACTGATTACCACCCTACTGTAAAGTTTGATGGCTTTGACGATAAAGAGTACATACTTGATATTAAAGAGTGGGATACCCAAGCAGATCCTGCAACACTTACTTATAAGGTTGTATTTTCGCTACCAGTACCTGAGGACTTTAATTTACTCGCAGGTATGACAGGTAGCGTGCTTATTGATTTAAGTAAAGTAACGCGCTCGCAAGTTGCTTACACAATACTACCTATCGAGTCGGTGTTTTCTGAGCCGCAAGAATCAATTGAAGATAACGCCTACGTATGGCTTTTTGATTCAAAAACTAGCCAAGTGCATAAACAAGCTGTAAAGGTTGGCCAGTTGCACCGCGATGGTATTGAAGTATTAAGCGGTATTAAAGAAGGCCAAATTGTAGTTTCGGCCGGTGTGCATTCACTAAAAGAAGGCATGAAAGTAAGAGCATGGAATAAAGAGCGAGGCTTATAATTATGAGCTTTGCACAACTCTCCATAGAGAAAAAAGTAATCAGTTGGATGTTTACGCTGCTTCTATTAATTGGCGGTAGTGTATCGTATTTTGATTTAGGGCAACTAGAAGACCCTGAGTTTACGCTTAAAAAAGCCATGGTTATTACCATGTACCCTGGCGCTTCGCCGCAGCAAGTTGAAGAAGAAGTTACTTTTCCGATTGAAAACGCGATTCAGCAACTCCCTTATGTTGATTACGTTACCTCTATTTCATCTAACGGTAAGTCGCAAATCTCAGTTGAGATGAAAAGCAATTATCGTAAAGAGCAGCTTCGCCAAATTTGGGATGAAATGCGTCGAAAAATTAACGACCTCTCCCCTTCGCTTCCCAGCGGCGTTTATCCAAGTACTATTTTAGATGACTTTGCCGATGTTTACGGTGTTATGTATTCGGTAACCGGTGATGGCTACTCGTATGATGAGCTTAAAGATTACGTCGATTTTTTAAAGCGTGAGCTGGTATTGGTTAAAGGCGTTAGTAAAGTAACCGTTGCGGGGCAACAACAAGCGCAAGTAATGGTTGAAGTTTCTACGCGTAAACTTGCTCAATTAGGTATTGCGCCAAGCCATATATTCCAGTTATTGCAATCGCAAAACACGGTATCTAACGCGGGTAAAATTCGTGTGGGCGATGAGTCAATTCGCTTGCACCCTACTGGCGAATTTAAAGATGTAAAAGAGCTCGAAACCTTATTAATTTCAAAATCAGGTGCCAATGAGCTTATTTACTTAGGCGATGTAGCAAAGGTTTACAGAGAGTACGCAGAAGTACCTAACAATGTTATTCGTTATAATTCTCAGCAAGCTTTGCTTATTGGCGTGTCGTTTATGTCGGGAGTTAACGTAGTTGATGTGGGTAAACACATTGACGATCACTTAGCCTCACTTGAGTATCAACGCCCTCATGGTATTGACATAAATTCGGTATACAACCAACCACAAGAGGTTCAAAAGTCGGTTGATGGTTTTATTATCAGCTTACTTGAAGCCATTGCGATAGTTATTGTAGTACTGCTGTTATTTATGGGTTTAAAAAGCGGTATTTTAATTGGTGGTATTTTACTGCTTACTGTACTGGGTACGTTTATATTTATGAAGTTGTTTGCCATCGATTTACAGCGTATATCACTTGGAGCACTTATTATTGCTCTTGGGATGCTGGTTGATAACGCAATAGTTGTAACCGAAGGGATACTAATCAACCTTAAACGTGGGCAAACAAAACTCAAAGCGGCGGTTAATATTGTTGAGCAAACAAAATGGCCCTTACTAGGTGCAACAGTTATTGCAGTCACTGCATTTGCGCCAATTGGTTTAAGCTCTGATGCCAGTGGTGAATTTGCCGGTAGCTTGTTTTGGGTGTTGTTTATTTCGCTTTTATTAAGCTGGATAACAGCCATAACGCTAACGCCATTTTTTGCCAATTTAATGTTTAAAGAAAACGAATTTAAAAACGAAGAAGGCCAAGAAGATGAAGACCCATACAAAGGTTTTATTTTTAACGGTTACAAAGCGATTTTAGATTTAGCGCTGCACTTTAGAAAAACCACGCTTATATTAATGGTTGTTTTACTGTGTACAGCGGTTGTTGGTTTTGGCTCAGTAAAACAGTCGTTTTTTCCTGCCTCTAATACACCTATGTTTTATGTAGATTACTGGCAAGAGCAAGGATCTGATATTCGCTCAACCATAGAGGGCGTTAAAAAACTTGAAGAGTTTTTACAAAAAGAAGACCTTGTTGAAGAAGTAACAAGTACAACAGGCCAAGGTGCACCGCGCTTTATGCTTACCTACGCGCCAGAAAAATCATACCCCGCGTACGGCCAATTAATTATTCGTGTTGCCGACAGAGAAGCCGTAGCGACTGTAATGCAAACTGTACGTGATTACTCAAATAATCATGCACTCTCTGCACAGCTTAAAATTAAGCCAATGGAAATCGGCCCCTCTACTGATGCAAAAATAGAAGCGCGTTTTTCAGGCCCTGATCCTGTTATTTTAAGACAATTGGCTGCTAAAGCTGAAGAACTTATTGGTAACGACGATGGCGCGTACAATATTCGTGATGACTGGCGTGCACGTACTAAAATGATTCGCCCGCAGTTTAACGAGCAAAAAGCACGCCGCTTAGGTATTAGTAAATCTGACTTAGACAATGTATTACTAACAAGTTTATCGGGTAAACAAGTGGGCGTATATCGCGATGGCACGCAGTTGCTGCCTATTATTGCACGATCTCCTGCTAACGAGCGCTTAAACGTAGAAAGCGTACACGACCTACAAATATACAGCCCAGTATTGGGGGTATTTGTACCAGTGACTCAAGTTGTAGACGAATTTGATGTGCAGTGGGAAGACAGCCTAATAATGCGCCGCGATCGCAAACGTACAATTACGATTATGGCCGATCACGATGTATTAGGAGATGAAACCCCTGCTAAACTATTTGCACGTATTCGCGGACCAATAGAAAACATGGAATTACCGCGCGGTTACGAACTGGAATGGGGCGGCGAGTTTGAATCTTCAAGCAAGGCTCAAAAAGCAATATTTGGCTCATTACCACTGGGTTACTTAGCGATGTTTGCAGTAACCGTATTACTTTTTAACTCGCTTAAGCAACC
Organism: Pseudoalteromonas sp. SG43-3; assembly: GCF_014164385.1. Lineage (NCBI taxonomy): Bacteria > Pseudomonadati > Pseudomonadota > Gammaproteobacteria > Alteromonadales > Pseudoalteromonadaceae > Pseudoalteromonas > Pseudoalteromonas sp. SG43-3. Next base: position 118,142 of record NZ_JACJFC010000011.1, read on the forward strand.
ACTTGTGATTTGGGCAACTGTGCCGTTGGCTATTATTGGTGTAAGCGCGGGCTTGTTAGCTATGAATGCTCCGTTTAGTTTTATGGGGCTACTTGGTTTGTTAAGCTTAAGCGGTATGCTAATTAAAAACGGTATTGTATTAGTTGATCAAATAAACCTTGAATTAAGGGAAGGTAAATCGCCCTATGAAGCCGTGTTTGACTCTGGTGTGAGCCGTGTACGACCAGTTGCAATGGCAGCTATAACTACTATTTTGGGTATGATCCCGCTGTTATTTGACGTGTTTTTTCAATCAATGGCGGTAACAATTATGTTTGGTTTGGGCTTTGCTACAATTTTGACTCTAATTGTAGTACCGGTACTGTACACCGTGATATTTAGAATTGATTACGAGCCACGTAAGTAGTTAAACATATAATTGGTTAACATTAAAAAATGCCACAGGCTCAAAATCCTGTGGCATTTTTATTTAATACCGATAAAAAAAGAAAGGCTACATATTTAGTTGTTAAGAAACTAACCGCAACACTTTTTATATTTTTTGCCACTACCACATACACAAGGTGCGTTACGCTCTGGTACTTTATCAAATACTTGTGGTGTTGATTTACTAAGCGCAAAGTCTAGTTCGCGAATATCTTCTGGTACGTCTGCTTTAACTTCAATTGAAGCAAACAGCGAATGCTCTTCTAATATGGCTTCTATTTCTGATTGTCGTTCAGCTGAGTTTACAATTAGCGTTAACGGGTGTAACTCTGTGCCTGGCTTTGCGGTACGATTTGGCGCAAATCCATTACTGTTATTTTTACCCATTATGTCGGGCTTACCCATAAAGAAAAATTTTGACATGTTACTTCTATAACCTTTCTACATTATTAAGACGGCGCATCTTAACAGCTTACCCAACATATAACTAAGGTGTACTTGCTAATGCACAATATAAATCAAGCTTTAGCGTATATACGCCTAATATAGCGACATAATGAGGACATTTAATGGATTTAGGCAAAATTTGAATTCGAAATATAGTAAAATTATACTAGCTAGACTCAGTGGCGTTTTAATATCTAACTCAATATTATGGAAAAGCCTTGGAAAACTTTAAAATTGCAGTACTAATAGCGGGCAGCCTTTTTATACTTTTTGGTTATCTACGCTTTATAACTGACGATAATGGTAACGTGAACTTAAACAACTACCGTTTTACAGGGGGCATACTACTGGTTATTTCCGGTATGTTTGATGGCACACGCGACCTTGTTAAGCGCCTGCGCTCTAAAAACTCGTTATCGGCGATTGCTGTTTATTTAGGTATACTCTTATTTTATATTGGCTTTAGCATTTAATAGCGAAATATTAAGCGCTAATTTGGGCTTTATACAAGCAACATTTTATAAGTGAATACCCTTTGACCTTTAAGCAACTCTTCAACAGCGCCATATTACTCTTAGTAACAGCACCTCCGCTGGTTTTACTTGCATGGGATGAACAAGCCGACCCCGCTTTTATCCCCAACAGTATATATAACACCTTAACATTTACGTTATTTCCAATAACGGCGATAGTGTTGTCGGTTGTTTTATTAAGACATCTATATAAAAAATACAATAATAACTTTGAATTTAAACATACAGTTAAAAATTATATTGCTGAGCATGGGAAGTTCCGCAGCGCATTTATACCACTGTTTTTGCCTATTTTAATTTACTTATGGTTATGGACGTCAGTTTGTATTTCTGTGAAATTATGGGCCAATAAATACAGCAATAATATATGGCAGCAAGAGCATCAATTACTCGAGGTAGGTAGTTGCCCAAATGATTATGAGTACAGTTGTGCAACGCTAACTGTGCTTAGTTTACAGAACTACAGAAAATACACTTTTAGATGGTATTTAGATAAGAATAAATTGGTGACTTTACAAAATAACAATATAAATTTAGTGGGCGTTACAAGCCCACTTGGTAATATAGTACAAGAAATACAGTGGTAGTAGAATACCACTTAGGTGCAGATTATTTTTTTAAGCTAAGGGTACGCCCCGAGCTAGGTTTTGACTGTGACGACTTGTTCTCTTTAATACTTTTTGGCTTACCAACATACGTGGTAGAACGCTTTTGATAAGGTGCTTTACTGCGCTCATTTTTGCGCTCGCCATTAGCATTACTGCGATCAGAGTTGCGACTTGAATTTCGCTCAGTACTACGCTCGCCACTTTGTTCGCCTTTATTAAAACGGCGAGGATTTTCACCCTGAAAATCACGCTTTTTAGGAATCGACGGCGTATTATTTTCTGATTGTTTATTAGCATCAAGCGAATGTTCTTGAGTTTTACCTGAGTCAGAAATCGAGTCGTTTATTTGCGCCATTTCAGTATCAGATAAATGACGCCACTGCCCTACCTTTAAACCTTTTAGTGTTACGTTCATTATACGAGTGCGCTTTAACGTCACCACTTCGTAACCTAAATATTCACACATACGGCGTATTTGGCGGTTTAAACCTTGTGTAAGTACTATTTTAAATTCTTTAGGGGCAGTTTGTGTCACTTTACACTTTTTAGTCACCGTATCTAAAATAGGCACGCCATTGGCCATTTTTGTAACAAACTGACGATTAAGCGGTTTATCAACCGTAACAACATATTCTTTTTCGTGGTTATTACCCGCACGCAAAATTTTATTAACGATGTCGCCTTCGTTAGTTAAAAATATAAGCCCTTCAGAAGGTCTATCTAAACGCCCTATTGGAAATATACGCGTAGGATAATTTACCGCGCGAATAATATTACTTTGAATTTTACTTTCGGTAGTACACGTAATACCAACTGGTTTATTGTAAGCGATATAAACGCGCTTTGGTGTGGCTTTAAGTGGCTTACCATCAATTAATACAACATCGGTAGCAGCAACTTTTACGCCCATTTCAGGTGAGTAGCCATTAACGCTGACACGACCTTGCTCAATATATTTATCGGCTTCGCGGCGTGAACAAAATCCTGTTTCACTAATAAATTTATTTAAACGTTTTAATTCGGTCATGGCACTTATAGCGTAGTAATTTTTAAGGCGAGTAGTGTAAACCACCCACACTATTTTTTCGCCCCTAATTTAAAATTTATAGGTGTTTAAGCATTAATTTTTGCTTTCGTTAATTTACGCCATACAAATTCAAGCGGGCCTTGGTTAAAATAGCGGCTGTATATAAAGGTAAATATGAGCTGCAGTGCAACTAATGCCGTTGCAACTAACCAGTAGTCAATACGATCAAAATTGAGCACCCAGTGCGTAAATAGCACTTTATATAACAATAATTGTATGAGTGTTTGGCTAATATATAAAGTAAATGCTAAGCGCCCCGCTTGTTGAATAAGCGTGCCAACGTGTGCGCTGTTATTGCAAAATTTAACAATTAAATGAATATACAGCGTAGCCATACCTAGCGCCGCAAACATATTTATAAATTCTTGCACCCCATATCCTAAGCTGCCATTAAGCTGTGATGCATAAAGCCTGATTCCACAAAAAACAAGGGTCATTGCACCGCAAACTATTAATTGCTGAGTCGTTAAGCCTTTACTAAAAACGTCTTGTTTATATAAATAAATGCCAATGAGCATAAGGCCCACGCACATCCACATTGTCATTATTGGCACCATAACAAGCATTAACGTGTTCATAGCAAGGTTACTAATAAAGTAATCAATATAGTGTGGGTTATATAATTCAATAAACTGTGCTGTATCGCGGTAAATTATTTCATCGGGTACGCTAGATATAACAAGTAAGGTAACCACAGCCGACAACAAGGTAAATGCAAACCCTCTTTTTAAAAGTACGTTGCTATCACTTTCTAAATATTTAATAACAAACCATCCAGATACACCGTAAACAAATAAAATATCACCGGCCCAAAGTAAAAAACCATGCGCTAAACCAAAGAGGATTAACCAATAGAGCCTGCTTTTTATTTGCACTTCAGACTTGTAACGTTGCCACTGAATGTAAAGCCCAGCACCAAAAAGCAAACTAAACAGCGTTCTAAAACGCCCGTCTACAAACACGCTGCTAAGGGTGTGAATAATTGAGTCGCTAACAGGAGGAGTAGTTAAGGAGGAATACCCATATTCAAAAATGCCGAAGGCGTAAGCATTCATGTAAACAAGGCCAAGCACGGCAACGCCGCGAATAAAGTCCATATTATAATTGCGCATTAAAGCTATTATCCGTTAAATATTATTCTTATAACTGTCAGCCCAATCGACTGACTGCTGGTAAAGTGGAGGTAGTATAGCACTGTCTATATTCAACAAAAGTACAGCTTGTTCAAGTGCCCACCAGCTTCCTGTTTCATATGCTTTAACAACGTTTAAAATATAATAAAGTGTGTTTTTGTCCCCTAATAATGCCGTTTTTATTTCATCAGGGAAAGGTAGCTTTTCAACAAGCAAGCTCATTGGTTGATCAAGGATTGCATCTAGCAGTGAAAATAATCCTGTTAAAAATGCTTCGCCTGACTGACTTTTATTAACCTTTTTTGCCACAAGCTCACAAAAACGAGCACGTACAACACACACTTGCATTAGCTCTGCAGGTTTTTTACCCGCTGTATGAGCAGTAACAATAAGGCTCACAAACTTTTTAAGGCGTTCGTGTCCTAAATACACGAGCGCTTGCTTTAATGACGATATTTGGCTTTGTATAGGAAACACACCGCTGTTTATTAATCTCAGTAACTTATATGCGAGTGCAGCATCTAGCTCAAACAGGCTTGCGATTGTTTTAATGTCAGGGCTTTGCTTCATTATTTCTGCGTAAATAGCGACGACTAAACCATAATTATAATCAATGTCGTTTTGCTTGATCATGGTAGGCTTTGCAAAAAAATAGCCTTGAAAATAATCAAACCCCATATCAAAGGCAAGCTCATAGTCTTCTTGTGTTTCTATTTTTTCGGCTAGTATTTTTATTTGTTTATGCGCTTGTAACTTAGTAACTATGGGCTGTATTTCGCTAAGAGGTGTAATTGCAATATCAAATTTAATGAGCTTCACAAGCTTTAGAAAACGATCCCATTGTGGTTTATATACAAAATCATCGAGCGCGAGTTTGTAGTTACTATGAAATAAACCTCGGCATAGCTCATAGTTGTCGTCGGTAGGTTCTATGGTTTCGAGCAACTCAATCACAACGTCTTGGCATGGTAAGAAAGCACATAAATCGAGTTTTAATGATTCAGGTCCTATATTTATAAGCGCTTTTTTGCCTGATGTAATATGGCGTGTACCTAAATTTAATTGATTTTCCATAATAAGCCTTGCTGTTGCTTGGCCTTCTGCAATATCTGGAAAATAATTTTTTGGACTATCATGAAAAAGTAGCTCATAGGCTACTACTTTTTTACTTCGATTGAATATTGCTTGCCTTGCAACAAATACAGACACATTACCTACTTCTTAGCTTTTATATAATACTAAGTAATTAAACCCTAAGCAGGTAGATTTGTCACTAAACTTTAAAGTACAGAAACGATTTACCGGTATAAGGTTGTTATATAATCAGTTGCCACTTGTGGCCACGAAAAACGCATTTGCTCTGCGCTGTGCTTAATTTTATGCCATCTTTTAGGATTTTGCTTTTTAATTAAGAGAGTTTCGTCTAAACAGCTAATTAAATTACGCGTTTGCGTTGCCAACGTGTCTCCATTAAAGCTAAAACCATTTTCGTGGTGTTTAACAGTATCTTTTAATCCGCCAACACTGTGTACTAAACACGGTTGCCCCGCTCGCATTGCTAGCATTTGGCTAATACCACACGGTTCAAACGAGCTTGGCATTAAAAATAAGTCACCTAATTGATACATTAAATCGCCAACACCTTGCCCATACCCCTTTAAAAATAAAAGATTGGAATTACGCGCCATTGCTTTGGTAAATATACTTTCGAGCTCTTTGTGACCCGAGCCGAGAATAATAAGTCTGCCGTTATGCTCATTAATTAATTGGCACACTTTATCAATAGCTAAAACCCCATTAACCTGCTGGCACAATAACAACACTTTTTGCTCAGTAAGACGGCCAACGCTTGTCACTAATGGACCGTTATTAACCGTTGCTTTAAATTGCTGTAGTCGTTGGTGGGCAATATAGTAGCCACTTTGTAACTGCTCGCTAATTGCCATCCAAGTAAATAAAGTACTCTCAGCTTGGCTATAAAAATCAGCGAGAGTTGCTCCTTCAAGTGCATTGCTTGGATATTCGCAGCCATTTAAAATACCAACAAGCTTGCCTTGGCTTGCTGCATTTTGCAGATCTTGCTCAAGCCCTTCGCCACCAAAAAAACCATGTTCGTAATTACTAGGTTCGAGAACCTCTTGGCTATATGTTGGCGATACAACATGTATTTTATCGCATAGATTTATTGCACTGCGCATAGGATTAAAACAATGAGGGTAACGCGGGTCGCATAATTGCTGGCCATTATAACTAAGTGATGGAAACCACGCCTCTAAGCTTGAATCATCATGTTTGAAAGGCCTTATCCCTTGCAGTGCAATATTATGCACTGTGAAGGCAATAGGTAAGGTATTAAGTGAGCTATAACGTGGCTCAAACTTAAGTAAAACTGCAACGCAGGCACTGTGCCAATCATGTAAATGCAACGCTGTAGGGCGCTTTAATACACCTTGTAATAACGCTTCGCAGACGGCTGCGTTAAATAGAGCAAATTTAGTCGCATCAGTTGCAAAAGGCCTCCCCGGTGCATCATTACAATATACACTGCCTGATTCACTAAATAACGGGTGGCTAATAACAATTTGGCTTACATTATTTTCGGCTTGTTGTACTTTAAAAATGGTTAATACATGGGGTTGAGCATTAAATGCAACAGTTACTTCACCTATATAAATACGCTCAAGCGGCTCAAACCCGTAATCAGGAATAACAACATCAACCGTTATACCTTGCTTTGCGAGAGCCTTAGGTGCATCGCGTACTACATCTGCCACACCGCCTACTTTTGCGCCTGGTAACGCGTCATTTTCTGCTGCAACCATTAATACATGCATTAATTTATTATTTCCTTTAAACCTGTGTGAGCTTGCTCACAAATGAGCAAGCTATGTTGTCGTGCTTATCTAACTTTTTGTTACGCAAGCTTTTTATTTTCTCGCGCTTGGCGTTCTAACTTTTTTGCAAGCTCAGTGAGCATATCACGTGTAACAAGAACGATACCTTTTTTAGATACCCTAAAGCCGTTTTCTTCATCTGTTTTTTTGTCAAAACCTATTTCAAGACCTGCCGGTATTTCACAGCTTCTATCTATTATTGCGCGTTTAATTTTACAACCTCGGTTTATAACCGCACCGGGTAAAATAACCGACTGCTCAATGGTACAAAATGAGCGAACGTGAACGTTAGAAAACAACAGGGATTTTCTAACCGCAGAGCCCGAAATAATACACCCACCCGAGACTGTTGAGTCTAAAGCCATACCACGTCTATCTTCATCATCAAAAATAAACTTAGCAGGTGGTAGTTGCTCTTGATAAGTCCATATTGGCCACGTTGGATCGTATAAATCAAGTTGTGGTTCTGGCATTACCAGTTCCATATTAGCTTCCCAGAACGAATCAAGCGTACCTACATCTCGCCAATAAGGTTGCCCTTCTTGGTTTGGATCTCTAAATGGGAAGGCAAACACATTATGCTCTTCTATAATCGCTGGAATAATATCGTGACCAAAATCGCGTCCAGAGCCTTCATTTTCAGAATCTTTTTTAAGTTGCTCAAACAAAAATTCAGTATTAAAAATGTAGTTCCCCATTGATGCTAAACATGTACCTGGCTTGCCGGGTACGGAGCTCGGCATTGCTGGTTTTTCATCAAAACGACACACTCTATTTTCTTCATCAACGGTCATTACACCAAACGTGTCTGCGGCTTCCTCTACTGGGACTTCAATACAACACACAGTCATATCTGCGCCTTTTTGCACATGTTCAGCCAATAAAGCACCATAGTCCATACGGTATACATGATCTCCAGACAAAATCATCACATATTTAGGAAGCTCGTGACGAATAATATCTATGTTTTGAAAAACAGCATCTGCGGTTCCACAATACCAATCATCACCTTGGCGCTGAGATGCAGGTAGTATTTCAACCGACTCTCCTAGCTCTTTTTTAAAGTGCCCCCATGCGCGGTTTACATGGCGTATTAATGAATGTGATTTATATTGTGTAGCAATACCAACACGTCTCACACCCGAGTTAATGCAGTTTGATAGTGGAAAATCGATAATTCGATGTTTACCACCAAAGTAAACTGCTGGCTTTGCTCGCCAATCGGTTAACTCATGCAGGCGAGAACCGCGACCGCCTGCCAGTATTAACGCGTAAGTTTCTCTGGTTAGGCTACTTATGTAGCGATTTGCATAATTAGGCATAATACTCTCTCCATTTAGTCTAGGCTGTTAGTGGCATGGCTTTTAGTTGTCGTTAAGTCTGTTTCACTAATATTGAGGGGTTCTAAATGCCAAATATCTTCACTGTATTGGCTTATGGTTCTGTCACTTGAAAACATACCACTGGCTGCTGTATTTAAAATACTCATTTGTGTCCAGTAGGTCTGATCTGCGTAAGCTTTATCAACTTCTTTTTGAGCTGCTACATAACTTTCAAAATCGTGAGCAACAAGCCATGGATCGTGCGGGCTCTTAATTGCATTTGTTATGTCGTCAAATAAGCATGGTTCAAATAAATTAAAATGCCCGCTCTCGAGTAATTGCATCACATTCTTTAAATCGCTATTTTGCGATATTAAATGCTCTGGATTATAACGTGATTTAATATCGTCAATTTCGTGCGCTTGTGCGCCAAACAAAAAGAAGTTATCAGCACCAACAGCATCTCTAATTTCAATGTTTGCGCCATCCAGCGTACCTATTGTCAATGCACCATTCATCATAAATTTCATGTTGCCAGTACCAGACGCTTCTTTGCCTGCGGTAGATACTTGCTCTGAGAGATCAGTTGCAGGACAAATAACTTCCATTGCAGTTACGTTGTAATTAGGCAAAAAGGCGACGCGTAAATATGGCGCAGCTTGAGGGTCTTTATTTATAACCTCTGCCACGTTATTAATAAGCTTAATAATTTTTTTAGCCATGTAATAACCCGGCGCTGCTTTACCACCTAATAGAACACAACGAGGAACAAGCCCTTGGGTATCCCCACGGCGAATACGGTCATATAAATGAATCACATGAAGTATGTTTAATAGCTGACGTTTGTATTCGTGGATACGTTTTACTTGTACGTCAAACATCATTGATACATCAAAATCGATATCGCAGCGCGCCTTAACTAAATCAACTAAACGTTGTTTGTTTTCACGTTTAGCATTTTGCCACTGCTCATGAAATGCCTTGTCGTCATAAAAACGACGTAGGTCACTAATTTTTGAAAAGTTTTTAACCCAATCATGGCCAATTTTTTCACCAATTAATTCACTTAATACTGGATTACAATGCGCAAGCCATCGACGAGGCGTTACACCATTTGTTTTGTTATTAAACTTATCTGGCCACAGTGCATAAAATTCTTTAAATAATCCCGCTTTTAACAGTTCAGTATGAAGTGCTGCTACGCCATTTACAGAGTAACTACCTACAATAGCTAAATAAGCCATACGAATTTGCGGCTCATCACCCTCTTCAATCAGTGACAATGCACGTTGCTTTTCAACATCTCCCGGCCATTGCTGTGCAACTTGTGCTAAAAAGCGTGCATTTATCTCGTAAACTATTTCTAAAATACGTGGCAATAATTTTGAAAACAACGAAACAGACCATTTTTCAAGCGCTTCAGGAAGTAGCGTATGATTTGTATAGGCCATTGTTTTAGTTGTGATTTGCCAAGCATCGTTCCAATCTAATTCGTAATCATCAATTAAAATACGCATTAGCTCTGCAACAGCAATACTTGGGTGCGTGTCGTTTAACTGAAAAACATGAAAATCAGCAAAGTCACTAAAGCTCTCGCCATGTTGGGAAACCCATTGGTCTACTACGTCTTGAATACTCGCCGATGATAAAAAGTATTGTTGGCGCAATCTAAGCTCTTTACCATTTTCGCTGCTGTCGTTTGGATACAGCACCATGGTAATTTGTTCAGCTAGATTTTTTTGTGCTACGGCTTCTGAGTAACTGCCCGCATTAAATTCGGTTAAATTAAATTCATCTGTTGCCTCTGATTTCCACAGACGTAGTGTATTTACGATATTGTTTTTATAACCAGGGACAGGTACATCGTACGGTACAGCTAATACATCTTGTGAGCCCATCCATTGACGGTGCTCTCTGCCAAATTTATCTGTGTAACTTTGCACATAGCCACCAAACTTCACACGTTTTGCATGCTCTGGTGCGCTTAGCTCCCATGGATGTCCTTCACGTAGCCAGTTATCTGGTTGCTCAATTTGGTTACCATCTTTAATCGATTGATTAAACATGCCGTATTCGTATCGTAGGCCATAGCCAATAACAGGCAACGCTAAACTAGCACAGCTATCTAAAAAGCAAGCTGCAAGGCGCCCTAGCCCGCCATTTCCTAGGCCAGCGTCGTGCTCGGCGTCTTCAATTGTTTCTATTGTTGTGCAGTACTCTTGTAGTGCTGAGCTTACTTTTTCATCTAAATCTAGATTTAAAACAGCATTACCTAGCGCACGCCCCATCAAAAACTCAAGAGAAAGGTAAGCCGTTTTGCGGCGTTTCTCTTGCTTAATTTGTTGATTCGTTTCTCTGCAGCGGGCCACAAGTCTGTCGCGAATAGTAAGCGCTAATGCGTGATACAAATAATGCTGCGATTCCCCCACCTTATCTCGGCCGAGGGTATAATAAAAATGCCGTGTTAAGTCATCTTTAAGCGTACTTTCATCAATAACAGGACCTTCTTGCCAGCCCTTTACTACACACACTTGATCACTTTGTTTAACCATGACTAACATCCTCTAAATTGGCACTAAAAACCCAACTACTTTGTGCTGAAATTTCAACCATCGCATCTTCATTACTGCTCACAGATGCATTATGTACACTTGATAGAATCATTTGCCACGGCGCATTAATTGGCGATGGGGGCATTTGACAAAAAATTGTTTTTTCACTGGCATTAAATACAATCAGCAATGCATGATTGTTTTGCTTATCAAGTAAGCTATACATTAAAAACTGCCTGGTATCTTCATGCCAGTGAGCATCAGTCATGGTTTTACCTTGTTCGGTAAACCACTTAACGGTAAAACGCTCGTCTATATCATCTAAAAATACACTGTGTTTAAACGCACTGTGCGCACGTCTAATTTTTAATGCATCATCAATAAATCGTGTTAACGAATGATTAAGTTGAGAATCTTTCCAGGCAAGCCAACTAGTGCGATTATTTTGGCAATAAGCATTGTTATTCCCCCCTTGCGAGTGCGCCATTTCGCTGCCAGCGGCAATCATTGGAACACCTTTTGAGAGAATTAAAGTAAGTAAAAAGTTCTTTTGTTGCTGTAAGCGCAGTGCGTTTATTTTAGAGTCGCTGGTAAAACCTTCTACCCCACAGTTAAACGAATGATTTGCACTGTGCCCATCTCGATTTTGCTCGCCATTAGCTTCGTTATGTTTATGCTCATAACTCACTAAATCGGCAAGGGTAAAACCATCATGACTCGTTATGAAATTAATACTATTGAGCGGCCCACGTTGGCTGTGCTCAAAAATATCAAACGATCCATGCAAACGTTTTGCAACGCTTGCAATAATGCCTGTTTCACTTTGCCAAAAACGTCTAATTACATCGCGGTATTGATCGTTCCATTCTCGCCATGGCGGCGGGAATGCACCAAGCTGATAACCACCTGGGCCTATATCCCAAGGCTCACTTATTAACTTAACTTTGTTAAGCACAGGGTCTTGGGCAACTACTTGTAAAAAAGTATGTGCGGAGCTAAAGCCTGCTTTTGAGCGGCCTAAAATGGTCGCTAAATCAAACCTAAAACCATCAACTCCCATTACTTCAACCCAATAACGAAGGCTATCAAGTACAAGTTGCAGTGTTTTAGGGTGGTCAATATTTATGGTATTACCACAGCCGGTATCGTTTATATATACGTCAGGCTGCCCCTCTACTGTGCGGTAATAGGCTAAGTTATCAAAGCCTCTAAGCGATAGTATAGGGCCATCCGCCCCTGCTTCAGCTGTATGGTTGTAAACAACATCTAATATGACTTCTATGTCTGCAGCATGGAACTCTTGCACCATTTGCTTAAACTCGTTTATATCGTCGTTTACCAAATAGTCTTTATGGGGCGTAAAAAAGTTAAGCGTGTTGTAACCCCAGTAGTTTTGCAAACCTTTCCCTGTTAAAAATTGCTCACTAATAAAAGAATGAACAGGCAAAAGCTCAACGGCTGTAACACCAAAGCTTTGTAAGTGTTCAATAAAGCTTGGGTGGCTTAACCCTAAAAACTTCCCTTGTAGAGGTTTAGGTATTTTAGGATGACGACACGTTGTACCTTTCACATGGCACTCATAAATAACCGTGTTTGACCAACGGTGGTTAGGCTTTTTATGCCTATACAACGTAGGAGCCGCTACTTTTGATTTAGGTATATCAATCGCATTATTTACAGTGCTTTTAGTACCGATTGGCATTTGCCCGTAATGGCGTTCACTCCAAGTAAACTCACCAAACAAGTCTTTTGCATATGGGTCTATCAGCAGCTTATTTTCGTTAAACAGTTGACCATTTTTAGGGTTATATTCACCCTCAACTCTAAAACCATAAAGCGCACCGGCGTTTAATGGCGAAATATGAATACTCCAAATACCCCCTTCGTTGATATTCATCGCCATTTTTAGTATTTCTGAATGGCCACTTTTATCAAACAGGCATACATAAGCTTGGCTCGCCCCAGGCGCATAAAGCGCGAAGTTGACCCCATTATCAATAACACTAGAGCCAAGTGGTTCTACATTACCGGGTGCTACATCAAATCGGTTACTCATCATCAACCTTTTGTAAATAAATAGTAGTTAAGCCACCAATGGCAATTGAAATACTGTGTTTAAAACCATGATTTGATTCGTTTATTGCCTGAACTATCAGCGAAGAATCTTTAGTTACCTCAACGCCAGAGCCAAAAAACTGAGTATCGTCTGTATTTACAATGACCTTGTAACGCCCTTTACTCGGTACGCCAATAACGTAGTTTTCATAGGACGCGGGGGTAAAATTAGCAATAACAACCACAAAGTTTTTTGCGTTTTTAGCATAGCGAACAAAGCTTAAAATGCTCTGCTGATTATTATTGTTATCTATCCAAGTAAAACCAGCCGCGCTCGAATCAAGCTCATACAACGCGGGTTGGGTTTTATAAACGGTATTGAGCGCTTTTACGGTGTGCTTTATACCGCTGTGGCTTTGGTGCTCAAGTAAATGCCAATCGATAGAATGATCGTGCCCCCACTCTTTTCGCTGTGCGATTTCACCGCCCATAAATAAGAGTTTTTTACCCGGGTGTGCCCACATAAATGCGTAATAAGCGCGTAAATTTGCAAATTTTTGCCAATCATCGCCTGGCATTTTTTCAATTAACGAGCCTTTACCATGTACTACCTCATCGTGGCTTAATGGCAATATATAGTTTTCGCTAAACGCGTATACCATCGAAAAAGTCATTTCATGATGATGATGCTGACGATATAAAGGGTCGTGCTGCATGTAATGCAAACTATCGTTCATCCAACCCATGTTCCACTTATAACCAAAGCCTAAACCGTTGTGCTCAACACTTTGGGTGACACCCGGCCATGCTGTCGACTCCTCAGCCACCATCATAATGCCTGGGTTGTTTTTATAGCTGCGCATATTGACTTGCTTTAGGCACTCAATTGCACCTAAGTTTTCACGCCCGCCGTAACAATTAGCAACCCACTCGCCTTCTTTTCGGCTGTAATCTAAATACAACATAGAAGCTACGGCATCTACACGCAGGCCATCTAAACCAAATTGATGTAGCCAATACATAGCATTTGATATTAAAAAGCTTTTAACTTCAGGACGGTCGTAGTTATAAATGTAGGTATTCCAATCAGGATGAAACCCTTGGCGCTTATCAGCATGCTCATATAAATGGGTGCCATCAAATCGATGTAAGCCATGCAGATCGCTTGGAAAATGCCCTGGTACCCAATCAAGCAAAATACCTAAATTAGCTTTGTGGCACTGCTCTACAAAGTATTTAAAGCTGTTGTAGTCGCCAAAGCGGCTGGTAGGTGCAAATAATCCAACAGGCTGATACCCCCACGAACCATCAAACGGGTATTCACTTATTGGCATAAGTTGCAGGTGAGTAAAATTCATTTCAAGGGCATAGCTAACGAGTTTATCGGCAAGCTCTGTGTAACTTAAATAGCGGTTGTTTTCAGCCCGTTGCCATGAGCCTAAATGCACTTCATAAATACTAATTGGTGCATCTATATGGTTACGCTTTTGTCTGTTTTGAAGAGCCTGCTCGCCAAGCTTTATAGGTTCTGGTTTATACTGCAGTACACTTGCAGTGCCAGGTGCTTGTTGCATTTTAAATGCATAAGGGTCGGCTTTTTCGAGCACCTCTCCACTTTGCGCGGTAATTGAAAATTTGTAGCACATGTCAGCTTTAAGGCCTGGTACAAATAACTCCCATACACCACTTGCAGGATGAAAGCGCATAAAGTGGCGATTCGCTTGCCAAAAGTTAAACTCACCAATAATAGAGACACTTGCCGCATTAGGCGCCCATACACAAAAACGTACACCGTCTACGTTTTGTTGAGTACTAAAATGTGCACCAAAATGCGAGTAAGCATGTTCAAGACTGCCTTCGTTAAATAAATACATTGCCTCTGCATCAAGTGTGCTTTGGAAACTGTATTCATCATAAAAGGTAACGCTGCTATCTGTGTACTGAGCAATGCATTCATATGGCGCAGTGGGCAAAGCATCAACTTTGGCTATAAATAAGTCACTTTGCTGGTAGCGTTTCGCCTTAATACTTTTATTATTTAATGTAACACTTACGCTTATTGCACAAGGTAGATAAAAACGAATTTCAACCTCAGCATCCGTTTTATGTGCCCCTAAGAAGCTAAATGGGTCTTTAAATCGCCCTATATTTAATGCGTGTACTTGTGCATCATAACTATTTTCATTAGTTGTACTGCTCATTTAACCTTTCCTTATTGAATCGATAGCAGCTAAAAGTGAGGCATTTTTGGTAAAAATTTCTTCACTGGTATGCGTTAATACACGTCGCCAATTAGGATATTCTTTATCTGTCCCGGGGATATTAACCGGATACTTTTGCTCATCTAAGTCATCTATTTGTATTGCAAATAAACGCGATTGAGAGCCTGCTAAACACAATGCAAGTGCGCTATAAACAGTCACAGCTTCACTATGTAATAAAAGCTCAGTTGTATTGCCATGGTGATTAATAAAACGTAGTAACCTTTGTTGCTCTTCTATTCGCTGTTGCTTTAGTTGCTCGTATTCATTGCAAGTTATAAGCTTATATTGTTGCTTAATATCTAAATCATCATGTTGCCACCAGCCTGTAAATGGAGGAACATCGTGATTGGCTATCATTAACAAACAATGTGTTGCTAGCTCATCTACCGATAAAAACTCTCCACTGTGTTGTTTCTCAAAATAAAATAAGCTGTTGGAAAAAATACCGCTAGATGCCAAAGCTTCCCTAACCTCTGGCGGTACGATGCCTAAATCTTCACCAATAACAATACTCTGATTAATATGCGATTCAATTTTTAAAATGGCAAGTAAATGCTCAAACGGATAGTAAACATAACAGCCGTCTTGTTCGCCATTGCTTTCAAAGCACCACCATAGGCGCCTAATAGCCATTACGTGGTCAATTCGAAGCCCACCTACGTTTTGCATGTTTGCGCGAATGAGCGAGCGGTAAAATTGGTAGTGATTATTACTAAGGCTTTGGGGATTGAGGGCTGGGAGGCCCCAATTTTGACCTGCTTCAGCCCATGGATCGGGTGGAGCGCCTACACTTGCACCTTGGCTAAACAGCGATTGCTGGTTTTTAAATTCAGCCCCATCGCCAGCACAACCAACAGCTAAGTCGTTTATTAAGCCAATAGCCATGCCTCTCTCTGCGCAACTTTTTTGACACAGTGCAAGTTGCATATGCGCTTGCCATTGCAGGTAATAAGCAAATGTTAGGTTATCTGATTCGAGGGTATTTAACGTAGTAGAGTGAGCATTACAAAAATCAGTAAACGCTTGGCGACGCTCATCACTTGCCGTTAATTCAAACTGATTATAAAGCGCTTCAAATAACGTATACTTTATACGGCTTACATTTTCATAATCTATAAACTGATCATTACTTTTAATAAGTGCAGCGACATCATCTTGCTGCATAATGGCGTCAAGGTTTTCGTTATTTATTGCGTCTTCGCTTAGTACGATAGAAATATAAAGAGGATTTAATAAAGCGCGACTATTAGGGCTATAAGGACTGGCTCGCTCTGGCATATCAGCAAATAACAAATGCAGTGGATTAAGTAATATATAATCCATGTTCTGGGAGATGCATAGTTTTGTAAGCGCTAATAAATCGTCAAAGTCGCCAATACCAAAATTCGCTCTATTTTTTAATGTGTAAAGCTGAATAGATAATCCAGTGCGCTTTGTGTCTCCCACTTGATAGACTTGCTCAGGCACGCACCAAATTTGTGTAATAGCGTGTTGCTCACCTACCTGAACATTAGCGTCATGATAGCCAATTGGCATATTACCAATGGGTAGTGCCAGCTCAATATAGCGAACGCCATGCAAGTAATATTCACCAGTGACAGCCAAGTTATAAAGGTTATCAAATGCTAAATGCATTCCAAGTGAAGGGACATCGATATTAGCGGCTAAATATTGCTGACGTTCATCTATACGAAGCTTTAACAAACATGCAGTTTGCTCAACTAAACTCACACTAGGTACTAAATCAAGCCAAAGCGATGCATCTAAATCATAAGTTAGTTGAGCTATTCCTGCTTTATTATTTGTATCAACACCACAACATTGCAAAGCACGTTTACGCGTTTCTTCGCTAAAAAATACCTGTTCACCTGTATACTTAGTGAATTCAAAGCCAATACCATGCAGGTAAAACAACTGCGAAAGAGCATCCATTGAATCGCCTTAATTAGTGCGTTGAGTATTTACTATGCTGTTTTCTGTGCCAAATGTATTGCCGATATAACCGTCAGCTTGATGGTCGTTATCCCAAATGTCTCCATTAATCAGATAACGAAAGTGAAATTGTTGATCGATAGGTAAGCGTTGCTTAAATTTAAACACACCTTGTTTTTTATAAAGCTTCATTGGCACTGGTTTCCAATCATTAAATTCACCTAATAAGCAAACTTCTTCTGCCTCTGGATGAGAAAATTCAAAAGTAACTTCAGCTTCATCTTTTGTTTTAAAAAAACGTTTATTCAACATAGCAGGCTCCAACTAAACCAAAAAGGGTACTTAATCTTTGCCACAGGCCATACAACTAAACAAAAAGGCGATGTGGTAACCATCTAAAAATCATTAAACGTGTTATTAGTTAAACAAAACTTTATTTACGCTTTATTACAGTGCAAATAATATTTCAATTACACCAAAAAGGTGCATTAAACTTATATACAATACGCTTTAAATGATACTTAACATACAGAGCAATATTCAAACCAACAAACTATTAAAAACCTCATTAGTTCAATATATAGATATTTATAGCTGCAAATATCCGAAGAAAATTTAAAATCCTAAATTACTTTTTTTATATTACTTCATCATGGATAATACACATCATTCTAATACTCTGAAATATCATTAATTTCATGTTGAAAAAAACCATTTTAATAACTACCACCATCATTTTTTTAGTTGTAGCTGCATTTATTGGTACCTCAATTTATACCCTATACAGTAAAAAAGAAATTTCAGTTGACCCTAAATTAAAAGAAATATCAGGAATAGAATTTGATAAACAACAACGTTTATGGGCTATTAACGACGGAGGCAATGAACCAAAGCTATACAGACTCAATAAAGACGGTTCTATTGCTAAAGAAATTTTAGTTGAAAACGCTAAAAACATTGATTGGGAAGACATGACCCAAAACAAATTTGGGCACTTCTTTTTAGGCGATTTTGGTAACAACAAAAACGATCGTAGATGGCTCACTATTTATAAAATAGAAAACCCGATAGATATAAAAACAGATACGACTCAAGCAGAAATAATTAAGTTTACCTACCCCGAAATGGATGGCAGTCCTATAAAGCCCAATAACCGTAATTTTGATTTAGAGGCATTTGTAGCTCTAGGACGTCACTTATATTTATTTACTAAAAACCGCACAGAGCCATTTGATGGTATTACTAAGGTTTATAAAGTGGGCGATCATGCTGCTAATTTTAAAGCCGAGTTAATAGATTCATTTAAAACATGTACCACTTTAGAAAAGCTATGCTGGATAACATCGGCTGCTTTAAGCCCTGATCGTAAAAAGCTGATATTACTTGATTCAACCAGTATTTGGTTATTCGAAAATTTTGAGGGTGATAAGTTTTTTTCTGGCGATGTATCAAAAATTGACTTAGGAATAGTAACTCAAAAAGAAGCTGTCACTTTTTTTGATGACAATACTATTGTATTTACAGATGAAGAGTTTAAAGGTATTGGCGGTAATGCTTATTTTATAAAGCTTGATGAAGCCAAAAAAGAAATTATAAGAAAAAAGCCGACCTCAGAAAAAATACATCCATAATATAATGTTAGCTAAGCAAAAGTTCCAAAGCTTAGCTAACTTATGTAAAAGGTATCGAGTTAGTTACTCTTTTCGTTTGACGAATGGAGTGCTTTTTCTACATCAACACCTAAAATCAACACTCCAATATGGCTATTATTATCTAAAACAGGAAAACTTAGCTGTACTTGAAAATGATGTGTTGATGCATCATATGTAACGCTATCAAAGTTATAGTCCTTTGACTGTTTAAATATTTTAGTAAACTTATTCTCATCTCCTTGCCAGTAATCACTGGTTAACTTACTTATTGCTATATTTTTTCCTTGGCTATCAGTCAATATAAGCTCAGTAACAACACCTTTAAACTGCGATTGCCATTTTTTAAATACCTTAGATAACGGTAAATCAAGCATAGTTAACGCATCAGCATGCCCAACGTGTTTACTTTCTTTTATCCATAGCTGGTCTCGTTTCATAATTTCAGGCTCACTCAAAGGAGACTCATTACTTATTTGAACTTCTTCGACTAAACTAGGTAAGTTTAATAAGGTTTTAGCGCTACTGTAGAGCCTATCAAGTATTTGCGTTTCTTCACTTTTTGATAGTGAAAATGGAGCTTGCGCACAAGTATTTATATTTTCATCGAACTGCTGCAGAAATTCAGGAAGGCGTTTGATAAGTGAATGCGAAGCAAATAATCCCAAAGGTACATATCTAAAAAATTCTTTTTGGTACTCGTCTTTATTGATCCCTAGCTTAGAGGCTGCTAATTCAAAATCGTCTAAATCAAGTAGGATTCTATCAATCCGTTTATGGTGCATTACATTTACTATTTCTTCTAATGAATTTACTTCTACCTCAGCAATAATATTCTGAGTTTTAAACCAATTTGCTTGATAACTTCCTCTTACTGCACCATAACGCATTTTATTTTTTGGTTTATTAATGCTCTCTGGGTGAGTGAACCAGTACCAGCTTTCTAAAAAAATGGGGGATGATATACGTCCATAAGCTTTCATTTCAGGCATTAAATGGGTTGTGAAATATCCATCTAAGCGCTCTAACTTTACTTCTCGACGTGCACGTAACCATGGCAAGGTTTGTAGCTGAAAAGGCGCTCCCATTTCAAATAAAATACACTCGACTTGGTTGACTGCATTATTAGGAGCTGTGGTGGGTAAGTTTGTCCCAAACTGGAGAGGCCCAGTTAAACCTAACAAAAGAGTGAAAAGATATGCGGGCATAATCCATTGCTAAATAATGTACAAATTAAAACAAGTATAGTCATGCATATAAAAAAGTATTAATTTTCTTTACAAAATTTTGTACCTTATCAATAGCTTCAATATTTAAATCTATGATTTATTGCTATTAACTTATAAAAAGCAGGCTTAAATATTTAAATTAATGCATTTATATCTAGGGTCTGTTTATCTTTGTGGATAAAAATTTGTTCAAACTAGGTGCTATTTAATTGCGGCGCAAGATTTATAAGCTAGTGTGCTCGATAACTGCTCCTGCGTTATTCTAATTGCTTACATCCATGTAAGAATAAATAAAAACCGAGCAAAGCTTCCGCGCCCTGCTCACGCCCCCTACCCTGCATCTATGTAGGCAACCAAGAGAAAATAGCGCCTAGGAAGAATCTTTTGGGGGCTGTTAATTTAACCTTGAAGGTTCAACAGACCCTAGCCTTTTTATTATTGACCTAAAGTATACCGAGTGTTCACTTAACGACTAAAAACAAAGGAACTACCCAACCCTAGCGCTTAAATTTAGTTTCTAAAATTACAGAAGATGTTGTTCGCTCCACCCCATCAAGATTTCCTATATCGTCCAACAAATGACTAAGCTGTTCTAAATTTTGAGCTTGGACCACTGCAATTAAATCAAACTCACCACTTATGGCATAGAGCTGTGAAATAGCATCAATTTGCTTAAGCTCAATGTTTGTTTTAGTTGTTAATTTTTGTCTTACTTTTATAGACACATGAGCTGATACCATTTTACTAAGGTAGTCGTCACCGTAATCAACGCTATAGCCTTTAATCACACCGGTTTCTTCTAATTTGAGCATTCGGCTTTGTACTGTTGAACGAGATAAGTCAAGCATTCGTGCAAGATCAGAAATACTCGCTCTTGCGTTTGTTTTTAGTACAGAAAGTAGTTTCTCGTCTTGTGGAGTTATCATAATGGTTATTTTCTTCGTTATTTTGACTTTTATTTTAATCATTTTTCACAAAATAGCACTGCAATTTTAACAGCTAACCTTCGATAATGACCTCTACAAGAAATAATAACGTGTTTGCTGAAGAATAAAGGCTATATTCTTCTTTGAGTTAGCAACTAATCTTTTATCTAAGCCCATTAAATTTAGGTGTAAAAATGCAAGTAACAAGAGACTTATTTAACGACGTAATGGTACCAAACTATAATCCATCAGCAATCATTCCAGTTCGTGGTGAAGGTTCACGCGTTTGGGATCAAAATAACAATGAGTTCATTGATTTTGCCGGTGGTATTGCCGTTAACTGTTTGGGTCACTGTCATCCTGCATTAGTTAAAGCATTAAAAGAGCAAGGCGAAAAAATTTGGCATTTATCAAATGTTATGACCAATGAGCCAGCACTTCGTTTAGCTCAAAAAATGGTTGAAGCAACATTTGCTGATAAAGTTTACTTTGCAAACTCAGGCGCAGAAGCAAACGAAGCCGCTCTTAAATTAGCTCGTCGTTATGCATTGGACGTATATGGCGCTGAAAAAACGCAAATTATTGCATTTAATAAAGGTTTCCATGGTCGCACATTCTTTACAGTAACTGTGGGCGGGCAAGCGGCTTATTCAGATGGCTTTGGTCCAAAACCTGCTGACATAGTACATTGTGATTTTAACGATATAGCGGCATTTGAAGCGCTGATCAGCGATAAAACATGTGCTGTTATGATGGAACCATTACAAGGTGAAGGCGGTATTATTTCACCAACAGATGAATTTGCTAAAAAAGTACGCGAACTTTGTACTAAACATAACGCGTTACTTATTTTTGATGAAGTACAAACGGGTGTTGGTCGCACAGGCGATTTATACGCTTATGAAGGTTTAGGGGTTGTTCCTGACATTTTAACAACGGCAAAAGCATTGGGTGGTGGTTTTCCTATTGGCGCTATGATCACTCGTACACCTATTGCTGAGCATTTAAAAATTGGTACTCACGGTTCTACTTATGGCGGAAACGCACTTGCTTGTGCTGTGGCCGAAGCGGCATTTGATACAGTAAATACACCAGACGTACTAAACGGTGTTAAAGAGCGCGAGCAATTATTCCGTGACGGATTAAACGCAATTAACGAAAAATACAACGTATTTAGCGAAGTACGTGGTAAAGGCTTATTAATTGGCGCAGTACTAAATGACAAATTTGAAGGCCGCGCACGCGACTTTTTAGTAGCCAGTGCTAATAATGGTTTGATGAATCTTGTAGCGGGTATGAATGTAATTCGTTTTACACCGTCTTTAATTATTCCGTTTGAAGATATTAAAGAAGGCTTAGCGCGCTTTGAAAAAGCCGTTAGCGACGTAGTAAACGGTTAATATAGTTTAAATTAGCACGCCTACAGGCGTGCTATTGGAGCAAGCAATAAATGCAAGTATTACGTCCTATTACTGCCAATGATTTTGACGCGCTTAAACAAATAGCGATTGAATCCGGTCATGGGTTTACCTCTTTGCCTGTGGACGATGCACAGCTTAAAGAAAAAATTGAACGTGCTGAAAAAAGCTTTGCCAAAAACATTAACCAGCCACTTGATGAAAGCTATTTATTTGTTTTAGAAGACAGTGAAACAGGTGACGTTATTGGCACAACCGCTATAGAAGCCGCAGTAGGTTTATCGGTGCCTTTATATCATTATCATTTGGGTAAAACAGTACACCACTCGCCTACTTTAAATGTATATAACACCGTTGATATTTTAAGCATGTGTAACGACTACACTGGTTGCTCAGAAATATGTACATTATTTTTGCGCGAAAATAGCCGTAAAGGTTTAACAGGTCGATTTTTATCTCGTTCACGCTTTTTGTTTATGGCTCAGCACAGCGAGCGTTTTGCCGATACTGTTATCGCAGAAATGCGCGGTGTTAGCGACGAAGACGGTCATTCCCCTTTTTGGCAATGGCTACAAGAGCACTTTTTTAGTATCGAATTTCCACAAGCGGATCACTTAGTTGGCTTAGGCGATAAGGTGTTTATTAGCGAGTTAATGCCTAAATACCCTATTTATGTGAACTTGCTTAGTAAAAAAGCCCAAGCAGTTATTGGGCATGTGCATGAAAAAACAAAACCTGCGCTAAAATTATTAGAAAAAGAAGGTTTTGAGCACAGA
This sequence comes from Pseudoalteromonas sp. SG43-3, assembly GCF_014164385.1. Lineage (NCBI taxonomy): Bacteria > Pseudomonadati > Pseudomonadota > Gammaproteobacteria > Alteromonadales > Pseudoalteromonadaceae > Pseudoalteromonas > Pseudoalteromonas sp. SG43-3. The sequence continues at coordinate 141,393 of NZ_JACJFC010000011.1, forward strand.
GGCTACGTTGATTTATTTGACGCAGGCCCAACGGTTGAAGCAAAGCTTGGTAATATTCGCAGCATTCGCGACTCTCAAGTTTGCCCTATTACTATTGGTGAGCTTGATCACATATCACAAAATAGCTCTGATACGCTGGCTGTATGTAATCAAGGCGTAAGTGGCTTTAGAGCAACATTTACCAAAGACGCACACTACAATCATGCAAAACATACCCTCGTCATTAGCCAAGATGTGGCTAATGCGCTTAATTTAAGCCAAGGAGATGCAGCGCGATTTTTCCGCCTGTAAATAATTTATGAATACACACCTAATTAATAATCAGTGGCATGTGGGACTTGGTCCAGCATTTGAGTCAATCAATCCAAGTAATGGCGATGTGGTATGGCAAGGTAATGGCGCAAACGCTGTTCAAGTAGGTTCTGCTATAAAAGCAGCCAGAGCTGCGCAATTACAATGGGCAGACAAACCGCTTGAAGAGCGTATCGCCATTTTAGAAAACTTCGCAGCACAATTAAAAGAACACAGCGAAGAATTTGCTACTATTATTGCACGCGAAACGGGTAAGCCATTATGGGAAACCCGCACCGAAGTGGGCGCAATGACAGGCAAAGTAGCTATTTCAGTTAAAGCGTACCATGAGCGTACTGGTACAACCGAAAACCCAATGCCCGGTGCTAAAGCATTCATTAGACACAAACCGCATGGCGTTGTGGCTATTTTTGGCCCGTATAACTTTCCGGGGCATTTACCAAACGGGCATATTGTTCCTGCAATTTTAGCCGGTAATACTGTTGTATTTAAGCCATCAGAATTGACTCCACACGTTGCAGAATTTACCCTCTCACTTTGGTTAAAAGCAGGTTTGCCAGCGGGTGTTATTAACCTTGTGCAAGGTGAAATTGAAACTGGTAAAGCGCTTGCTTCTCATAAAGATATAGATGGCTTGTTTTTTACCGGTAGCTCAAACACAGGTCACTTATTACATAAACAGTTTGCAGGACACCCTGGCAAAATTTTAGCACTTGAAATGGGCGGCAATAATCCTCTTATTGTAAAAGATGTGAGCGATATAAGCGCCGCTGTACACGATATTATTCAATCAGGCTTTATTACCTCAGGTCAACGTTGTACGTGTGCACGTCGCTTATTTATTGGAAAATCAGCCAACGGCGATGCTATTTTAGAAAAGCTAATAAGCGCAACTAAAAACATAGTTGTAGACGACAGCTTTGCTACAGAGCAGCCTTTTATGGGTGCAATGATAAGCGAAAAAGCAGCACTGGGTATGGTTGCCGCGCAAAGTGAATTAGTCTCAAAAGGTGCACAAATCCTTGTTGAACTTAAGCAATTAAAACCAGGCACAGGTTTTGTAAGCCCGGGCATTATTGATGTAACAAGCATTACCGACATGCCAGATGAAGAGCATTTTGGACCGCTAATTAAAGTGTATCGTTATACCGACTTTGACAGCGCAATTATTGAAGCCAACAACACAAGCTTTGGTTTATCTGCAGGTTTACTTAGCGACAGTGAAGATGACTACACTCACTTTTTAAAGCGCATTCGTGCCGGTATTGTTAACTGGAACCGCCCCATTACGGGTGCCTCAAGTGCAGCTCCATTTGGCGGTATTGGCGCCAGTGGAAATCACAGAGCAAGTGCATACTATGCCGCCGATTATTGCGCATACCCTGTAGCATCTGTGGAGTCAGATAAAGTGAGCTTACCGCAAAACCTAGCGCCGGGCTTAGTAATTGAATAAGCAATAAAACCAAATTTTAGATTTAAGGACTTAACATGCATACTGATGTAAACACATTATTTGAGAACCTTTGGGGAAACTATTTAAACGTAACTCCATCGGCAGATAAAATTCATGACCTTTTAGGGTCAACGCAAAAAGATGACATTATTAACGATCATATCGCGCTGCGTACGTTTAATATTGAAAAAGTGGGTCTTGAAAAGCTCGCAGCTCACTTCTTAGCTATTGGTTACAAAGAATGTGGTGAGTACCACTTTGAATCTAAAAAGCTCTACGCAAAGCACTACGAGCATAGCGATCCTAATCAGCCAAAAGTGTTTATTTCTGAGCTATTAGTAGACAAATGCTCGCCAGAGTTACAAGCTATCGTAACTGACATGGTAAGCCAAATTGATGAAAGCGCAGTAACTGCTGATAACTTTTTGTATTCAGGCACGCATTGGCAAGTAAGCACCGATACTTACAAACAACTGCTAGCTGAAAGCGAATATGCAGCGTGGATGTCGGCGTGGGGTTACCGTGCCAATCACTTTACCGTAAACATTAATACGCTTGCTAAGTTTGATAACATTCATGATGTTAACCAAGCCCTAAAAGACGCCGGCTTTTCGCTTAACACGTCAGGCGGCGAGGTTAAAGGCTCACCAGAGGTGTTACTAGAGCAATCGTCAACACTTGCTGATGAATACTCTGTTACCTTTAGTGACGGTGATATGAGCATTCCTAGCTGTTTTTATGAGTTTGCTATTCGTTACCCTAAAGCAGACGGCGAGCTTTATACAGGTTTTGTTGCAGCCTCAGCTGACAAAATATTTGAAAGCACCAACGCTCGATAGCAAAGCCTAAAGTACTTTATTTTAAAAGCCCGTTATGGGCTTTTTTTATGTCGCTAAGTTATGTTGATTAATTACAAAAATAACGGTTTATAATCGTTTTCTAACTTTTCAAACGATAAGTCACCAATAAAACGGCCAAAGCTCAACCACGTTGCCAAACCGCGTAAGTCTTTAAAGTGTGGTGGTACAAATTGTGGGCTCTCTATCACACCTAAATCATGAAGCTGCGATATTAATCTAAAATCATCTATCGATATTTTACCCACCAGTAATAAAGGAAGCCTATCGATTCGGCCAAGCTGTATCGCCACGCGTATTAAGTTATAAACCAGTACAAAGCCTTTAATGTAGGCAATGTCTTTTGTAAAAGGTAAACCTGTTGGCGTGCTCCCTCTAAACACACGCTGCGCGAGTGTGTAGCTGTCATCTTTTGATAAACCTTGTGCGACATAGTCACGGTAAATATCTACAAATTCAGCGCCATCTATTACCTTTGTAACCGCTTGAATACGATTTACTAATTTAGATAAACGTCTCGGAGTCGATTTTAAAGTAATAATTTCGGTTAATACCGCTAAGCCTTCTTGGGTAATAGTGGAGCTAGGCGTACCTTTACTTAAACACGTTAAATACGGCTGAGCTAGACCATTTTGAGTGGTACCTACGTGTATCCACCCTTCATGAACTTCCAATATATCAAGTTCACGCTGAGAAAATTTAACATCTTGATTAAGCTTAATATTATTAGCACCGGCGGCTGCATCACTGACAATACCATCGCTAAGCATTACCTCAACGTTTATACCTGCCATACTAGCGTTTACTTGCTCAGACAAAATACGTACAGCATCAACAGCATCAATATTTTTAGGGTCGTCAGGCAGTATGTCGGCTATTAGTAAATTTTGCAGCGGTTTATCTAGCATATTAGCTAGCTCAGAGAGTGAGGGCTCACCGGCATGAAATAAATCTTTAGGGTGACCAAATAACTCCACCGATAAGTCATGAAACTCTGGTGTGCCACGATACTCAAGCATACTTAATACTGTTTTATACTCTGTGCACATTTTTCCCATGTATTGAGCTATGGGATTTAACTGCCCCAATTGGTTAATAATGTTACGGTGCAAAGTAGAAAACGCTTGGCGTAACTCGCTAGGTACAAAACCAAGATCGCGCTGTTGATAGTATGCACGATCGATCAGTGGATTTTTTTGACATTTTTGTCTAAAAAACTCCTCTTTAGTTTGTTTATCCCAATTAATAGCATCGAGTATCCTAATAGGCGTTTGCAATGCAATTAATTGATCCGATAACTCACGAGTTTTTAGTAGTAACGCCTTGTCTATCATGGTGTAAGCTCAACAATAAATGAATTTTGAGCATAATTTAAAAAGGCCAAATTACAAAGCAATATCACATTTTTTTAGCTATTGTTTTTAAGATGATCGACCCTCATATCTATATCGTATTAGCTTTTTAATAAAAGGTATAAAACATGAAAAACGAACTCGACAATAAACAGATTTTAGCCGTATATGAACGCATAATTCAAAAAGGTGAAATGACTGATGAAGGCAAACATTATCAGGGAGTTACTGCATATTCAGACGTAGACGGTTACACCGTATATCTACAAGGCAGCGGCGTAGAACTGCGCTTTGGTTTTCATAATACTTACCACCTTGACTACGAGCATGAAAAGCATAAAGACGACTTTTTGAAAAAATTATATAACATTGCAAACGAGAGCTAATGCACCCACGAAAACTAAGACACCGCCCGACCAGTAAGCTCAATACTACTTTTATTAATCAAGTAGTAGAAGAGCTTAAAGCTAATCCAAGTAAAGTCTCTATTATTCAAGACAACCTAGAACAGTACCGTTCTCAAACTCATTTAAAGCGTGGTTTTTTACTGGCTATAGAGCGCTTTGATTGGGTATTTGAAGCAAGCAAAGATATTGATTTCATTTGCCAGCAAATTTTAGCTGATGACTACATTGGCAATAGACTAAGACGTTACCCCCTACTTTTTAAAGGCGTTATTAATAATGCCTAACCTTTCAATACCAAGCGCTTTAAAGCGATAAAACCACAAAGTTTACTCTCCATATAAATTTATTAGAGCACTAAGCAATTGCAGGTTTAGTGTTCTTTTGTATCAAAATAATACTATTAGTACTCTAACTATTATTGTTCTAATGGTTTTTTGACATTTTATTCATTTATTGCTGTAAACAAATCATTACTATTATTAAATTTAAAAATTAAATTCTCAAGCTACTGTTTTAAATAAAATTAAACAAATAAAAACCACATCTTCTTTGTCCTATTAATTGCTCTTTTATTAATGATTAATCTACATTTTGGCATCTAGGTATTTACTTCAGCCTTGAATTGTTAGAGCTATTACCTTAAGCTTATGTTTATTGAACGTTCAATTAATAAAAATTATGCCTAAAGTCGGAATGGAACCTGTCAGACGTCAGCAGCTAATTGACGCAACTATAGAGTCAGTTGCTACTAAGGGACTACAAGGCACAACTATAAACAGCATTAGTAAAAATGCAGGTTTGTCGTCAGGTATCATTAGTCATTATTTTAATGGTAAGCAGGGGTTAATTGAAGCCACGGTTAGATACTTACTAACAAGCTTAAAGCAAGGCTTAATAAGTAAAGTAAATCATCAAACCACTGCCATTGAGCGTTTAATGTTTATTATCGAAGCCAACTTTGCGCTTGTACAACAGCGTAATGATACAACCCGAACGTGGTTAAGTTTTTGGGCGCAATCGATGCATGATGAAGAATTACACAGACTACAAAACGTAAACAGTAAACGCTTGCAAAGTAATTTAGCATTTTCTTTTAAGCAATTAATGCCTATTGAGCAAGCAAATCAAGCTGCAGAACTTAGCGCCGCAATGATCGATGGCCTATGGTTAAGAGCAGTACTGAGTAAATCAGACAATAATCAGTTTAAACACAGTGAAAAGTTAGCAAAAAGCTATGTACTTTCACTTATCAAGCAATATGGAGCCTAGCGTGACTACACCTGTCTATCAAAATTTTATTAACGGCCATTTTCTTGCAAACCAGAGCGGCAAAACATTTGATGTAACAAACCCAGCAACGGGTGAGGTTATTTACGCAGTAGAAATTGCCGACGAATTTATTCAAAACGCAGCCATTGCCAGTGCAAAGCAAGGTTTTGCACAGTGGTCAGCAATGACACCTATTGAACGTAGTCGTATTTTATTAAAAGCAGTGGCTATTTTACGCGAGCGCAATGATGAGCTAGCACTTGTAGAAGTACTCGACACCGGCAAACCAATGCAAGAAGCTAATTGTGTTGATATTGAAACCGGCGCTGATGTAATTGAATACTTTGCAGGCCTTGCGCCAGCACAAGTAGGCCAACAACAAATGGTTGGTGATGACTTTTACTACACACGTAAAGAGCCATTAGGTATCTGTGCGGGTATAGGTGCATGGAACTACCCACTACAAATTGCATGTTGGAAGTCGGGCCCTGCCCTTGCTGCTGGTAATGCATTTATATTCAAACCATCTGAAGAAACACCACTTGGCGCAATTAAACTTGCAGAAGTATTTGTTGAAGCTGGTGTACCTGCAGGTGTGTTTAATGTTGTTCAAGGCGCGGGCGATGTAGGCCAGTGGCTAACGCAGCATAGCGATATTGATAAAGTATCGTTTACGGGTGAAGTAGGCACAGGAAAAAAAGTAGTAGCGAGTGCTGCCGGTACGTTAAAAGATGTCACGATGGAACTTGGTGGTAAATCTCCACTATTAGTATTTGATGATGCCAACATAGAGCAAGCGGTTAGCGCTGCTATGTTAGGTAACTTTTATACGCAAGGCGAAATTTGTACTAACTGTACACGTATTTACGTTCATAAAAATGTATATCAGCAGTTTATTGATGAGCTTAAAGCGCGCACTGAGAAAAATATTATTGCTGGCGACCCACAAGATTTAAATACTAACTTTGGCGCACTTATCTCTAAAAAGCACCAAGAACTAGTGATGAGCTACGTTAATAAAGGCATCGAAGAAGGTGCAACGCTATTAACTGGTGGTACAACGCTTTCACCTGAATCTGCACCTAATGGCTATTTTGTAGCACCGACTGTGTTCATTGATTGTAACGACGATATGACAATCGTTAAAGAAGAAATATTTGGCCCTGTAATGAGCGTGCTTGTTTTTGACGACGAAGACGATGTTATTGCACGCGCTAACGCAACCCACCTAGGCTTGGCCGCAGGCGTATTTACTAGCGATATTAAACGTGCGCACCGCGTTATTCACAAGTTACAAGCCGGTATTTGTTGGATTAATGCATACGGTAACTCACCTGCTGAAATGCCTGTTGGCGGTTATAAGCAATCGGGTATTGGCCGTGAAAATGGTATACAAACTCTTGATCAATACACGCAAACTAAGTCTATTTATGTTGGTATGGCCGACATAGAAAGCCCATTTTAAGGCGCCCTACTATGAGTAATCATTACGACTATATTATTGTTGGCGCGGGTTCGGCGGGTTGTGTTTTAGCAAACCGTTTATCTGAAGATTCAAGTAACCGCGTGTTACTACTAGAAACTGGCGGTAGTGATAAAAGTATTTTTATAAAAATGCCAACCGCGTTATCTATTCCTATGAATAGTGACAAATATGCATGGCAGTTTCATACGCAGCCTGAGCCTCATTTAGATAACCGTGAAATGCATTGTCCTCGAGGCAAAGTATTAGGTGGTTCGTCATCTATTAATGGCATGGTATACGTACGTGGCCACGCAAAAGATTTTGACGAATGGCAGCAACACGGTGCAAACGACTGGGATTACCAATCGTGTTTACCGTATTTTCAAAAAGCAGAAAGCTTTTATCTTGGTGAAAATACTTACCGTGGTGGCAAAGGCCCGCTTGGCGTTAATAACGGCAACGAAATGAAAAACCCGCTTTACCGCACCTTTATCAAAGCAGGTGTACAAGCCGGTTACGCGTCTACAGATGATTATAATGCATCGCAGCAAGAGGGTTTTGGCCCAATGCACATGACTGTAAAAGACGGCGTGCGCAGCTCTGCTTCGCGTGAGTATTTAGACCCTGTTAAATCGCGTAGTAATTTAACAATTATTACAGGTGCACTAGCACAGCGCGTGATTTTAGATGGTAAAAAAGCCACAGGCATTGAATACAAAGTAAATGGCGACGTTAAAACAGCACATGCTGCAAAAGACGTAATATTGAGTGCAGGCCCAATCGGCTCTCCACATATTTTACAACTCTCTGGTATTGGTGATACTCAATCGCTTGAAAAAGCAGGCGTTGAAGTACAGCATCATCTACCAGGTGTAGGTCAAAACTTACAAGATCATCTTGAGTTTTACTTTCAATACAAGTGTAAGCAACCTATCACGCTTAACGGCAAACTAGGCATTGTTTCAAAAGGGTTGATTGGTGCGCGCTGGTTATTAACGCGTTCGGGTTTAGGTGCAACGAATCATTTTGAATCGTGTGCGTTTATTCGCTCAAAACCAGGTGTTGAATGGCCAGATATTCAATATCACTTTTTACCAGCGGCTATGCGTTACGATGGTAGAAGTGCATTTGCAGGTCATGGTTTTCAGGTACATGTGGGTCATAACAAACCAAAAAGTCGCGGTAGTGTCACTATTGCTTCTGCGAACCCTGAGCAACCACCAACCATTTTATTTAATTACCTTGAACACCAAGACGATATTGAAGGCTTTAGAGCGTGCGTTCGCTTAACACGCGACATAATCGAACAAAGTGCCTTTGATGAATACCGCGATGAAGAAATTCAACCAGGTAAACATATTCAAACAGATGAAGAAATAGATGCCTTTGTACGCCAAGCCGTAGAAAGTGCCTACCACCCTTCTTGCTCATGCAAAATGGGTGAAGATGATATGGCCGTTGTTAATTCAAATACGCAAGTACATGGTATTGAAGGACTACGTGTTGTTGACTCATCTATATTCCCAACAGTTCCTAACGGAAACTTGAATGCGCCTACTATTATGGTTGCCGAAAAAGCAGCTGACATAATTTTAGGTAAAGAACCATTACAGAAATCGGATGTGAATGTTGCCATAACAACAAACTGGCAAGAAACACAACGTAGTACGGAGATCTAACTTTAGCCACATGCTTAGGTTTAGTCTCGTCGGGCTAAACCAATGCGTGCCTTGCAGTGGCACACGATGTAAATAGGTTACGTTGTGTTAATGCGAGAATAAAACAATAAAATACGGAGTGCTTATGAATTATTTTTATTCATTACTGGAGGGTAACAATGACTATTTGGCTTAATGCAGGCATCATTTTTACCTTACTTGCTATTATCACTATTTTAATTAAATGGGGTAATGTTCGCGTAGTAGGTGTAACACCAGTTCGAACCTTTACCTTTATAGCAATACTATTTACTTCTGGCCTAGATGTTGGCCTTATTATGTTTCCTTTAACTGAGTTTGCAGGTTATGCAGACATAAAAGCAAGCCCAGAATACGCGTTTGCAAATCCACTGGCTATTGAGTTTGGCTACTGGGGATTTTTGATCTGGGGATTTTACTTTCTTACGTGCTTTTATTTCTGTGTAATAGAACCTAAAGTGAAATTTTTCGAAATTCCTTGGGTTAAATTTATCAATAACGTTGTAATTATTGGTACATGTGCATTTACCGCTTATTTGCTGCTTACAAACCTACCGTGGTATTTACCCGAATTAGGTGATGGAACAAGTATAGTTTCTGAGTTTTACTTAATTGTGTTTGCTGCTATCTGTTTTGCTGTGTACTCAAGTACTGATATTAAATATGTACGTATTTTAAGTATTTCTACTACGTGGTTATTCTTAGCTTTAATCGCCTTTATGTGGACTGGCGCATTTGTGATAGGTGATGGTCAAATGTCAGCATTTACAGATAACTTAGGTTCTATTGGTACTTACTTTGCAAACATTAATGAATTTGTTTTACCGCTTAATGATTACCATGAGTTTTACTTATTCTGGTGGTTTGCGTGGAGCATAATGATTGGTCAATTTACATCACGCTTTGTTGGTGGACTTAAAACATACCAAGTATTAGCTGCAATGTTGATTTTCCCTTCTATTCCTATTGCGATTTGGTTTAGCGTACTTTATCACTACCATGAAGCGGGCATCCCAACTCAAGGTATTAAAAACTTCGCTATGGTATTTGTAGGTATTGTATTTGTAATTAACTCACTTGATTCGTTAGTGCGTTTATATACAGATAACCTAAACTTTACCGTAAAGCGTTTTGGCAAAATGAAATACATAATCGGAAATGTTGTTGCTCTATCATTACTTACACTATTGTTTAAATTAGAATTTTTACAAATTCAGTGGGTAGGCGCATTAGTTATCGGCTTGTTCTTTATCTGTGCAGCCTTTATTGGTTACAGTAAATTTAAAACAGTAACGAATATAGATAGCTCACCAAAAGCAAACGCAATTGATTACACAAAAATAGACACAGTACACTAGGGATTAATAATGAATAACAAACTAAAACAACTTGTAGTAGCACTACCATTTGCACTTTTATCAACAACTGCAGCAGCTGATTGGTCAACAACAATCACTGCAGCGTCTGACTACACTTTTAATGGTGTAACACAGACCGATAGCGACCCTGCAATTCAAGGCAGCTTAGATTATGCCTTTGAGAGTGGTGTTTACGCTGGTGTTTGGGCCTCAAACGTAGATTTTGGTGACGACACTGATTTTGAGCTTGATGCTTACTTAGGTAAATATGTACAACTTGATGAGCAATTCAGCGTTGATTACGGTATCGCTTATTACACTTATCAAGGTAATAACAGTGACGGTAACTACGCTGAAGCTTACACTAAGTTTGGTTATGCAAGTGAATACGGCCAAACTGAGCTTAACTTTTGGTATAGCTGGGATTACTTTGGAACAGGTGCGGGTCATGTAATTTCAATGGTTGCTCACACTTATGAACTAGCTCCAAATCACGCACTACGTGCAAGTTTTGATATTTCAAACTCACTTGATGGTGAAAAGTGGGCTTGGGATACAAACCAGAAAAAATCGTACAAGCACTACCGCCTAGCTTATCAAACAAGCTACGAAGGTTTTGGTATTGAAGTGGCTGCTGAAAACACTAGCTTAGATTACGATTATGCTGATGAGCGTATTGTACTTGCTGTTTCACGCACATTTGATCTTTAATACATTAATTACTGATTAAACAAAAAATGCCACTCTATTTAGAGTGGCATTTTTATTTGTAAAATAACTAACTAA